>CAKUXP010000007.1 GCA_934700345.1 uncultured Fibrobacter sp. | reverse complement strand
CGTGACGCGTAGCTGGCATCCTAGGGCAGGGCCCGCATATGAAGAACCGCCGGCTTCGCCGGCGGGTATCTCTTTTAAGCGTTTTCAAACAGATTACTTCGCATTCATCCGAACCGTATGCGTCCCGATGCGAACAATGAAGCTCCCCGCCCGCGGAGCGAGAATCGTCATCTCGGAACTTTCAACGCGTCCCTTGGCAAGAACCTTTCCCTGCAGGTCGAAAAGCGCATAAGGCTTGCCGACAGGCGCCGCGTGAATCCGGAACGAGCGTCCACTTGCCGTAGCCGTCCAAGTCAGAGCGGGAACCTTGGCTAGGATAGCCTCGGGCCCTTCACTTGAACAGCTGCTTTTGCCTTCGCCCAAAGAACTCGACGAAGATTTTTCGCCACTCGAAGAAGACTTCCCGATGCTCGACGAGGATTTTTCAACGCTCGACGAGGATTTTTCAACGCTCGACGAAGATTTCCCGATACTCGATGAAGATTTTCCAGCGCTTGAAGAAGACTTCGCCATGCTGGAACTGGACTTTTCGCTGCTGGAACTCGAAACGGCTTTAAAATGGGCGACAATCTGAATATCGACCTTGATTTTAATGGTATCGCCCGCATTTCCGAGGAAGTTCCCGTTGGCATCATACCAACCGATAAACAGGTGGCCTTCCTTTTTCGGCGCCTCGGGAAGCGTGAAGAGCGAATCCTCTTCGACTTGGATGGTTTCATCCTCGCCGTCTCCGCGACTGATGACGATGTTACGATAGACAAGTTCTTCGAAGAGGGCGAGAACGGTCATATCGGACGTTACGTTCGAGAACGACTTGTTCCATCCGACAAACTTGTAGCCTTCCCGGGCAGGGTCGGGATTCGGGGCGACCGCCGCTTCGCCATAGGGCGTCTGCACCTTGGCAAACACCTCGTTTCCGTTCATGAACGTAACCGTGTACCGGACTTTCGACGAATCGTAGAGAGCCGTGTAGTCCATCGCCCGAGAAACCTTTACGACCGCAGGATTCCAGCCGGCAAAGGTATAGTTGTAAGCGACCGTGCTTTTGCGGGTCGGCGCCGTGGCCATTCCGGGAATTGCGCCGTAGAGGTAAGAGGAAGACTGCAGTACGGTTCCGTCATAGTCAAAGAACCGGACAACATAGGCGTTGAGCGTTTCCGTATAGACCGCGTAGTAGTCGAAGTTCTCGGTGGCGGCGGTGGGTTCGACCTGCCAGCCGGCAAACGTATAGCTGTATTGTGCCGTCGAGGCTAGCGTCGGGGTTTCGCTGTAGATCGGCGTCTTGCCGTACTGCACAGACTGCGAATCGAGGAGCGCCGAGTCAGCGTTGAAAAAGCGGATGGAGAAATAGACGTCCGAGACATCGATATAAACCGCGTTCACGGTCTGGTCGCCAGAAAAGACGGTCGATTCCTTGACCTTGACGCCACCGTCCGTGTACCACCCGCTGAACATTTTCCCCTCGGGCGCTTCGGGATCCTCCGGGAACGAGACCTGGCCCTTGTAATTCGTGTAGCGGTTCGTGGTCGCGCCGTCGTCGTCAAAGACTATCTTGTAGATGGGCTTGTGGATGGAATCCGCATAAATCGGATAGCCCACGCTGTCGCGGCTCCAGACGCCGCTGTGCGCAGCCGTGCCATTCGTGGTGTTGAGGATCCAGGCGAAGCGGTCGCTCTGCATGTCGGACGTATGCATTCCCGAATTCGGGGCGACCGTAGAAAGACCGGGCAAGACATCGGAATCGTAGTAGCAGTTGGTGACCGTGCCGGAATCGGAATTGATAATCCCGGCTCTTGCGCTATCTGTTACGCTGAAGCTGTTGGATAGCGATTTCTTGGAAGCATTACGGCCGACAAGTCCTCCCGAACCCTTTGAAGATAACCGGCCCAAGTTTTTACAGTTCGCAATCGTTCCCCCGTTCCAGCCCGCTATCCCGCCACTGTAGGAGTAGGCGGCGGCGGAGACCGCGCCGCTGTTCGTGCAACCCGAAATCGTTCCACTGTTCGAACCCGCTATCCCGCCACTGTAGGAGGAGTAGGTGGAGGAGGAGACCGCGCCGCTGTTCGTGCAGTCCGAAATCGTCCCTCTGTTCCAGCCCGCTATCCCGCCACTGTAGGAGTAGGTGGAGTAGGTGGAGGAGGAGACCGTGCCGCTGTTCATGCAGCCCGTCACCGTCCCCGCATTCAAGGCAACGATCCCTCCCGCATATCTACCCTCCTTTATCGACGCCTTTCGTGAAGACACGTTCCGGATGACGGCATTCGAGTTCGTCACCCCGAATATCCCGGCATACGTCCCTTGCTCGCAATACAGCCCGAAAATCGTCTTCCCGGCGCCGTCAAAAATTCCATTGAATATCGCCGAAGAATCCTTCCCGATAGGCGTCCAGTTCACGGAGCTGGTCTTGCTCGTATCGTCCATAAAACGGATGTCGTTCGCAAGGACCGCATTGATAGCCGTCCTGCCGCCGTTTACCTGGGCGGCAAACCAGGCGAGTTCCTCGGCGCTCGTAATCACGTAAAAGATCTTGCCGTTTATCTTTTTGCTGTTCTCCGGCTCGCTTGTCGCCCCGGTCCAGTTCGCCGCAAAAGCGGAAGCGGCAAGGCACAGCAAGCAGAGAACAAAGATGATTTTTTTCATGTTTATCTCCGATATTTGATGTTGAAAGTTCATTTTCGCACCTTACAAGAAAAGTTTGGCGAAGAATAACAAAAAGGCGCCGGAACACACAACGCTCGAAACAACCGAAACCAGGGCGAGCTTTTTCCTGTCATCAAGACGCTGCTGGGCCTGGATCAGGCGGATTGTCGAATTGATCGCATTATATTTTTTTATGTTATCGACCGACAAATCGTCTAGATTCTGTGGAAATTTCAGAATAAGCTGATTCAGCATTTCGTTGGACTTCTTCTGGAGTTGTTTCAGATTGATTTTACCTTGTGTAGAATTATCCATTTCAAATCCATCCAAAATATATCCGAGTATTTGCAGCCATTCGATTGGTGGGAACCGCTTTGCCTTGAGCGGGTCTCGACAAAACGGACAAAGCGTTCCAATTTTTTGGATATTTCGCGTTGCCGGAATCGTCCAAAACGACGCTTTTGGAAATTGTCCATCCGGCTTTTATGAACGCCTGAATGTAGGCGTTAGCATCCGGGAAAGCACCAACATTCTTATTGCCATTGGTTGCATTCAGGCGAAGTGCCAGAATAAGGTTTTCCGGCTGTTTTGCTTGATTTTTGACAAATTGGATAAAATCTTGCGGGGAAATTCCACTTTCCTGCAGAGCCTGGTAGCCATAAAAACTAATGATGAACGGTGAAGGATAAACGGTAAGAAGCTCTTTTTCGAAAAGGGCTTTTCCCCTTTCTGTGAAAGCAACCAAGTGACGAATCGCGGTGCTTTTTCCCATATTGGGCTCGCCAATCACCAGATAGACATTAATGGTTTTTTTTGATTTACTTCGTGTGGAATCACTCATGGATTTACCTCGTTTTTTAAGTGGAACTTCTACGGTCAAAGCGCGCCGATAGCCAGAAAAGGCTTCCCCATAAGCCCGAACAGCTTTTTCCCGAACTTTCGTTGAAGAGATTTCAAACTAAATCCGTCCGCAAACATGTACATAACCTTATCCTTTTCTAAAAACATAAGAAAAAAAAAAGCTTTGTCAACTAATTGTAAAAATTCTCTCGGAAGTACAATTTGTGGCAAAACTTGCGTAATTTTTCGCCCGTTCCGAGCCGATCCAAGCCTGCTTCCTCCCAACTAACAACTATTGGCTATTCACTATCAGCCAAGCTCAAAACTCTCAGCTCTAAATTCTGACAACGACTCGCTCAGCAACCTAATCCCTAATTGCTAATTGCTAATTGCCAATTGCCAATTATCTGTCTCCCCCAAAAGCTATATTGAAAACATGGATAGAAAAATGGTAAAGACAACCATGCCGTTCACGCGCTTTGCCCCCAGCCCGACCGGTTTCCTGCACCGCGGGCATGTTCTCTCCGCCCTATTCGTCTATGCCGCCGCCGAAAAGCTCGGATACCGCGTCCGCCTCCGCATCGAAGACCACGACCAGAGCCGCACAAGGTCCGCCTACATCGACGCCATCCGCGAAGACCTGGAATGGATCGGCTTCGCTTGGGAAGCGGAATCCATCCAGAGCCAAAACGGAGCGCGCTACGAAAAATTCTTTGAACAGTTAAAGTTCAAATCCTTGCTTTACGCCTGCGACTGTTCCCGGAAATTCACACTCGAAACCAACCCGGCAAATCCGCACGGCGAAGCCATCTACCTGGGACACTGCCGCAACCGGGAACTTCCCTTTGAAAAAGGTTTTGCCGTCCGGTTCAAGACCCCGAACGAAACGGTCGAATGGGAGGATCTTCTTCTCGGAAAATTCCGCGAAAATCCGAGCAGGCAATGCGGAGACTTTCCGGTAAGGGACAGGCTCGGGCAATGGACTTACCAGTTCGCCGTCGTCGCCGACGACTTCGAGGAAGGCGTCGGGCTTGTCGTCCGCGGCAAGGACCTTCTCGATTCAACCGCCCGCCAGATTGCCTTGGCAAAGGCTCTCGGAAGGACTTCTCCGCCGCTCTTTTTGCATCATCCGCTCCTGCTTTCGCCATCCGGGAAAAAGCTTTCCAAGCGGGAACATGCAGCAAGTATCCGCGGAGAACGCGACGCAGGCATCTCTCCCGAAAAACTGCTCGGGGAAGTTTGCCGCGAATCCGGGCTTCTGACAAGCCCGAAAAGCCTTTCCATCCACGAAGCCATCCAGAGCGCAAAAAAGTTTCTCTTTCCAAAAATTTGAAATTATATTGCGTGTATATGGCGGACGCTCTTTTTTCCAAAATCCACGACCTACGAACAGCTTCCTTTGACCTGGAGTCAAAAAGCAGATTTCTAAATATCCGTTCAAAAGCCAAGTTCCAGACGCCGGTCATCGCGGAAGACGGCATTCCCTTCCTAGAAAAATGGTACCGGAAGCCCATCGCCCTGCCGCTTTCCCTTTTTGCGCCGACAAGCCCCGACTTTACGAAAGAAGAGCAAAAGGCGATGTTTGAAGATTTTCGAAAAGCAAGCCGCACTATGGAGACGGAAACAGGTTCGCAGAACCTTTTCCTGTCTGTCGGATTTTTGCGTTCCCAGAACACAGCCCCGCTGCTCTTCATTCCGCTCTCTTTTGACGCAAAAGGACTAACCGTTTCCCCGAAAAGCATATCGCCAGTCGAGAATGTCCCGCTGCGAATAAAAAACAAGGATTCGATCGAACTTCCGCCCGCAAGGATTTTTTGGGACGGTGCGTCATTCCAAGCAAAGAAATATTTTCTTGCCGTCGAGCGGGCGGTCGATGCCGTTGCCGGATGGAAAAGTACTTCGCGCGGAATGTTCCTCGGTTTTTTCGATGCGGCGAGCCTTCTCGCCCATCAGGATTCCGAAGCCGACAAATGGAACGAAGAATTCCGGGCGGAAGATTTTCCGGCAAAGGAGCTTCTTTCCCCAAACGGTTTCCACGTTGTCGATTCTGACATCGATGAAAAAAATCCCGACGAGATTTTCGATCCGACCGAACATTACCTAATCCGCCCTATGGACTCCGAAGCGAACGCAATTCTCGTCGAAACGCTTTCTTCAAAAAATAAAATCGAAGTCATCGAAACCCCACCCGGTTCCGAGAAGGAACGCCTCGCGGCAAACCTGGTTTCCGAAAACGTTTCCCGCGGGAAAAAAGTACTGGTCGCTTACCGAAAAAAGATTTCCCGGTTGCGCCTCGAAGAGATTCAGGATTCGCAAGCACCGATTCAAAGCGACACGACTCTCGAAAAATCACGGGAAGTCCTCGCCTCCGTCCGAAAGCTCCTAATCGATTACAACAAGACGGTGAACCTGCCGATTCCTCCGGGAAATTCCACTTTTTCGGAATCGCTTATCGCCCTAAACAGGATTTCAACGAAAAAAGTCTGGCAGGATTCCACATTCAACGGATCCGAAAACCTAAGCCGCGAAAGCTTCCACCAGGCGCTAGGAACCATCCAGGACATTCTGGAACGCCAGGCAAGGCCCGAAGCGAAAAAAGCGCTCGCCGCATTCAAGGGAATCTCGATTTCCTTCATCCGCGAATCCCAAAAGGCAGAAATTCTCCAAAAGCTAGAAAGCGCCGATTCCAAGTACCAGACCCTCGCGACGCTCGCCAAAAGCGTTTCCGGAGAATTCATTTTCGACGAGAACATCGACATTTCCGCGCTATCCCACATCAGCGAAGCGATTACGCCGGAATTCAATTCCGAGACGCCCTCATTCGAAAGCTGGGACCTGGAATCCAAAGACTGGGACACTTACAAAGAAACCCTCACCGCTCTTCCCAGGGCTGGAAAAACCTGGTCGGAATTTCGCCGAAACGGTTCACCGATTTATACATCCGAATCAATCGACATGCAGCTGGGCGCTCCTCGAGAAATCCTCAAGAACAACCAGAAGAGAAAATTCAAGGTCTTTTCGGAATACTACCACGACGCAAAAAAGACACTCTTGAAAACGCTCAAGAATCCCAAGGCAGTAAAGACAGATACGGAACTTCTAGAACTCACGGACAGCCTCATCCGCCTGCAGGAATGCAAAAAACTCTACATGAACACTTCCGTCATGGCACTGCATCTCTTCGGAAAAGACTGGAAGTTCGAGCATACGGACTGGGAAAAGCTCGAATCAAAAATCCACTGGCTCCTCGAATTTCGGAAAAAGCTTTCCAAAGACGAAAAGGCGAATCTCTCGCTTGCCATCCTTTCTAAATACAGCTCCGTCCAAAGCCGCATCCCCGACGCAAACGCGCTGAGCAGACTTTGCCGAGAAGCGAAATCCGAATTCGAGGAACTCTGCCAGGAGCTGTCCTTCGCAAGCGCCTCCGAATACCCTTCGGTCGAAGAACAGGCGTCCCTCATCAAAAAATGGCACGAGTCATTCGCCCTGTTCCCAATTTATACGCAGATTAATTCAAAGTATCGCGAACTGGAAAATCTCGGACTTTACAATCTGGAGAAGGCTCTTTTAGAAACCAACTTTCAAAAAGAATCCATTGCGACGGATTTTTTGCGATTCTGGCATTCCCTGCAAATCCAGAACGCCTGCAAGATTTTTCCATCGGTGTTTTCCCTTTCTCCCAAGGCGCATTCCAAGTACGCTAAAGACTTTCAAAGCGCGACAGACGAACTTTCCGCGATGAACTTGCGCCACTTCAAGGATTTCCGTCAAAAGAACCCAGACAGGCTAGTCATCCTTCCGCTCGCCGAAATAGCGACTTTTCCCGCAGAAATCTCTTTTGACATCGCGATATGCCTCGATGCGGATGCGGTTACGCCGCTCCAGGCGCTCCCGATGATTTTCCGTTCCAGGCAGGTACTTCTTCTCGGCGATTCCAACCTTCCCACGCTACCGTTTTCCCAAATTCTTGACCCCATAGACAGATCCGCCACCCCGGCCACGCCATTCGAAAACATTCTAACCGCATCCCTTCACAAAGGCGCCAAGCGATCATCGCTTTCGCTAGATATCGAGCATCGCCACCCCCTGCTCATCGATTTTTCCAACCGGAACTTTTACAGCCGGAGATTACAGAAATTTCCGCCGCCAAGCGCCGGCAAATCCAAAGCGATCCAGGTCATTATCGAAAAAGACTTGCCAAACGCTATCGCGGAAACCGCTGCCCGACACCTCGAACAGCATCCGACCCAATCGATCGGCATTATCGCCCTTACCGAAAAACGCCGACAGGAAATCCTCCAGGCGATTCAGGGAAAGATTTCCGAACATCCCGATCTGGCCGATTTCTTCTCGTACAAGGACCTGTTTCAGGATCCCTACGTCAAGCGTCCCGAACAAGCCGTCGGGGAATATCGCGACATGCTTCTTGTCTGTGCAGAACCCGGCGGAACCTTTGCCGAACAGAACCTGACGCCGAAGCACACCAATGTTTGCGCAACACACGCCCTATCCTGTCTAAAGATCTTTGCCGAGGAAATTCCCGAAAAGACGGTTTCCATCAACCCGGGGGTTCACTGCTACCTGGACTTTCTGCATTTTGCTTCCAATGCATCGACGAAAGACATTTTTCATTCCGACCAGATTCTTTCACCGTTCGAAGAACAGATTTATCGGGAAATCAATACGGGAGAATTTTCCATCGAAAAAAACTGGGGATACAACGATTTTACCGTTCCCTTTGCCGTCCACGATGCTAACAATCCGGAACGCTTTCTTCTGGGAATCGACATCGATTCCGAAAACCGCTATCTCTCCCGTAGCGTCGAAGACAGGCTTTATGTCCGTCCAAGTCTTTTCAAGCATCTCGGCTGGAAAATCATTTCGCTCTGGAGTCCCAACTGGTTCCGCTCCACAGCGGACGAGCGCAACCATGTTATCACGACAATTGCTGTCGAACAAAGCGTCGCACCGGTTTCGTGCTCCAAAAACGCCCCGGAATCCTCCCCGGAAATACAGACAGAGCCCTACCTGGTTAAAAATCCGGATGGCGATGACGTGAACATACCTATCCCGGAAACCCCCGAAGACAGCCTCGTTTCACAGTTAGCGTTCTATGTCGATTCCGAATCGCCGATTCACGAAAAGAATCTCATCCGGCGTTTGCTCCATTTTCACGGACTGCACCGTGCTGGCCCCGCCGTCGTCCGGACAATCAAGGATGCGATTTCCCAGGGAATCGCCCAAAAAGCGTTCTACAAGACAGGCCCATTCTTTTATTCGACAAAGAAAAATCCCATTACCTTGCGCGACCGCTCCGCACTTCCCGACGAGGAGCGGTCCCTTCTCTATGTTTCTCCCGAAGAACGTGCGCTCTTCCCAGCCGGAACCGACGAACAGACAATAAAGAAAGCCCTCGGGCTTCTTTAAGAAGCAAAAATTTTTACTGCGATTTTCCGAAACATAAAAAACGCGCCGAATTATCGACGCGCAAATTTTATTAAGAACGCCCCGAAACCCGGGGCATTTTCATTGAATTTTACTTGGAAGAACGGCGGACGCCCCATGTCTGCGTCACGTTGTGCTTGCCTGTCTTTCCCTTGATGGGCACCTGGACATGCATGCTGAGCTTCGCAATATAGGCTCCGGTTCCCGCCTTGCGGCCCTTGTCCGTCACCATGTTCCACCCGACATAGATATATCCGCGATTCGTGCGGCAATCTCCGCCAAATAGGCTGTCGGAGCAGGCGATCGTCTGGCTCTTGTGTGCGACAAAAGTTCCCAGATTGGTGAAAATGTCGAGTTCATAACGCAGCTTGACATCGGCAAGGGAAATCTTTCCGCTCGCAATTTGCGCGTCCAGAAGAGAATCCGTCAAGATATTTCCCATATCCGTCTTGATGAGATAGCCGACCGTATTCGGGAAGGAATCGCGGACCGTTCCGAGCGAATCGTAAATACCGATGCGGTTCGCCACGATATTCGCCTTCTTGGTATTTACGGAATTATCGACCGTGCCCATCTTGATGCTTTCGATTGTCGAAGCGGCATCGCCTTCGAGAAGCATCCACGGCGAAGGAACCGTGGCCCGGTAATCCGAAAGCCCGTTGCCTTCCAAATCAGTCAAGAGCTTCGGAAGGGCTCGCACATAGTCGCCCGCCTGCGGAATCGTTCCATTCGACAGGTTGAAGAACATAGTCACCGATGAATCAACAACCGTCGCGTTGGAAGCCGGTACATCCTGGTACTTATCCGCCAAGTTCGTTGCCGAACGCAGGTAATAGCCAAACAGCGAACGCTTATCCGCCGAATCGCTCACCTGGAGTTTTTCCGAAAGCGAAACCCTTATCTGGAACAGCCCTTCCGAACGTTCGGAGATATTCGCCCGCAGAATAACCGGAGCGACCTTGTCGGTAAACTCCCTCGAAAGCGGGGCGGAAGTCTTGACTCCTTTTTTATTCATAAAAGTTGCAAAGGATTTGAGCATCTTCCCGGAACCCGCCGTCTGCACTTTCGAAGAAAGCTCGAGTCCGCCGAAAGCGAGAACCGAATCGTAAGTCGTGTCGGTCAACGGCCTCGCAGCATCCCGAATCTGCTCCATCGTAATCGTCACATATTCCGTCGAATCGAGAGACCATTCCACGCGAATCGAATCCGGCAGGGAATCCTTCGGGAACGGACGGTGATAATGGATAAAGAGCGAATCCGCAATGCCGTCGAGATATTCCGAACTCGTGTAAGCCATGTCGAGGCCCGCATAAGTCATCGGTTTGCCCTTGGTGTCAAAGACCATCACGCTGTTGGGACTCGGAGCCGGAGGCTCCTCGAACACAAGTCCCCGCCACGAAGCCCCGATCAAACCGTTTTCTGTCGTCGTCACGGTAAAGAACGCGCTGTCACCCTTCGGATTATCCTTCGGAGGATAGAGAACCGAAGACCGGAAGTTCACGACACCCTTGCCATCTACAATCCCAAGCGCCGAGCGACCCGTTACGCCAGCCGAAGCCGGATAGACTTCCAGGCCGTAGTTGCAAGTTTCACAGATAGCACCGCTTGTCGGGTCATACATCATCACATAGGCAGCGTAGTCCGATCCGCGATACAGAATGGAATCCTCGCTGATGTCCCAGTTGCCGTACCCTGGAAGCTGGGTTTGGTAAGTGGAATCCACGAAGGCAATCGCCGGAAGCAGGAACGAAAGTTCAAGCGCAGTCTTGCGCACGGAAATAGTTCCCGTCATCGTCTGCGCGGTCATCGCCGAAAGCGGAATCGTCACCCAGACGGTATCGATTCCTCTCGGGCCAACCGTCAAGCGGTCCGAACCGGTAAGCGGCGTCGTGCCGTTCGAATCCGCAAACACAAGAAGACCGTCCGAGAACGTCAACGAATAGGACTCGCCCACCGCTCCTTCCAGATCGACATCGAGGTATCCATCGATTTCTTCGCCGATTGCACCGACATAGACCGGAATCCGCACGTCCGCCATCGCCGAAGTTTTCACCTTGTAAACATGTTTTGCAGAATCCTGACCGTCCTTGGTCAAGACATCCAGGTTTCCCGCCACGCGGAACGACCAGGTAGTCTTTTTGCCTCCGATCGAAGCGACCAGTTTATACGAGCCAGACGGAAGCCCGGCAATCGCTTTCTTGTTGATGACCGGTCGATACCAGTTCGAAAGATCAACGCCGCCGAAAAAGACGCCAGGACCTTTCGACTTGAACCACGTCGAATCGTAAGTCGTCGCACCGTTCGAGAAAACGCTCGAGCCCTTGTAGAGGTTGTAATACATGTCAAAGCCGGCTTTTTTGATATCTTCGCCGCAATAGACAATTTCTTGAGAGGCGGACGTTCCCGAAAGAGCCGAAGCGCAGTCACCCGAGCCGGTTTCTTTGTAGCAGATTTCGTAGGCAGTCCCTTCGCCGACATAAGAGGTGTCCTCTGTATAGTTAATTCCATTGCTCTGCTGGATGTACATATTCGTATTGATGCGGACATTGCTCATCGTCGTACGGCGATCGCAGAAGAAGATGTCTAGGTCATAGGTTTTCCCTTCCACAAACGGATTGCCGTTCTTGTCCGTTAAATTATCAAGGACAGCATAACCCGGAGCCGCCAAGTGCGTTCCACCCAAATCCACTGCGAGCTTACCGCCGATAAACACCCAAATATCATCGTCACCTCGGAAATTGAAACGGAGACCCGGCTTATAGACAAACTGCGCATGGCTTTCAAAACAGAACTGCTGGTTGCGACCCACATTAGACTGCCACCTCGGAGACCCCGTAGCCGAAAGTGTTTCAGATTCATCCTTATAGGACGGCCATCCTGCGGGTTTGCTATCCCGGCAGGACCAGCCCCAAATGCACGCGTCCTGCGTCCCTAGCCAAGTATTAATCGCTGCCATGTCATGGTCACCGTCGCCAAAACGTCCCGAACAATCATCGATTCCGCCAAGCCAACCCGATCCATTGCAAAGCAAGTCAAATTTTTGGGCATTTTCCGAGGCCTCGACTTCACGAAGAGCCGGACCGACAAAGACAGGACCTTCCGCAAAACGTTTCGTACGTGCGGCTTTAACCGGAGAAGAGCCATATTCCGTCAAGATTTTAGCATCGGTCGTCGCTTCCGCAGGATAAAATCCTCCTTGAACCGTAATGCCGGGACTCGTATAATAGTCCGAATTAAACTCCCATTTTCCATAGGAATCGCGGTTGAACGGCAAGTCAAAGCACGTCATCTCGTTCACGCCAGCCGTCGGACGGAAAAGCTGGTCAAAATAGCTTTGGCTGATAAAACAGGTTTCCCCCATGCCTCCCATCGCCGCGGTTTTCAATAGCGGCTTTTTATCAGCGCCCAACGTATCCTGAACAATTCCGTGCGTTACGCCGATACAGGCTTTCACTGCCGCTTGCGCAGTTGCTGCAGCGACGCCTTGCGCGCCATACTGGCAACCTTTCCCATCAGCCGAATAGCAGCTGAACGCCGGATGCAGGGAAGCGTCGGTATCATAGATAATCGCAGCCAACTTGTATTCGCAGTTTCCATCAACCACAGGATCCACAATCGAGAAGCCCTTATCCACATCTTTTGCGTCATCGGGCCACATGTTTGCATCGGAGATAAAGAAAAGCGTATTCGCATTAAACGAGGTAAAGACATCGTTCATCGGAATCGGTGTCACTTCACCGACAGTTCCAGCAGCCTCATAGCCATCCCACCCCAAGACTTCTTCCCGGTCAGAATCCGAATCCCTAAAAATCGTTACCGAAGCCGGCGCATCCTGGTTAAACCAGACATAATAGAACCAGCCGCAACGAGTCGGGTCAGTGGACATCGGAACTCCGGTCACCCCGCCATCCATGCTGATCATCGGGACCGAGCTATTCCAGAGCTGGTCATCCGGCGGCAGGAAATAAAAATACTTGGCATTGGGAGGATCCGTAGAAAAAGCAGTCTTTCCCGCAGCAGTCGGATCTTCGTAAATATAAAGGGACGTTCCCGATCCAAAATCCGAGCAGGAAAACTTATCCGATTGAGACCAGCCAGTTTCATTAAACTGCGTCCTTGTGATCCCATAGTCATTCCAACCACCTTCCGAAGCGACAAAGAAAAACTCTTTCGCGTACTGGGAACCATAATCTAGAGTATTGATCGAATACCAGCCATTTGCAAGTGTCGTCTTAGGAAGCAGATTAAACCCACCATCCACAACCATATACATAGAACTCCACGTTCCAGGATTTGATACATAAATCGTCCCCGAACAAGCTAACCCCCACGCTTCCCCTGCGCCAAGCGCCAGCGCAAAACCAAAAATCAGCTTCGCAAGCCACGGTTGTTTGCCAATTTTCAATGTCTTTTTCATAACTTCTCCAAGGTGACACCTAAAAACGGCCTCGGTAAAAGGTCGCACGATTTGCATCAAAACTATCCTTTTTTTCGGGAAAGGGGTAGTTTTTTCTTCTTTTTCCGAAATTTAGCGTTTACACAGGGTAACAGACACGTTTTTGACGCCATTTTCCATTTTCTGTTATTTTTTGCTCACCCGATAAGCAAAACTGAAATTTCAACCAATGCGAAAGCTTTCCCTGTCACCTTGTTTTAAAATTTTTACAAACTTCAGGTCGCTTTTCCCGTCGCAAAACCGTTATAGACATCGGCCAATTAAACAAAGGACATCCCATGCCAAGAAACAAGAAATTTCCGAAAAACGGTCCCTACGCCAACCTGATGACCGATCTTATCTTCAAGAAGGTTTTCAATCCCGACAACGCTTACACCAAAATCAATCTCATCAATTTTCTAAACGATATTCTCGAAGAGCAACTCGAAGATCCAATCGAAGACGTCTTTTCCCTCGACAAGGAAGCCAACGCAAGTGGCAGCCATGCTTCCCGCACGAGCATTTTCGATCTGCACTGCCGAGATACCAGAAAACGGACGTTTATCGTCGAAGTCCAAATCCGGCAGATGGAATTTTTCCTAAAGCGTTCCTTTTTCTACGCAAGCCAGGCGATCGTCCGGCAGGGAATTCCGGGAGCAGATTATGATTACAGCTTTAATCCGGTCTATGTCGTCGCCATTAGCTGGCCGAATATTTTTGACGACGAACGTTACGTACACCATCTTTCCCTCTGCGACTCCAAAACGCTTAAACCGAACCGGGATTTCGCAAGCTTTACGTTTATCGAACTCCGAAAGTTTCCCGGAATCGGGACAGGATTCGACGCGCTTCGGAACTGGATGTATCTGTTCCGCTATCTTCACACGGTTCAAAAATTACCGGCTGAAATTCAAAAAGAACGATACACCCGATTACTCGAAATGACAAAAGTTGCTAAATTGAAAAGAGAGGAACTTGAAATTTACGAGAAGGAAGTCATGAGTCTAGAATGGGATGAATACGCAGTCCGGAAAACCCGCGAACGACAAGACCGGGAACTCCGCGAAAAAGCGATCCGGGAAGGCCGGGAAGAAGGACTTAAACAAGGACTTCAAAAAGGACTTCAAAAAGGACTTCAAAAGGGGGTTCGGGAAGGACTTCAAAAAGGACTCCGGGAAGGAAAGCTCCGCGCCCTGATAGAAATAGCGAAAGGTTTCCGGGACGACGGATTCCCGCTAGAAGCCATCGCCAAGCGTACGGGGCTTTCCATCAAAAAGATCAAGGCACTCTAACGACTATTTCCGGCGCATTTTGCGAAGATGGTTTCAAAGAATTTTCCAAAAAGCTATTTTTAGGCGGAAATGCCCCAGAAAGACGAATTCAATCCAGAAAAGACCATCGCGGCAAACGCCAATACGCGTCCGATGTGTACCGCAGAGCCTAGACCGCATCTGGTTGTGCTTTACCCGCGCCAGTATTTTCGGCAAATTCCGCTTCTCCAGGGAAAATCCGTCATCGGACGCGGAAACGAAGCCGACATCCGGTTAGAAGACGAGATGATCTCGCGCAGGCATTGCGAACTTTCGTGGGACGGGAGAAAAGTCACGCTCCGAGATCTGGAATCCACCAACGGGACGTTTGTCGATGGGACGCTTCTCTCAACCCATCCGAAGGTAATCGAATCCGAAAACAGGCTGCAAATCGGAAAGATGGTCCTGAAAATCGACTTCAAGGATCCGAGCGAAGAAGCTTTCGACCGGGAACTTTTCGAAGCCGCCACGACCGATCCTCTGACAAAGATTCCAAACAGGCGATCCTTTGTGGAACGCGCTCTCGGGGAACTCGCCTGTGCACGGCGCAAGAATCTCTATGCCCATGCTGTTATGTGCGATGTCGATCATTTTAAAAGGGTTAACGATACCTGGGGACATCAGGCAGGCGACATGATACTACGGGCAATCGCCCAGATTTTTTCCCGTAACAAGCGGGAAAGCGATCTTTTCGCCCGCTACGGCGGAGAAGAATTTGTCTTCCTGCTCACGGAAATGTCCAAGGCGGACGCTCTGAAAAGCGCGGAACGCCTGCGCAAGGCCGTCGAAAATTACAGGTTTTCCTTTGAAGACAAGGCGATTCCTGTTACGATTTCTCTTGGAGTGGCAAGCTTCAAGGGCAAGGACATTCCGACTATCGATGCGATGATTACCGCAGCGGACAAATATCTGTATTACGCAAAGGACCACGGCAGAAACCAGGTCGTCGGAGACGCGCCAACACCGTGAGCCAGGTCGTCTCATCCTCCAAGCTGAATGCCATCGGGACGGCAAGCATTCCCCGACTGTTGCTCGCATTTTCCGTTCCCGCCATCGTAAGCATGGTTGTCGAATCGCTCTACAACGTCGTCGATCGCTACTTTGTCGCTGCAGGCGTCGGCTATCTAGGAATTGCGGGCATCACGCTCTGCTTCCCCATCAGCCTATTCATCATGGCTCTCTCGATGATCGTGGGAATCGGCGGCAACACGCTCTTTGCAATCCGTCTCGGAGAAAAAAAGTACGGACAGGCGGCCCTCATTTTAAACAACGCCTTTTCGCTCCTGATCCTCATGGCGATCGTTTCGCTCGTCCTTGGCGAAATTTTTATGGAGCCTCTGCTCCGCTCTTTCGGAGCAAGCGAAGAAACTCTCCCCTATGCAGCATCCTATATGCGCATCATCCTATTCGGGGCGGTATTCCAGACGGTCACTCCGGGCATGAATCACTTTATCCGTTCGCTCGGACACCCCAAGACGGCAATGTTCCGAAACCTGATCGGCGCGGGACTCAATACGTTTTTCGACTGGCTCTTCATCATGAAATTCCACTGGGGAATCGAAGGCGCTGCCTGGGCGACCGTTCTTTCCCAGTGCATTACCACATTTTTCGTCATGCAGTTTTTCTTCAAGAAATCGACCCCCATCAAGATTTCCTGGAACCTGATGAAATTGAAACTTCCCTATGTCCGCCGCATCTATATCATGGGACTTCCGCCGAGCGTCATGCAAATCTGCAACAGCCTGATGAACGTCATCCTGAACCGCAGCCTTGTCCATTACGGAAACGCTTCGACCTATGGCGGGGACTTGGCGGTTTCCGCATTCGGGGTAATCAACAGCATTGCGATGCTTATGGTGATGCCCGTGATGGGATTCATCCAAGGCGGTCAACCGATTATCGGCTACAATTACGGGGCGAAAGCATACACAAGAGTTAAATCGACGCTAAAGATTCTTTTGATTTTCGCTGTCGGCTTCATGGTCTGCGCCTGGCTGCTAGTCCAGCTCAAGGCGGAATGGCTCGTGGGATTCTTTACAGCGGGCAATCCCCTGCTTGCCGAACTTTCCGCCCGCTCCATCAGAGCGTTCCTCCTCGCGCTCCCGATGATCGCCTGCGGAATGGTCTGTGGCAACTTTTTCCAAGGGACTGGGAAACCAGGCCGCGCCATGTTCCTCAACATGTGCCGACAACTCATCGTCCTCATCCCGGTCCTTCTTATCCTCCCGCTGTTCCTAGGCCTTCGCGGCGTATTCTTTGCCGGTCCCATTTCCGATACGATCTCTGCCATCCTTTCAGTAATCTTGCTTCGAATCGAACTGCGAAAAATGCGCTGAACCGTGAAATACGTCTACATCGAAATTACCGAGAACTGCAATCTGGCATGCCCCTTTTGCCCAAGTCCGTCACTTGACCATCGCGGTGAAATGCCGCTAGAACTTTTTGAAAAAATCCTGCACCGCTTGCAGGGGAACGTTTCGAATATTTTTTTACATGTCCTCGGAGAGCCGCTCCTGCACGCCCGGTTTCCGGAAATTCTAAGCCTTGCCGAAAAAAACGGATTTTGCATCAACTTGACGACAAACGGAACGCTCATCCGCCGACATGCCGAACATCTCCTTTCGTCAAATTCCATTCGGCAAATCAATTTTTCGACACACGCCTATGCCTACCTGCCCAAAGAGCATGCCGAACGAATCCTTGACGAAACGATCCTCTTTGCAAAAAAGCTAAGCATCTTGCGTCCCGAGATTTATCTAAACTTCCGGCTCTGGAACGCCTACGCCGATAATCTTTCCGAAAACTGGAACTTGTACGTTATCCAAGCGCTGTCTCGTTCATTTCAGGTCGAAATTTCCCTGCCTAAATTTTCCGCCCGCCGCAAGAGCGTTCCCGTTTTCCAAAGAATCTACCTGCATCGGGATTCCCGATTTACATGGCCAGAAGGCAACAGCGAAATATCGACAAGCGGAACCTGCCACGGGATTATCGACCAGTGCGCCGTTCTCTTTGACGGAACCGTTGTCCCCTGCTGTCTTGACTATCGCGGCAACATCCCGCTCGGGAAATTTCCCGAGAATTCCTTCGAAGAAATTTTCCAAGGAGAAGAAGCGCAGCGGATTGCAAGCGGATTCATTTCACACAAATTAATTCATCCGTTTTGCCAAAAATGTCCATTTGTCAAAAGGTTTCCATGACCGGAGATTCCAAGAAAGTCGAAAGCAACCAGAAAGGCGTCCACAAGGATCTGGAAAAGTTGGTTCTCCGCTACCTGGATTCGGAATACAGAAGGCCCATCGCCGACCATACGAAGCTCGCCTTTGAAAAAGCGGAACGTTTCGTCTCCCGGTTTCATGCGCCAATCGTACTCGATTCGGGATGCGGAACGGGAATTTCCACAGTCGCACTAGCCAAACGGTTTCCGGAAAACCCGGTCATCGGAATAGACAAATCCGAAATCCGGCTGGAAAAAGCCAAAGCCCGCTTTGAAAACACCTCCGATATTCCAAAAAACGCTTACTTTGTACGCGCAGAGCTCCTGGACTTCTGGAAACTAGCCTTCCTCGAAAACTGGCGCATCGGGTTTCACGCATTATTCTATCCAAATCCGTGGCCCAAGCAGTCCGAACTTCGCTACCGTTTTCACGCCCACCCGATTTTCCCGACCCTGGTAAGGCTCTCGCCAAAGCTTGAACTGCGCACGAACTGGAAAATCTACGCGGATGAATTCCGCCTCGCGCTAGAAACCGCTTCCAGACACTGGCATCTAAACGCCAAAACCGACGAGACACAGATCTATCCCGAAAATCCGATCAGCGCATTCGAAAAAAAGTTCACCAAAAGCGGTCACACCCTCTGGCAAGTAACATTCCAAAACCTATAAAAAAAAGAACCACTGCGTTTTCGCAGTAGTTCCTTTTAAAGGATTTAGAAGAGAACCGCAACGCGGTCCTTTTCGTTATGCCTTGTTCAGACGATCCTGGATCATATCGATGATTTCGGAAAGTTCCTTCGGAAGGTGCTTGCCGAACTTCGGATAGTGATTTTCCTTCACGTCGGCGAGTTCCTTCTTCCAGCCTTCCACATCAACCTTCGTGATCTGCGGGAGCGTTTCCTTATAGTAGTCGGCGAGACCATCCGTATTGATGGCGCCTTCTTTCGGCATGTAACCGATCGGGGTTTCGACAGCGTTGTCAACACCGTTGCAGCGGTCGAAGATCCATGCGAGCACGCGGCTGTTGTCGCCGTAACCCGGCCACATGAAGCCTCCCGGAAGCTTTTCGTTGTTGGCATCCTTGCGGAACCAGTTCACGTAGAAGATCTTCGGAAGCTTGTCTTCGGTAGAAGCCTTGCCGATATCGATCCAGTGCTTGAAGTAGTCACCCATGTTGTAGCCGCAGAACGGAAGGATTGCGAACGGGTCGCGGCGGATCTTACCGACCTGGGAAGCGTCAATCGTAGAAGCGGCAGTGATTTCGGAACCAACGATGGATCCGAGGAATACGCCGTGGTTCCAGCTGAGGGACTGGTGGACCAGAGGGATCGTCGAAGGACGACGACCGCCAAAGAGAATTGCGCTGATGGGAACGCCAGCCGGATCTTCCCATTCCTTCGCGATGCAGGGGCACTGCTTGGCCGGAGCGGTGAAGCGAGCGTTCGGGTGAGCCATTTCTTCGCCCTTGGGAGCCTTGTCCTTCGGGAGAGCGTCACGAGTCTTGCCCTTCCAGTCAACGAGCTTGCCCTTGGCCGGATAGCCGATGCCTTCCCACCACACATCACCGTCTTCGGTGAGAGCGCAGTTCGTGTAGATCGTGTTCTTTTCGGCAGAAATAAGAGCGTTCTTGTTGGATTCTGCAGAAGTACCCGGGGCAACGCCGAAGAAGCCTGCTTCCGGGTTGATAGCATAGAGACGGCCATCCTTGCCAAACTTCATCCAGGCAATATCGTCACCAATCGTTTCGACCTTCCAGCCCGGGATAGTCGGGATGAGCATGGCGAGGTTCGTCTTACCGCAAGCAGACGGGAACGCGCCGGTCACATACTTGACTTCGCCCTTCGGATTCGTGAGCTTGAGGATGAGCATGTGTTCTGCGAGCCAGCCTTCGTCGCGAGCGAGAACGGTAGCAATGCGGAGAGCAAAGCACTTCTTGCCGAGGAGAGCGTTTCCGCCGTAACCGGAACCGTAGGACCAAATGAGGCGTTCTTCCGGGAACTGCGTGATGTACTTGTATTCAACGTCAGCGCACGGCCAAATGCCGTTGTCGCTTTCGCATTCGCGGAGGGGCTTACCAACGGAGTGGAGGCACGGAACGAAGTCAGCGTTCGGGTCTGCATTGAAGATATCGAGAACCTTCTTGCCGGCGCGAGTCATGATGTCCATGTTGAGAACGACATATTCGGAATCCGTGACTTCGATGCCGTTCTTGGAAATCGGGGAACCGAGCGGGCCCATGCAGAACGGAATCACATACATGGTACGGCCGTGCATACAACCCTTGTAGAGCTTACGCATCGTCTGCTTGAGTTCAGACGGGTCGATCCAGTGGTTGGTCGGACCGGCATTCTCTTCCTTGACGGAGGAGATGAACGTACGGGATTCGACGCGAGCCACGTCAGACGGAAGAGAACGGAACAGGTAGCAGTTTTCCTTCTTGGCGAGCTTTGTTGCGAGGCCAGCCTTGACGCACTTTTGCATAAGGGCGTCATATTCTTCCTGGGTACCGTCAACGACGACGACGTTGTCCGGTTCGCACATGGCAATCATTTCATTCACCCAAGTACTGATTTTCGGGTGCTTGATATCGTTAAGGGTAAGACTCATATAGGAACTCCTATTTTGTTTTACGTTACGTTTCGAATAATTCGAACGGCTAGAAAATAGCAAATATTTACCGGGCAATGCCAATACTTTTTGGAAAAAAGCAAGAGAACGCTTAGTCATCGCTAATTTTTTTAAGCCGTCAATTCCGAAGCCGGGTCTTTCAATAGGAATCAAGGACATTTTTCAAAGAAATTCTCCAATTTCCGCCTTTTTTAGCAAAAATTTCATAGATTACAGACGTTAAAACCTATTGAAGGATTTCTGATGAACTGGTCCTACCGAGAACACAACAAGAATATTCTCTGCATGATTATGGCCGGCGGACAGGGAAGCCGTCTGCAGCCGCTTACCCGCGACCGCGCAAAGCCCGCTGTCCACTTCGGCGGAACATATCGCATTATCGATTTCGTCCTCAACAATTTCATCAATTCTGGGATATTCAAGATCAAAGTCCTGACGCAATTCAAGTCGGATTCCCTGAACAAGCACATTTCCGCAGCCTGGAATTTGAATGCGAGCCTTGACCAATATGTCGATCTGGTTCCCGCCCAGATGCGCACAGGCGGAGACTGGTATAAGGGAACTGCGGACGCCATCTTCCAGAACATCAACCTCATCACGGATGAACGCCCGGACATCGTCGCCATTTTCGGCGGGGATCACATCTACAAGATGGATGTGAACCAGATGATCGACTTTCACCTTTCGCGAGCTGCGCTCCTCACCATCGCGGCGATACCCGTCCCCGTCGAGGAAGCACACGAATTCGGCATCATCGAAGTCGATTCCGACAACCGCATGATAGGCTTTGAAGAAAAGCCCAAGGTTCCGAAACAGATGCCTGGACGCCCGGGCTGGTGCCTCGCAAGCATGGGAAACTACATTTTCACGAGCAAGTTTCTAGTCCGCGAACTTTTGAAACATTCAAGCGAAGGGGCGACGGATTTCGGCAAGGACATCATCCCGGCGCTGTATCCGCATTTCCCCGTCTATGTCTATGATTTCAACACGAACATCGTCCGCGGGGAACGGCCCGAGACAAAAGGCTACTGGCGCGACGTGGGAACCCTCGACGCCTTCTTCGAAGCGAACATGGACATCTGTTCGGAAAATCCGCCGTTCGACCTTTACAACAACTACTGGCCGATTCGCACGTTCAACTGGAACCAGCCCCCTGCAAGATTTTTCAGCGCAGGGGATTCCGAGCATCCGGGAGCGGCAATCGATTCCGTCGTTTCCGCAGGCTGCGTCATCGGCGGCGGGCGCGTAATCAAGAGCGTCCTCTCCCCCGCCGTTTCCATCCAGAAAGATGCGCTGGTCGAGGAATCGATTCTCTTCCCCGACGTGACCATCGGCCCGGGCGCCAAGGTTCGCAAGGCGATTGTCGAAAAAGGCGTCCACATTCCCGCCGGATTCGAAATCGGCTACAACCTCGAACGCGACAGGAAAATTTTTCATGTCACGCCTTCGGGAATCGTCGTTCTCGCCAAGGATACGATTATCAAGGCGTAATTTTTTAACATTTCCTTTTAGAAGCTCCGTTAATTCGGGGCTTTTTTTATAAAGGGTGTAAGAGTCGTCTGCAGTTCGGCAAATTTTTATATAGTGTTGAACAGGAGGATACGAACAATGACAAAACGAAGCTCTTACCGCAATTCCCGGCTGGCGTTTTTTAATTAACGAAGCAAGCATCAAAAAGCTGAAGCAGTTTTGCGAACGGGAATTTTCCCAGGCGTTGCGTGCGGCGCAACAACAAAACCGCAAATGGAGCGCCGAGGCAAAGGCCCGGCTTGAAAAAGCGATGGGAAGCCGACGAGTTCGCCGACATGATGCTAAACCCGAACCGGGAATTCGAGTGGGACTTTTACGAAAGGCTCGGCCAGTTCCGCGATTTCTTGAAAACGCTCCGCACCTCTTCGCTTTACAACGATTACGAAAAAGCCTTTCTCTCCAAAATATACAGTTCGATTCCCGAAGGCGACCTCAATAAAGAACTCTCCTACGACCAGGTCCTGCCCTATGCGCTATCGGAAGAAGAATGCAAAGAGCTTCTTGGTAAACTAACCGCTCATTTAGTTGAAAACAGCCTCAACGCCTCGTGGCTAAACGAATTGCCGCTTCGAAATATTTACGTCAGAAACACGCCGCTAAAATTTTCCAAAGACAAAGCCTATTTGGAAATTTCCAGAGCCCTTTATGCAGACGGAGCCATCCACTACAACATCGGGAAAAAACCTCATGGAGAGGAAAGCTATGCAATCGATTCGAAAGAAGGAATGGCCATTCTTTTGCACGAACTCAGGCATTGCTGGCAATCCCAGAATCCCGAGTGGACTGAGCGACATCAAGACAAGGACATTTCAGATGCCATTCTAAAGCAGTTCGAATTTCAAAAAGCCCTCAACCTACAAATCCCATCCGATTCAGACTTAATGCAGTCCTTTGATTCCGTATCGCCGACAGAAGAAGCTTTTTCCATATCAAGTCCCGACTCCTATGGGAACATCACAATTATGGTTGTCCGGAATACAACTATAAATTTTTGGACCACAAGCCCTATTGTATAAAAGACTCCATAAAGATCAAAAAGGAGAACTCGCATGAGAACAATCCTCTTCGCTAGTCTCGTCTTTGCGGAGTTCCTCTTCGCCAAGCCGTTCATCGTCTTTCCGGAACAGCCGGTGGACTACGGCTTCGCAAAACCTCGGTCGCAAATTTCAACAAGCGACTACCAACACCTGATTTGCGAATTAACCCCGCCCGATGTGGATAATTCAGAACATTCCTTTGTGACCATCGGAGTCCAAAACACATTTCCGGCAACAAGTGCTCCGCAGAACTTCTCTATATCATCAGAGATTCCACAGAACAGTTTCACGCAGGGGACAAATTCATTACGAATTGCGGAAAGACATATTCAACCGGTCTTCAATTTTTCTCCGGACGCGAAATCCGCTACAAAAAAAACTATTATGAACACACCAACATATTTCTTATCGAACTCAACTACAATTTAACCGAATACATCTATTACCCGGGATCGTATGGAGATACCTGGAGCGACTTTATGATGCCGGCTCATTTCCCGATCGGATATATCACTTGCCCGGAGGGATGGCGATCCCCATAGATTTCATCAAAGAAAGTTTGATAGGCGATCTTTTTGAACTCTACGACAAAATTTACATTTACGGAACCCCCTATCAAACAGCTAGGCCCGATATCAAAAGGGATTCCCTTCTCGTCAAGGCTGAAAGGTTGCTGAAACTCCAAGGAAAGGACCCTAAAAAATTCTTTGACAGGCTTTTCTCCAATCGGGATTCCATTCATGTGACCAAATTCAGCCATCCTTATGTTGCGGTGGGTGCCATCCATGCCATGCGTGAAAAAATAACGGGAAAAGATACCTTGTGCGAAATCGACTTCAAACCCTACTATACGTTCAGGGATTCCCTATGCCAAAATAGATATTCGAACTTTCCCCGAGAGTCGATTCAAGAACTGGGCAAACTTTCCGGCTCCGTTTTAGATTGGCCCTGTGCAGAAGTTTCGGAACTCAACTACAACGCCTACAAAAAGGGTTCCTGTTTTCCAGCCAAGGATTTCAAATTTAAACGATATGCCTTTGGGGAAAAGAAAAGAACGGGCTGATTCGTATCGACACGCTGCTTCCCCTGCAGGATTTTCTCTATAACGAAGGCGACCTGGTCGATTTGCGGATGGGATTTTCCATTTTCGAAATGCTCAGGGAATTTTACCCGGCGGATTACAGCTATGACGACGCGCATTTTCATCGACGGAGCCAAGAGGATCTACAAATACTGCGATATTACAGAAGGCATCCGATTTTAAATAATTGAGCGTCCATTCCCCGTTTAAACCGAGAAACCCTCGCACTGAGTGCGAGGGTTTTCAAGGGTGGGTAATCGGACTCGAACCGACGACAACCAGAATCACAATCTGGGACTCTAACCAATCTGAGCTACACCCACCATAAAGGAGCGGAACAAATATAATAAAGAATCGGAAAATTTCAAAGGGCTAAAAGCCGATTTATTCTTCCCTTTCCTTGTGACGCATCAAACGGATGAAATTCGCCCGCTTGAAATCGTTCCGATGCTCGTTGCAAAAGCGCGGATAGATGAACTGCTTGGGGAAAACCTTGATTTCGAACAGGTTATCGCAACCTTCCAGGCAGCAACGGAATTTCAGGTCGGCGACATCGGTATAGTTGTGGCGGAACACGATGTTCTTGGCATCAATATTCTCCACATCCTTCTTCTGCTTCTGGCGGTTCTTGATGTCACGGTGAATCGGGCAGTACTTGGCGATCGGATGGCCCCAGAATTCGCGTCCGCAACCCGGCTCTTGACAAATCTTGAGCTTGATGCGTTTCTTCTTTTTATACTTAGGTAATTGCATAGCGCAGTAAATTTACTAAAAATCGCATTTTTTTTCAAATTTTTCCTTTTCCGCAAAATTTAAGCGTCTATATCGAAGACTTTTTTCGAGGAGTTTTGATGAAAAGCCTAGTTTTATGGGTTTTAACCGGCACAAGCCTTCTGTTCGCTATCGGTTGTTCAGCAAGCCTTTCGACAGAAAATGCGGATTCCGGTATGGCGAGGCTTCACTTTTTAGATGTCGGACAAGGACTTTCCGTCCTGTTCGAATTTCCATCGGCCGAAAAATTCGCCATCTACGATTCCGGAAACGATTCGACAGGTTTCTGGGATACCTTAAAGGTTCGCGGCGTCCGGCATCTCGACTGGGCGCTCATCAGCCACTGGCACAGGGACCATGCAGGCGGATTTCTCGAATGGGACGGTTCGGTTTCCATCGACACGCTTTTTTACGGAGCGGATACCGGAGGCTTTTGGCTAAGGGACAGCGTCCTGAAGCTCGCTGCGCGAAACGGGACTATCGCCAAGAAAGTCCTGCGCGGAACGGCAATCCCCTGCGAAACATGGTCCTGCCGGATTCTCTGGACTCCGGAATTTCAAACAATCGGCGGGAATAACGCCAGTGCGATCCTGCAAGTTTCGGACGGAAAGTTCAAGGCCCTTTTCACCGGGGATCTGGAAAAAGGCGGCGAAAGCGGGCTGCTCGAAATGACGGGCGACTTGCGAGCAAACCTCCTACAGGTCGGGCATCACGGTTCAAAAACCAGTTCGTCGCTTCCGTTCCTCGAACAGGTCGCCCCCGAATACGCCGTCGTCTCGGTCGGGAAAAAGAACCGCTACGGGCATCCGGCCCGAAGTACGCTCCGGAAACTCTCGTTCGTGCTAGGCGATTCAAGCCGGATATTTCGAACCGATCAAAAAGGAAGCATCACCGTGGAATGGAAGCTAGGGACGGGTCTTTGGATTCGAAATTTCTAGTTTAACGCCATGCCGCATTTTTTTCACATTCCCGTCATGGGAACCTGCTTTACAACCGATACTCCCCTGCGCGTCTCACACCTCGGAATCGATTCCGCCATTTCCCTCGTCGATGACAGGCTCCTGGAACACATCGGAACTTTTTACGCCAAGAAATTCGATATTCCCTATTCCGTCTATTCCCCGGCTGTCGAACATGCCCGAGCAAAGCGCATCACCGAATACTTGAACCTGGTCCATCTTCTGGCAAGGAAAAACTTCAGTCGGGTTCTAGCCGAACCTTTCAACGGAAACTCCGACAAGGACCGCTATTTTCAAATGCTCCCGACCGACGATCCTCTGCGCAAGCGTTACTCGCAAATGCTCTTGCTGCCAGAAGGAGAATTGCGTTCAAGCGAAGCAAAGATCTTGACCTCTGCGATGCAGCCCGGAAAAATCGACGTGAACATCATGGTGAAGCTCGACAGGCCGGGATTCGACGACGCCAAGGAAGCGCTCCGCGGCTATGCGGAATCCGAACTTTCTGGAAATTCGAGTCTGATCCTGAGTGCGGGAATCAACCAGTCGCTGTTTTCCGAAATGGAAAAGTTTCCCTGCTTTTACCGAAATGCGGATGGGAGTTTTGACAAAAAGATAACACTAAAGATTTCGGACTTTCGATCCGCCCTGATCCAGGGAAAATTTCTCGCCCGCAAAGGTCTCGAAATCAGCGAATACCGCATTGAATCCGGTCTCAACTGCGGTGGGCACCTGTTCCCTTCGGATGGCGAACTTTTGCCAATCATTCTCGACGAGTTCAAGGAGAAGAAGGCTCTGCTTTGTTCGCAATTCCGGAAGTCGATTGAAAAATACTATCTCGAACACGGACTAGACACATCCCGCCTAAAACAATTTGCGTCTAGATTCACCGTCCAAGGCGGGATCGGAAACTTCGGAGAGTCGGAACGTCTCTTGAAAGTTTACGAAATGGACGGTTGTGGATGGGGTTCGCCATTCCTGCTCGTTCCCGAAGCGACCCTGGTCGATAGCGAGACGCGAAAACTTTTGAGCGAAGCAAAGCCCGATGATATCCTGATAAGCCACGCTTCCCCGATCGGCGTCCCGTTCAGCAATCTCAAAACATGCGGAGCAGAAAGGGAACGAGAGGAAAACATCCGCCGAGGGATTCCGGGAACGCCTTGCATCAAAGGGTTTCTGCAAAACAACAACGAATTTTCGGAACGCCTGATCTGCACGGCAAGCCGAGAATACCAAGTTCAAAAGCTAAGACAGATAGAGAGCCTGCCTGTTTCCGAAGAGGAAAAAACGCGCCAAAAAAAACATGTCCTCGAAAAGACATGCATCTGCCACAAGCTGGGAAATTCCGCCCTTATCGCGCTCGGCATCAAAAACAAAAAGGACGCTCCGCCATCTATTTGCCCCGGTCCGAACATCGCCTACTTCCACAGGACATATTCGCTCGAAGAAATGGTCGATTTTGTCTATGGCCGGATAGATACCCTTTCATCTCCGGATCGCCCGCATCTATTTGCCCTCGAAATATCGCTTTATGCTAAGTGGTTCCAAAATGAAATCGAAGACGCCAAGGGAGATTTCGCCGCGACGGAAAGGCTCAAGGCGATTGCCCAAAACCTAAAGGCAGGTATGGAAAAGGCTTGTGAAATTTCTAGGAGCCGGGCCTTTGGCAAGGAAAATCTCGAAAGCATCCGGGATGCCGTTTCAAAGGCTATGCCGGAGGTCGAAAATTTTTTGGGTAAAAACGAAAAATAGCCGTTCAGTACTTAATCGAGAGAGCTTAGAACAGTGGAATTTTTGTTTTAGGAACAATAGGAAAACCAACCGGCAAGTTCTATCCATAAAAAAAGACTTCCGCCGAAGCGGAAGCCCTCTCTCTTTGCAGGTTAAACTAGCGGACGGAAATACGCTTGATCCAATTTTCGGATCCGGATTGAACACGGACGATATAGGTTCCCGGCAATACGGATTTCAGGGGAACCTGTCCGCAGGCTTGCGAGAACTGCTTGATCATGCGCCCCTGCATGTCAAAAACATCTACATTTGCCGGCTTGACGCTTTGAATTTCCAAAATCCTTGCGGAGTATGAAACCCTGAGCGAAACGGCCGAATGATTGCTTGCAATCGCTGTAATGTCTTTACCGTCCGACGATTTCAGGGAAAGATTCGAAATCGTAACCGGTTCCCAACGCGCGCCGGGCATTGTCAGTTTTAATGTGACGGTCTCGGTTGAGCTTGCCGTAAACCGGCACTGATAAGGCTTGGTTTCTCCGGCATTGACATTCAGCGTGTCCGAACAATAGCGGTCAAGAACCGTGGAAATTTCCATCGAAGAGCCTCCGTTTTGCAGGAATGCGTCAAAGGAAAGCGTATAGGATTTCCCGGCGGTAACCGTTCCGAGAACCTTGGAAACCTGGCGTTCGCTGTTGTATTCTTTGGACTGTCCGATGGTTACACCGCTACCCGAGGCGCTTGAAAGTTGAGTATTTGATTCCCAGTCAGTCAAAATGCTTGACGAACCGGAAAGAACGGATGAACTGGATAAAATTTCCAAGGAACTGCTGGAAAGGGCGGTCGAAGAACTGGAAACTTGGGCAGAACTGCTCGAAACCTCTTCGCTAGAGCTGCTTTCCTTAACGCTTGAAGAACTGCTCTCGGCCTGCGAGGAGCTGGACGGGGCGACGCTCGAACTGGAAACACTACTTGACGACATCGCACTACTCGAACTGTTTTTGGTGGAAGAGCTGCTAGGCTTTTCGGAACTGGAGGAAATTTGATTCCCGGAGCATTTTGTGTAGGCGGCCGGAAGCGCAGAAAATACATTTGAATTAACCCAGTTTCCGCTTTCGGAATAGTTCCAGGCACTGCCATTAAAATAAGATGCCGTTTCGGCTTTTGCAGATACGGACCAGTTTGCTCCAGAGAGACCGTACTGTTTCATCCAGTTATACCATGTTGCACTGTAGCTTGCGTTAAAACCTCCATTGCCGCTAGGTGCCGAATTTCCCCATTCGGAAACAAATACGGAAAGTCCGCCATTCATGGCCTTGACCGCATTTGCGCCTTGGTTGTCGATTGTATGCCTATATGGGTCTTCGCCTGCATAATAGTGAAATGCGTAGGCGACATTGTTATCATTTAAAGGGTTGTTTAAGGCAGCGTTAGGATATTGGTCGAAATAAGGCGTTCCGACGACAATCAAGTTGTCAGAATAGGTTCGAATTACGGAGATGACCTCGTTCGCATAGGTACGAATCGTTGACCAGTAGTTTTTTGCACCGGATAGATCGAACCACGTACCGTCGCAGGCATTTTTTGGTTCATTGTAAATTTCAAAGATCACATTGTCATATTTTCCCCATTTTTGAGCCATTTCGGTAAAAAAGGCCAGGGCTGTCGATTTACTTTGCTCCGCACAATGCGAATGGTAATCAATGATAACATAAATATCGTTATCGATTGCGGCCTGGACCACGGTATTCATATAGGCGGAATATTTGGATTTATCGTTGGACCAGTTTCCTTCGCCCCAGTTTTCATCGACCCCCATGGGTGCACGGATCAACTGGATTTTTTGCTTTTCAACGAGACCCTTGACAATATCTGCAGACCAAAAATTGGATCCATCTGTACTTGAAATGCTCCAGAACAGGCTCATCCCCTGGACGGCGACTTCATTTTTTGAAGAAATCGAGTAGGCAGGGCAAGAACCATAGATTCGTCCATGTCCATTGCTGTTTTTCCCGGCTTGAAGTTGTCCGTATTGACTAACGGGACCGATACGGTTGGCCGCAAATCCGCACGACAGGGCAATCGCTAACGTAAAAAGGAAGGAATATTTCATAAGACCTCGCAAAGGGAAAGCGCCTCTAATCTATGTACTTCTACCCAAAGTTTTGTAAAAAGCGATAAACATCCGGTTCTTTCTGTTCCCGCTTTGTTCTCTGTGTGATTTGGCGCAAAATGTAAATGTCCGCAGACCGTTCCCTAAACTTAAACGTCTGCTGTTTTAAGCCCTAAGCTCTACAAGTCTGGCCTTATTCGCCAAACGTCCCTTCGAAGACAAATTCCGCGGGACCAGTCATCATCACGTGGGAATTGTCCTCTCGCCATTCGATGCGGAGCGTTCCACCCAGAAGCTCCAGATCGATTTTCCGGTCGGTCTTTCCGTTGAGGACGCAGGCGACGAGCGTTGCGCAGGCTCCGGTTCCGCAAGCGAGCGTTTCACCGGTTCCGCGTTCCCAGACCCGCATTTTTGCATGGTCCGGGCTCAGCACTTCGACAAATTCGATGTTCGCCTTTCTCGGGAAAACTTTGTCGGTTTCGTAAATCGGGCCCTTGGAAAGTACAGGCGCAGAATCGACGGCTTCGACAAATGTCACCGCATGGGGATTTCCCATCGAAACGCAAGTAAATTTTCTGCCATCGAGTGCGATGCGGTTTGTTTCCGCGGAAACGGGAATTTTTGCCGGGTCGAGAATCGGTGCACCCATGTCGATGGTCGCCGACAGAAAATGTTCGCCATTGCGGTGAATGACGATGTGCTTGATACCGGCTCCCGTTTCAAGGTCGAATTCATCCCTGGACTTGTCGAAAAAGCGTTCCCAGGCAAAACGCGCAACGCAGCGGCTCGCATTTCCGCACATTTCGGATTCGCTGCCGTCGGGGTTGAACATCCGCATCCGAATGTCCGCCTTGTCGGACTTGCAGATAAGGACTAGACCATCCGAGCCTACGCCAAAATGCCTGTCGGAAATTTTCCGGGAGAGTTCCGCGGGATTCTTGACGATGTCTTCGCGGTTGTCGATATAGATGTAGTCGTTTCCCGCACCTTGCATCTTTGTAAACGAAATCATAAAAGTTTCTCCTTGAACGCTTCGTCGATGACCCCGCTAGCGAGAACCGCATCGTCCCTGTATAGCGCAACAATTTGCCCGGGAGTCACGGACATTTGCGGTTCTTCGAACGTTACGTACAGATTGTCTCCGTCTGTCCGGAATTTTGCCGGGACGAGACTTTTTCCGTGGCGAATTTTCGCGAAAGCCGTACCTTCGGTTTCTGCTTCGTCGAGGAGCAGACGGTTGATACCATGAGCCTTTAGGGATCTGGAAAAAAGCTCTTCCTTTGTCCCTAGGACAACCTGGTTTTTGTGCGGATCGAGCCGAATGACGAAAAGCGGTTCCTTGAGCCCGCCAATGCCAAGACCTTTCCTTTGACCGATTGTGTAATAAACGATTCCGTCGTGCTTGCCGAGAACCTTGCCATTCGAATCGACGATGTCGCCTGGTTTGATGTCTTCCTTGTCGAACAGGACGGAATAATCGTCACACTCGATAAAATCCTGGCTTTCGGGCTTTTTTGCCAGGTCTTCAAAACCGGACTCCGCGGCGAGAACCTTTACTTCGTGCTTGGTCAGTTCGCCGAGCGGGAAGAGGACTCGGGAAAGCTGCGCCGAGGAGAGCCTCGAAAGAAAATAGGTCTGGTCCTTGGTGTGGTCGAGAGCCCGCCGGAGAAGTTTTCCGTTTTCGGAAATGCGCGCATAGTGGCCCGTGGCGAAAAAATCGAAATCGAGCAGCCTGTGTGCACAGTCGATCAGGAATCCGAATTTCATTTTCTGGTTGCATTTGACGCAGGGATTCGGCGTGCGACCGGCCTTGTATTCGGACTTGAAATAGTCGAGAACGTTTTTCTTGTACTGTTCGGCCAGCGGGATTATCTCGTAATCGATTCCGAGACGCTTGGCGACACGTTCCGTTTCGACGAGTTCGCGTGATTCTCCCGGTCCAAAACAACCGCTCTGTCCGCGATCCGGAATGGGAATGGAACCGTCCCAAAGGCTCATGGTCACGCCGACAACCGAATGACCCTGTTTTTTCAGGAGATAGGCGGTCATCGTCGAATCGACACCGCCGGAGAGTCCGACTGCGATTTTCATATTCCAAATATAGGAAATGGCAAATCTTTTCAAAAAACTTGCTACCTTTCCCGGTATGGATATTGCGAACTGGCGAACAAGAATCGACGAACTCGAGAACGTAATCATCGAGCTCTTGAATAAGCGTGCCGAATATGCGGTGGAAATCGGAAAGATCAAGAAGGCTAACGGACTTCCCGTATTGGACGCATCGCGCGAGAGGGAAATTCTCGTTCGCGTCGCGGAAAAGGCCGCACGGGAAAACGGTCCGCTTTCCCCGGAATCGATGCAGCGTATTTTCCAGACTATCATGGCGGAAACCCGGCAGGTGGAAAAATAATGTTCTCTTTCGAGCGGATTACTTTTGTCGGATTCGGGCTCCTGGCCAGCTCGATCGCCGCTGCTTTTAAACAGGCGAAAACGCAGACGATCATTCGGGCGGTCAGCTCGCCGAAAACGCTTTTACGCGCAAAGGAACTGGATCTCGCCGACGAAACTTTTACCTACGATGAATTTGAAAAATGGATCGATGGATCGGATGTCATTCTACTCTGCACGCCGATTTCAGGAATTCTTTCGATGCTCGAAAATCTTTCAAAATACAGACCGTCGCACCCGATTCTCGTGTCGGATATCGGCAGCACCAAGGCCGAAATCTGCAAGGCGGGCTCCCGTTTGCAGGAGCCGTTCCGCTTTGTCGGCGGGCATCCGATGGCAGGTTCGGAAAAGCATTCGCTGGAGTTCAACGATCCTTCCCTGTTTGAAAACGCCTACTGGTTCGTCTGCCCGGAATCGGGAATGTCGGAAGAATCCTACAAACCGCTTTCCGAAATCATTGCATTTGTCGGGGCGACGCAAGTCGTGTTTCCTCCGGAGCATCATGACCAGACAGTCGCCTGGGTGAGCCATATGCCGCAAATGGCGAGTTCGAGCCTCGCCGCGAACATTCCGAAAAGGCTTATCGAAAACGGCTACCAGCATTTTGCCGGACGCGCGTTCCGCGACATGACGCGAATCGCCGCTTCGAGCTGGGCGATGTGGAAAGACGTGGCGGAAACGAACAAGCCAGAAATTCTCCGGGCGATGGACGAATATATTTCGGGCCTTATCGAAACGCGTTCGGCAATCGAAAAGATTCCGTCGGACGAAGAATCTCTGCACCGGATCTTTCTCAAGGGAAACGACGGAAGGGCTTCGCTGTTCGCACCGGGGAAGAATGCGGGCAACAGCTTTTTCCAGCTGACCGTCCAGTTAAAGGATGAACCGGGCGCTCTTATCTCTGTCTTGGAGCCTCTTGCAAGGGCAAGCCTAAATGTCCGCGATGTCGAACTGATGAAAGTTCGGGAAAATGTCGCCGGGACGCTCCTCGTCGCATTCAAGACGGAGACCCAGGCTAATGCGGCTAGGGAACTTTTGCGCAAGTTAAATTTTGAAGTCTTGGAACGTTGATGAGTGAATTTGTACTGAATCCGGATCGGGAACTTGCCGAAGATGTCCTGGTGATGGGGCTTCTCGTAAACGGTCGGACGACCTTGGACGATTTCGTCTTTACCGAACGGACTCGTGCGCTTGCCGACCTGCTTTCGGAATTCGGGTTGGGTATCGAAGAAAAGGGTTCGAGTACGATTCTTTCGGGTGTCGGATTTTCCTACAGGGTCCCGGCGCTTCTGAAAATTCCCGAGAGCGAAAACGCGATGGCCCTTCTCTTTGCCCTGGCATCTCGCGACGAGGATACGCTTTACTCGGTTACGGGATCCGAGAGCATGCTCCTGAAGGCAAGGGCATTTTTAACGAATGTCCTTGGGGCGGTCATCGAAAAAGAGGAACAAAGCGAAGCCGGCAGGACCCTATCGGTGCATTTTGAAAAGGTCTTGCCCGTTCTGAAGGAGACGAAGGAAGGCTGCATCCCCTACCTGGCGAAAAACGCGGTCCTTTTGAATGCTCTTGTTTGCGGAAAGAACCTGGAATGCGAAGAACGTTTTCCGATACGCTCCGAGTTTGTGGAAATGCTCGTCTATTTTGGCGCAAATCTCCAGGTGCAGACGACTGGTTCGCAGGAAATGAGCGAACTCGAACGGCGCATGGCAAAGGCACGCGGCATTCGAACGGAACGCCGGACGCAGACGTTAATCCGCGAAACAAGGATCTTGACGAGCCGCGATTACTTTGTCCCCGGAGATCCGACGGAAGCGTGCGCGTTAGCCTCTCTGGCGGTTCTTTCGCCCGAGTTCAAGGGCAAGAAGGTAACATTGAAAAACGTGCTGGTCGCAATCGATCGGGCAGGAGCCTTTTCGGCGTTGAAGCGGATGGGCGCCCATATCGATCTGGGATCTAGGCGCGAGCGTTACGGAACGGCCTATGCCGATGTGACGGTAACTTACGAAAAGCGTCTTTCTTCGAGGCGTCTCGCGGAAGACATCCTCTGTACCTGCCTTGAAGAATATCCGTTTATCGCACTTGCTGCGTGTTCGGCGGAAGGCGAAAGCATTCTCCGGATTCCGGATAGCCTTTCTAAGGAGCTGCGTCCGCGATGCGAGTTTCTCGCCCAGAATCTGAAACAGACCGGTGCCCAGATCGGGGTCTATGAAGAGGGCCTTGTCATCCGCGGAAAGGAAGAACTTGACGCGGGAACGTTCGATGCCGAAAGCGATCCTGTCTTAGAGCTGATGTTTACCGTTCTGTCCCTCTTTTCCCACGGTGAAACGGTTATCGAAAACAATGGAAAGATGGAAAAGATTTTCCCGAACGTTGCAGATAAATTAAACGAAATGGCGAAATTATGAAGTTCTCGAAAATAGGCATTGTAGGATTCAAGGGGAAAAGTCCGGAACTTTTGAAAGCCCTAGAGGAAATCTCCCTGTTCGCCTCCAAGCATCGGGAAATCACCTTTTATGCTGTCGATGTTCTCGGGGACATTGTTCCGCGGGGAATCCGTGTTGTAGGCGAGCGCTCGCTCCGCAAGTGTTCCCTGCTTATCGCCATCGGTGGCGACGGGACCTTTCTAAGTTCGGCGCGAATAGCTTTGGGCATGAACATTCCTATTCTGGGCGTCAATGCGGGCCGTGTCGGATTTCTCACCGAAACGCCTGTCGAGAACCTTTCGAATGCGTTGAACGCACTTCTTGCCGGGGATTTTTCCACGCGTGACCGGATGATGATCGATGCGCGAATCTACCATGGTAAAAAAGCAATCGGAATGGAAACCGTCTTGAACGAGGTCCACGTCCGCGCCCATGCACCCGATCGGATGGTGAACGTCAATGTGGAATACAACGGACGGCCTCTTACCGAATACTGGGCGGATTCTCTTTTGGTTTCGACGCCGACGGGAAGCACAGCCTACAATCTTTCCGCCGGAGGTCCCATCATCTACCCTTCGACGCAAGCCTTTGCGATTACGCCGGTCGCTCCGAGCAGCCTGTCGGTTCGTTCTCTAATCATCCCTTCAACATCCGTCTGCAGGATTATGTCCGCAGTCGATTCTCCGCTGGACTTGGTCTTTGACGGTCGGATAACCCATGTCCTGAAAGCGGGCGATTCCGTATCCCTTTCGGCGAGCAAGGATGTCACCACGTTTATTCGAATGAAGAATACGGGTTTTGTCAACGCGCTTCGCGGAAAGCTCGGCTGGACAGGAAAGCCGAAACTTGCACAAGAATGAGAAATCTGTCGATGATCAATCCGCTAGAAATTAGGACTCAGCCGCCGAGCGAACTTTTCATTTCCCCGTGCACCTCATACCGCATTCCAAAAGTTTAAACGTCTGCGGACTAGTCCCGGTTCCCTCATCCCTAATCCCTAGAAACTTAGACGTCCGCGGTTCTAAGCTCTAAGTTTTCCCTTCTAAGCGCCGAGCATCCCGTTCTTCTTTCGAATAGACGCATCCGCAGAAATCCTGTCTGTAAAGTCCATATTCGCGCGAAATCTCGGTAGAACGCAAAAAGCCGCCCTTGCGTTTGAAATTTGACGGCAAGTGCCGCACCCCATACTTTTCTCCCATCATTTCACCGATTTCGTTGAGAAGCGCAGCATCCTTCATCGGGCTTATCGAAAGGGTCGTCGTGAAATAGTCGCATCCGAGTTCCTTGGCTGTTTTCGCCGCTTCGTCCAACCGGAGTTCAAAGCATTTCCGGCAACGCGCTCCGCCCTCCCTTTCCCGTTCAAGCCCCTTGACCGCTTCGTAATAGCGCTTCGGTTCGTAGGCGCCCTCGACAAAACTTACCGGATACCGTGTCGGAAATTCCGACACGAACCGCTTGAGTTCCGCAACACGATGCGCATACTCCTCCTTCGGAAAAATATTCGGGTTGTAGTAGAAAGTCGTAATCCGAAAATAATTCGAAAGGTATTCCACGACATAGCTAGAACACGGCGCACAGCAGCAGTGCAAAAGGAGCGTCGGCACTTCGCCGCTTTTTTCCAGTCGGCGAATGATGTCATCAAGCAGTCGCTGGTAATTGCCCGGAGCCTTCATCAGAACTTGAAAATCATCCCAAAACGCATTTGCCCGTCACGGACACCATCGCTGTTTCCGACATCCTTGATTGTCGCAATGTCAAATTCAAGGACATCGGAAAGCATTACACCAAGGCCCAGATCGATTTCGTTCCGCTTGCCGGTCTTGTCATAGAGATAGCCGGCACGAACAGCGACCGTATTGGAATAGGTGTATTCCGCACCGACATTGAAGATCCCCTGCAAGAGAGAATTCTTGAACCGTTTCGCACCATGGCCGCCGAGTTCCGGATGAATCAGGCTTTTCCACATCGCCGTGTAGAACGGTTCCGGGTCACCCTTGTCATCGTCATAGACAACAGTCCGGTTATAGTCGCCGGCAACGATCAGACGGTGGTCTAGCGTGTTTAGGATTTCATAGGAAAGCCCAAGTCTCCACGTTAGAGGAATCGGGTCCTGGTCGGACTTGTCCGTATAATAGACGCTCGGTCCAATATTGGCAAGTACAATCGCTGCGCTCAGATCGCGAACCAGAAAATCCCTGCGGAGAAGTCCCACGTCAAACGCATAGCTGAAAGTCGTCGCATCTTCGCCGCCGGTCGAAGCTCCGGAACTCAGATCCGAATAGAAGAACTTGACCGTCAAGCCGATGGAAGTCTTTGGCGAGAGCTTCGTGCCGTAGCTGATTGCACCGACCACTTCGGAACTGTTCGAATTTGTCGAGCTTTCCGCATCTGTCGAGACGACCGTTTCCCCGAACGATACAAAGTTTACGGAGACGCCCAGAGTTCCCCACTCCGCAAGCGGAATCGTCATGCCGGCAAAGAGATGATACAGGTCCGGAATGTTTAGGACAGGAAGAAGCTTTTCGTAAAAGAAGGAGAACTGGAAATCGGCATCCTTGTAGCGTTCGATACCGGCCCCCGTACTGAACCAGACATCGTTCGCCTGAGGCAGTACAGCCCAGACACGATTCGAAGAAAGACCGTTTCCCGAATGGAAATGCTCCCATTCGTCTTCCGCCTGCTGGTTTCCCCGCTCTTCCGGCTTGCGTTCCAGTTCCGCCTTTTTTCCGGACGAAGTGGCGTAGTCGGGCAGATGCCGCCAGACTCCCTTGTCAGTCGCAATCCAAATGGCCCCGTCGCGAGCAACCGCCAAGTCATGAACGGTATTGCTTTCGAACTTGACCTGTTCCCACTTGCGCAAGTTGAAGTGCGAAAGTCCGCCCTCGTGAGCAGCCCAGACATGTCCCGCGGAATCCACGATCAAGGCCGTCGTATGCAAGTCCATGAGACCGTCCTCTTCGTTGAACAGGCTCCAGCGGTCCTTCGTCCCCGAACCTTTCTTCGGCACAAGACGCGCGATACCCGCACCGTCAGCGGCGACATAGAGTTCTCCGCGGAACTCGGACCAGGCAAGTGCCAGAATCTTTTGGCTAGGCAAGACCTTTCCCTTCTGCTCCACGACACCGTTCCGGTAGGAAAAAAGACCGTTGTCCGTTCCTATCCAGAGCGTTGCGCCTTGACTCGCCAGAGCGGTAACCCGAGGATTCCCCAGTTCCGCTTCGTAGTTTTTCCACGTTTTTCCGTCAAAACGGTAAAGCCCGCGCGGCGTACCGACCCAAAGCTTTTCAGTGCGTGCCTCGTAGAGAAGCGCCGTGACCGTATCGCCGACAACCAGGTTCCACGGAATCCTGACATCGCGGATATAGGATTCATCGACATCGTTTTGCACATCGTTGTATTTCTTGACCTTGCGCGTATATTCGTCAAGCCCCGATTCCGTCCCGGCAAAAATGCGGACAGCATCCCGAATCTTTTCCTGCCCTTCAAGCGTCACGACATGGTAATCCGTCCAGTGTTCTCCGTCGTAGTGTAAAATGCCGCTGTTGGTTCCCGCCCAGATTTCGCTCTTTTCAAAAAAGCCGGAACGGTTTTTCGCAGCCAGCTTCGTGAATGCGGGTAGAACTTCCGACTTTTTCGAAAAGGAAAGTTCCCATTCATTCGCAAGCGGACCGAAAGCAAGGCCTGCAGGGTTGTAATAAAGCGCCGAAGCATCGTCCGCAATCGCGACGCCCGTTTCGCCCATGCCGAGCTGCCTCGCCCCGACCGGCATTTCCAGAGTGATAATCGCGGAATTGGCAGCAAACGCCGCCGCGGAACAAAGAGAAAGAAGAAATAGAGTCTTACGCAATGTGTCTCCAGTCGGGAACGCGATACGTCCCATTTTCCGGAATGAGAGCCTTCCAGCCAGCCTTGCCTGGATTTTCCCAGGGAAGCTTCGGGACTATGTGACAGTCGCAGCCTAGAACGTATGGCGGGAGAATTTCCGCATGGTTCCGAATCTGCTCACGGGTAATGTAATTGTCATCGCTGATAAAACTACAAAAAGGGCGGCTTTTCGGACCAATCACGACCCGATAGGTCACGGTCCCGTTCCGATCGCCTTCGTCAACCACTTTTACGACATCGTCAACGCTCTTTTTCCAGGCTTCGATCAGGCGTCCCTGCTCCTCGGCATCCGCACTTGTCGTCGAAAGCCATTCGGCGATTTCCGAAAGGGAAGGCTTGACTTTTTCGATGGATTCACGGGCTGGGCGAACGACAACCGCATACTGGCCGGACACATCGATGACTGGAGCGTTCGATTCCTTTTCTTTCTCATCCGAATTGTGAATGACCACATACGCTCCGAGACCGGCAAGCACCAGCGAGAGCAGAACGATGGCCACCAGAATGAAAATGACTGACAAATCCATGTTATTTCACCTGCCTGTGTCCAAAAAAACTAGCATTTTCTAATTTGCTCCGCAGGAGTCCCCATGTCCAAAAACAGACTTTTTTCTCTCCTTCTCTTATTGCCCGCTTGTCTCTGGGCTATTCCTTACGAAGTATCCACCGTCAAGGAAGGTTCGGGCGAACCCATCCAGAACGGGCAACTGATCCGCGTCCATTACAAAAGCTTTCTAGCCGACTCCGCGATGACGATGTTCGACAATTCCTACGACCGCGGTGAACCGCTCGAATTCTCGCTCGGAGCGGGACAGGTCATCCAAGGCTGGGAACGCGGCCTCCTCGGGATGAAAGTCGGGGAAATCCGAAAGCTCTCCATCCCCTACCAGCTCGCTTACGGCGACCGGGAAATCGGTCCGATTCCCCCACGTTCGGATCTCTACTTTGAAGTGGAGCTGGTTTCCGCCGATCCGCCGCTAAAGCCCGATGACTTTTCCGATTCCAAAAAGGCGAACTGGAAAAAGATCGAAAACGGAGTCTTCTACTGGGACGAAAAAACGGGAACGGGAACACAGGCCGCCCAGGGAACCCGCGTGCAGGTGCACTATACGGGATGGCTCGCTTCCGGGCGGAAGTTTTCGAGTTCCAAGGATTACGGAAAACCTTTAACAACCGTTCTCGGCGGCGGAAGGCTCATCGCCGGGTGGGAGATAGGCCTAGACGGCATCGCGCCCGGTGCCGTACGCTGGCTAAAGATCAGCCCGTCCATGGGATACGGAGCAAAATCCTACAGCGCGATTCCGCCAAACTCCACACTGATTTTCCGGGTCGAAATGGAAAATGTCGATAGGGATGACGCCCTCGCCGAGACGATGGATTTCTTCCCCAACCTAGAAAAGCTCGACCTCCAGGACGGACCGGAAGGTCTCCGCTACGCGATCATTCACGAAGGCGAAGGCGAAGGAGCAAAGCCCGGTCAAAACGTCCGCGTCCACTATACCGGTTTCCTTTCGGACGGGAAAAAGTTCGACAGTTCGCGCGACCGCGGACAGATTTTCAACTTCCCGCTCGGCAAGGGGAACGTCATCCGAGGCTGGGACCTGGGCGTCGAAGGGATGCTTCCCGGAGAAAAGCGAGTCCTCGTCATTCCGCCGGAACTCGGCTACGGCAATCGCGGAGGCGGCCCGATTCCGGGAAACGCCACACTCGTCTTTGTCGTCGAATACCTAGGCGCGCAAGAATAGGCTTTTGACCCTTCACTTTTGTCCATCCAAAATCGCCTTTTGATTTTCCAAAACGATTTCGAAGTTCTTGGTCAAAGTCTTGTCGGCATCTTTAATTGGAACAGCGTAGCAAGTTCCCGATTTATAATCGTTTTCATACCCAAAAGCAATGACTAGACCGACAAGATTTTCCTTTTAAAATAAAGACAGGAATTGACAAATTCTGACAATTCCTGTTTTGCAAAAAACAAAGAACCTCTAGGAACGCTTGTAGTCGTCCTGCAAACGGATGATATCGTCTTCGCCTGTATATTCCCCGACCTGGACCTCGACGATGACTAGCGGCAGATTCCCTTCGTTCTGCAGCCGGTGAACTTCGCCTATCTGAATATATGTCGATTCGTTCGGACGCACATAGAAAACCTTGTCCCCGACCGTGCATGTCGCCGTTCCGCTGACGACGACCCAATGTTCCGAACGGTGCAAGTGTTTTTGCAGGCTGAGACGCTTTCCCGGCTTCACCACGATCCTTTTTATCTTGTAGCGCTCCGTATCTTCGAGCACGGAATAAGTTCCCCATGGGCGGCTCACCGTCTGCGGGACATCCGGTAGAGGCGAACGTTTAACCTTTAGCTTTTCCACGACAGCCTTCACCTTCTGGCTGCTCGACAGCGGCGCGACCAGAAGCGCATCGGGAGTATCTACGACAAGCATCTTGTCGAGATCGATTGTCGCGACCAGGCGCTGGTTCCCGATGATCATGGAATTGGTGGTTCCAACCGCAACGTGCTTCGGATTGACGTTGTTTCCCGATTCGTCATGCGGATATTCTTCGTAAAGAGCGTCAAACGACCCAAGGTCCGACCAACCGATATCCGACGGGACGACTTTTACCTTATCCGACTTTTCCATCACCGCGTAGTCGATGGAATTTGCCGGAATCGACATCATATCGTCATGCTTTATGCGGAGCAGCTCGCTTTCCTTCACCGCTCCCGACAGGGCGGCCTTGCAGGCGGTGAACATTTCCGGCGCATACTTTTCAAGTTCCAAGAGAAATGTCGAAACCTTAAAACAGAAGATTCCGCTGTTCCAGTAAAAATTGCCTTTTTCGATGTATTTCTTCGCTGTTTCGAGATTCGGCTTTTCCACAAACCGCTTGACATTCTCGCCATCCGCCTCGATATAGCCGTAGCCCGTTTCGGGACTCTTCGGGGCGATTCCGAATGTGACAAGATAGCCGTTTTCCGCCAAGGCCTTGGCCCGTTCGAGACATTTCAGGTAGGCATCCTTGTTGCGGATGACATGATCCGATGGCGAAACCAGCACAACCGTTTCCGGGGCGAGTGTGAGGCATGCGAGAGCAATCGCCGGAGCGGTATTTCTTCCGACAGGTTCCAGCATAAAGCGCGGAGAATTTCCCTTTTCCGAAATTTCCGATAGCTGGTCCTTCGCCAGGAAATACTGTTCCGCATTGCTGATGACATACTGGGACTTACAGGCGACAGAATTTGCCAAGACCGTCCCCTGGAAAAGGGAACTCCCGTTAAAAAGCTTGGCAAACTGTTTTGGCATCAGTGTACGGCTGACGGGCCAGAGACGCGTTCCGCAGCCCCCGCAAAGAATGAGATTGATCATGCAGAAAACTCCCTAAAATTTTTCTTTTTGGATTCGCAATATTTATTCAGGACAAAGGCCGCCGACGGAACACCCTGCGGAAGCGAGAAAATCCCCTCCGCGATGCTTTCCATCGAGTGGCGACCGCATTCAAGCGTAAGAATCATCTTGTCGGACAGTTTGCCGATAAAAGCGGCATCTTTTGAATTTTCAAGCGACGGTGCATCCACGATGACGACATCGTAGCGACCTCGGACAAGTCGGATAAAATTCGCAAATCGCTCGGACGCAAAAACGCCTTCCGAACATAACAGGCGTGCTCCGGCGGGCAAGACATCCAGTCCGGAATATTCCGTCTTGCAGATAGCCGATTCGATCAAAGCCGTTTCCGCAAGGACTTCGACTAGGCCTCCGGATGTTTTTACCCCGAACCGTTCTTTCAGCATTCCGTTCTGCAAATCGGCATCGACCAGCAGGACCTTTTTCCCAAAAGAGGCAAAAAGCTTTGCCGTATGGACGGCGATAAAGGAATTGCCGACCCGAGAGGCAAGTCCCGAAAAGCAGAAGACCCGGTTTTCGGCAACAGATTCCAGCTCAAGGGACAGTCGCAAGGTACGAATTCCTTTTTTCGCTTCCTTTTCCCCCTTCCCGACGCAGGCATAGACGCTCACGCCAGTAGCCTTGGAAATTTCGGAAGGATTTGCGACGCCTTGGATTTTCTTCCGAAGCGAAATAAGCCCGATCGCTCCGCAAAAACCGACGAACACGAACGCGAGAACGATCATTTTCTTTTTCGGCTTGACGGGCTTCGGATTTCCCTCCGCCGGGTCGATAATCATCGCCGATTCCGAAGCGCCGGCGACAAGAAGACGCATCTGCTCCACGCGCTTCATCAGGTCGGCATAGATTGTCTGGGCAAACTGGATTTCCGTCGTGAGTGTCAAGATTTTTTGCTGCGATTCGGGAAGCTTTTTCGTCATCAAGCTACTTTTCGAAATCTCCTTGTTGAGTGCGGCAATCTGCTTGTCCATCGTCACGATGGCCGGATGCGAAACATCGAACAGGCGCGCCTTTTCCTCGCGCATCTGCTCTAGCTGGAGAACCTGCTGTTGCAAGCGCATCTGCGATTCGAGTACAATTTTCGTCTCCGCCGCAATATCCGCCGACCCGATTTTTTCCCGGTAGATGTTCAGCTCCGCAATCAGGCTGTCTAGAACACGCCGTGCTTCGGGAAGCTGTTTTTCGAGAAGCGCAAGCGTATTCTTCATGTCGAACGAACCGAATTCCCCGTTCAGCCGCAGGTAGGCGGTGGTCAGCGAATCGACAACGAGAATCGCCCGATCAACATACTCGTCCTGGTAAGCAATTGAGAGAAGTCCCGTCTTCTTGCCCATCTCGGAAATCGACAGTTTTCCCGTCACCGCCTTGACCGCAGAAATCATCGTCGAAGCGGACAGTTCGAATCTTTGGCCTGAAGTCGCCCGCATCAGGGGAACCAGGATTTTCACGGAATCCGTCTCGTAAGGAACCGCAGCCATCTCGCCAGGAACCCCGGAAAGGACCTTCGCGCCCAAATCGTCATAGACGGTGAAATGCGCCGAATCGTCCGCGACAAGCATCCAAGGCAGCCCCAGACGTTCTTTCGGAAGCACGGTGGAATCCGGCAGATGGAGATAACGGACATCGACGCGCCCCTCCCGATGCAAAATCCGATCGATGGCGCTTGTCGGCAAAGCCTGGTAGCGAAGCCCCAGAGAATCGATGACCTCTTCCAGGATTCGCCTGCTCTGCATCAGCTGCGTCTCCGTCTCCGCAGAGCCTCCGCCTACACCGAGAAGCGCCCCGACATCGCCGAGCATCGCCGAAAGGGAACCGCCCTTCACCTTGACCTGCATCAGCGCATTCGCCTCATAGACCGGACGCATCCACTGCGCGACAAAGACCCCGGCGACAGCCGAAAGGAACACGGCGAAAAAGACCAGAATCTTGTTTGCCCAGATTTCCTTTAGCAAATCCACCCACGGATTCGTCTGCGCATTCGGAGAATTTTTCTTTTCAGTCGAAACAGTCATTTTTTCCTCAAAGACGGGAAATTTTTTCCACCCAGTAGGGGGTCAGTTTTTCGATAAAGTTCCAGGCCATGACAAAGGCGCTTTCCGGTCGCCCGTGCGGATCGGGCACATCGACTTTCATCGGTTCTCCATACCGGAAGATTTTTCCTTCAAGCCACGGGTAGCGTTCAAGCAGACAGAGCTTTTGATTTCTTTCCATGACAAGTACCAGGTCCGCCCACCGGAGCATGTCCATCGTCACCTGTCGCGAGAGATGACCAGAAATGTCGAGTCGGTGTTCGAGCGCAACCTTTACCGCCAAGGCTTCCGGAGCGGAATTCACGACCGCGCCAATCCCTGCGCTTTCGACGGAATAGTTTTTTGCATCGAGGCTTTTCCGCAGCAGGTATTCCGCAGTCGGGCTTCGGCAGACATTTCCGGTACAGAGCACAAGGATATTTTTCATCGGGCGAAAGATAAAATTTTCAAGACGAGAAAGAAAAGCCCAGCTTATCGAGCGGCGGGTTCTTCGTATCCTTTTCGCTCAGGATAGGTGTGAAATCTTCCCCGACCGGCCAGCGGATTCCGACCTGCGGATCGTTCCACAGAAGCCCGCCCTCGTCGCCCGGAGCGTAAAGGCGCGTACATTTATACACAAACGAAGCGGTATCGCTCAAGACGACAAAGCCATGCGCAAATCCTTCGGGAATGTAGAATTGCCTTTTGTTTTCGGCGGAGAGCGTTACTCCGACCCACTTTCCAAATGTCCGGCTCGCCTTTCGCAGATCGACCGCCACGTCAAAGACTTCCCCTTCGATTACACGGACAAGCTTTCCCTGCGGATTTTCCTTCTGGAAATGCAAGCCCCGAAGCACTCCCTTTCTCGAACGCGACTCGTTATCCTGTACGAACCTCGCGGAAATCCCCGCTTCGGAAAATTCCCTTTCGCTATATGTTTCCATAAAATAGCCGCGCGCATCGCCAAAAACCGTCGGTTCGATGATCTTGACATCCGCGATTTCCGTATCGATAAAATGGAACTTTCCCATCAAAACCTGTCTCCGTACATCGTCTTGTAATAGTTTCTGTATTCGCCGTTTACGATATGTTCCCACCAAGGCTTGTTGTCGAGAAACCACTGGACTGTTTTCTTGATGCCGTCCGTGAATTTCGTTTCGGGAAGCCAGCCGAGTTCCCGGTGGATTTTCGTCGGGTCTATCGCATAGCGCAAGTCATGCCCGGCGCGATCCTTCACAAAGTGGATGAGGCTTTCCGGCTTTCCGAGAGCCTGCAAAATAAGCTTCACGATATCGATGTTATGCATCTCGTTGTGCCCGCCGACATTATAGACTTCACCGACACGACCCTTTTCAAGAATCAGGTCGATAGCGCGGCAATGGTCCTCGACATAGAGCCAATCGCGGACGTTCATCCCGTTTCCATAGACGGGAAGGGGCTTGTCCGCAAGGGCGTTCGCAATCATCAGCGGGATGAGCTTTTCGGGAAAATGGTAGGGACCGTAATTGTTCGAGCAGCGTGATATGGTCACCGGCAAACCGAACGTGCGATGGTAGGCGAGCGTAAGCAGATCCGCACCGGCCTTGCTCGCCGAATAGGGACTAGACGTGTGAAGCGGCGTCGTCTCGCTAAAGAAGAGGTCCGGACGGTCAAGCGGCAAATCCCCATAGACCTCGTCGGTCGAAACCTGGTGATAGCGTCCGACCTTGTACTTGCGGCTAGCGTCGAGCAGAACGCCCGTTCCTAGTACATTTGTCGAGATGAACACTCCCGGATTTTCAATCGAGCGGTCAACGTGGCTTTCGGCGGCGAAGTTCACCACTGAGTCCGGGCGCTCGGATTCAAAAAGCTTCTCGACTCCTTCCCGGTCCGTAATATCCAGCTTTACAAACCGGAAATTCGGATTTTTCATCGCGGATTCAAGCGTTTCCAGGTTCCCTGCGTATGTCAGGGCGTCCAGGCAAACGATCCGGTAATCCGGATGTGCTTTCAGCATATAGTGGACAAAATTCCCGCCGATAAATCCGGCGCCACCAGTCACCACAATTGTTTTCGTCGTCATCGATTTTTCCTTTTTCCTAGTAGCGAATTTTTCCTTCGGCGACTTTTTGCAGATGCGCGCCGTATGTGGATTTCCCGTATTTTCTCGCCGAAGCGGAAAGCGTCTCCCGATCGATCCAGCCGTTAATGTAGGCGATTTCCTCCACTGCGGAAATCTTGATGCCCTGGCGTTTTTCCACCATCTGCACGAAGTCGCACGCTTCCATCAGGCTGTCCATCGTGCCCGTGTCAAGCCAGGCGAATCCCCGTCCGAGCAGCTTCACGTCCAACGCATCCGCTTCCAGAAAAAGCCTGTTCAGGTCGGTGATTTCGAGTTCCCCGCGCGCCGAAGGCTTCATACCCTTCGCAAATTTCACGACGCGGTTGTCGTAGAAATAAAGCCCGGTCACCGCATAGTTGCTCTTGGGAGCCTTGGGTTTTTCCTCGATGGAAACGACCTTGCCTGAATCGTCGAATTCCACGACGCCAAAACGTTCCGGGTCCTCTACGTAGTAGCCGAATACGCTCGCCCGGTGTTTTTTTTCCGCATTTTCCACGGCGCTTTTCAAAAGGGGAGTCATCCCGTTGCCGTAAAAGATGTTGTCTCCGAGAATCATCGCGCAGGAATCGTCGCCGATAAATTTCTCGCCGAGGACAAAAGCTTCCGCAAGGCCGTTTGGATTCGGCTGGACCTTGTAGGAAAGATGCACGCCCATCGAGGATCCGTCGCCAAGAAGCCGTTCGAAGTTCGGCAAATCTGTCGGCGTCGAGATGATGAGGATATCGCGAATACCCGCAAGCATCAATGTCGATAGCGGGTAATAGATCATCGGCTTGTCATAGACGGGCAAGAGCTGCTTGCTAGTCACAAGCGTCAGCGGATAGAGCCTTGTACCGGATCCCCCGGCGAGAACGATTCCTTTCATACGGTCAAACTTACATAAATGCAAGTGAAATATCTATGCGGAAAAACCGACCCTCGCCTGAAAATGCACTTTGGAAGAGTCCTGCGCGTTCACGCCGAAGATGTACGCATGGTGATTCGAGTTTTCAAAGCGCAAAAGACTGATTTCTTCCCCGGCGGAAACCTCCGACAGGTAGTTCATCTGGATCGAGCGGATGGGCATTTTCCGGAAAGCGGGATCCAGGAAAAGCGCATCGAGAACCCAATCCGCATAGCGGCAGTTATTGACATGGCGGTTCATGTCCAAGTCGGAATAGCAAGCCCTTTTCGAAAGTACGGCTCGAGGATTTTCCCGCGGGAGCAGGAGTTCCAGATTTTCGGAAATCGCATTTTTTTCGGGATAGAGCGCAGGGAGAAAAGGCGCGCTTTCCGGATCCTCTGCGCGACCCGTCCGCAGGTTCACCAGGAGCCACGAAGAAGTCGCCTCCGCGATGACGCTCCCCCGTTCGTCACGGACGGAATAGTCCCGAATCGCAACCTTGTGCTCATAGATGGACTTCGTCCATGTCGAGACCCGCAGCTTCTCGCCCCAGACGGGAACGTGGTTTATCCGAAGCTTGATGCGGGAAATCACCGTTGTGTAGCCGTTTTCGACCATCTTCCAGATTCCGATTCCGTTCTTTTCCGCATCGAGAATCGCCGTTTCCTCCATAAAGTCAAAAAAAGAAGAGACGCGCAGGCGGCTCGCCGAATCGCAGTCGGAAAAGCGCACCGGGAAAACGTATTCGCTAATTTCCTTGTCCATTTTCAAACCTCGTTTCCTTTTAATCTAAATTTGAAACTATGAATTCGTCCGCCCAAAGCAAAACTTTTTTGGAAATTCCCGCCTTGCAAAAAATCCAGGGTTCGCTCCGCATTCCGGGATCCAAGAGTATCACAAACCGCGCGTTTCTGCTAGCGGCTCTCGCAAAAGGCGAAACCCGGCTGCACCGCCTCCTGTGGAGTGACGATACGCGGTATATGGCGGAATCGCTCGAAAAGCTGGGCGTGCCTAGCCTCCGGTTTTCAGAGGATCACACAGAAGCGGTCATCGGCGGTTGCGGAAAATTTTCTTCGAAAAGCGCCGACCTTTTCGTAGGAAACTCGGGAACTTCCATCCGGTTTTTGACCGCGGCGGCGGCACTCGGACACGGCGAGTTTACGCTCTCGGGAATCGCCCGCATGAAAGAGCGCCCGATCCGCGATTTAGTCACGGCACTCGGACAGGTCGGTGCGCAAATCGACTACCTGGAAAACCCGGGATTTCCCCCGATAGCCTTACACGCAAACGGACTCTCCGGCGGAACGCTCCACATTCGCGGAAACATTTCGAGCCAATATCTGACAGCGATTCTGCTCGCCGCCCCTTGCATGGAAAAGTCTCTAACCATAATCGTCGATGGGGAATTGATATCTAAGCCGTACGTATCGATGACGTTAAAGATGATGGAAGCGTTCGGTGCGCAAGTTGAAAACCGCGGTTTTCAGGAATTTTCCGTCCGAAATTCGGGATACCGTTCCCCGGGAGATTATACGGTCGAAGGCGATGCATCCTCGGCGACATACGCCCTTGCCGCGGCAGCCATCTCGGGCGGGCCAGTTCGCTTATACGGAATCGACAGGAAAAGCATCCAGGGCGATGTCCGGTTTACCGAAGTTCTCGAAAAGATGGGCGCGAAAATTTCTTTCGGAAACGGTTTTGTCGAATGTTCGAAAAATACGTATCCGCTAAAAGCCATCGACACGGATCTTTCCGCAATTCCAGACGCTGCGATGACCGTCGCCGTTCTCTGCCTTTTTGCAGACGGTAAAAGCACGCTCCGCGGCATCAAAAGCTGGAAAGTCAAGGAAACGGATCGCATCCAGGCGATGGCGACCGAACTGCGCAAAACCGGAGCGAATGTCTCCGATACGGACGATTCGCTCACGATTACACCGCCGGAAAAATTTATCCCGGCGACATTTGAAACCTACAACGATCACCGGATGGCGATGTGCCTGAGCCTTGCCGCGTTTGGCATCCCGGAAACAGAACGCATCCGGATACTCGACCCGCTTTGCGTCGAAAAGACCTATCCCGGCTACTGGAAAGATCTGGAATTTCTGACAAAAGTTCCGCTCCGAATCCAAGGCGCAAAATGAAATTTTTCGGAATGTTCTTTCTTGTTGCGGGAACGCTTTCGAACGCATTCGCCCACACTCCCCAAAAGATTCTTTCGGTCAAGAATTACAGGACAATCGTCGATTCCATGGTTCCCGGTGCGAAATTCGGAATTTCCATCCGCTCGGTCAAATCGGGAAATCAAATCGCCGAATTCCAGGCGGACTCCTTTTTCACGCCGGCGAGCACGCTCAAAACCCTCACGACGGCAACGGCGCTCGACTACTTTCCGCTAGATTACAGCCCGCGGACAAGGCTTTTCCTCGAAGGGAGCGTTTTCGGTAAAACCTTTCACGGCATTCTCCGGCTGAGAGGCGAAGGCGACCCGAACATTTCCGGCAGATACTACTCGGAACCTTTTTACCTGCTGCGCGTTCTCGCCGACTCCATTCGAAAAAAAGGCATCGATACGCTCAATGCAAAAATCGAACTCGACACAAACTTTTTTTCTGGTCCGCGCAAACCGGAACATTGGCGGGACAATTATTACGACGCTTGGTATGGCGCGGAAGTCACGCCGCTAATCTTCAACGACAACTGCGCCCTCGTCAAAATCGTTCCGGGAGAAAAAATCGGCGACACGGCAAGCGTCACGGTCGAACCGGATATCGGTTACGTTCGCGTTGTAAACAAGTTAACGACAGGAAAAGGTTCTAGGCGACGCTACGTCTATTCGCTCGACGCGGATTCTTCCGTCATTCGAATTTCGGGGACCATCGGAATAAAAGCCGGAGAAGCGAACATCGCCATTCCTGTCCGAAATCCCAACAGATATTTCCGGGTTGCGTTTATCCGGGCTTTGCAGGATGCGGGAATCGCCTACAGGGAAAATTCCCTTGCGCAAAGCGGTCTTGCTCTTTACAGCTTTGAAATTTCCGGTGCGCCGCTTTTAAGCCTTCTCGACGAAATCAACCAGCGAAGCCAGAATCTCCACGCCGAAACGCTTTTCCGAAATCTCGCAGCGAAAAAGTTCCATAACGGCAACGTGGAAAACGGAAAAAAAGCCGAACACGAATTTTTACAGAAACTGAAGATTTCCCCGAACGGTTTTCAAGTTTTTGACGGCAGCGGACTTTCTCCCTTGAACAAGGTAAAGCCCTCCGCCGAAACGGAACTTCTCGCCAAGATGGCGCATCATCCCAAGGGAAAATTCTATATCCAAAGTTTCGCGGGACCGGGAACCGGCAGCGGTTGCAAACGAATGCCGAATCTGGAATACGCCTGGAGAATCCGCTTCAAGACGGGATTCATCAACGAAGTCCACGGACTTGTCGGCTACATACCAACAATCGACGGGGACACGCTCGCGATTGCAACCTACCTGAACGCAACGGGAAAGAACCCGGACAACAAAAGCAAGGACGCCCTGGATTCCATCTGGTCCTGCATTTTCCGGGCGACAAACAACGGCTACGCTTCGCTGTTGCGAATGCGGGAACTCTACCTGCAAGGCGCATCCGTCAGCGGGCTTTCAAATCGAATCCGATTCTTTTCCGAAAAATTTTTGGGAAAGCCGTACCTTCTAGGGCCTACCGGCGAAAGCTATCTCGACACGATCGAAGCGAAGCCGCTCGTCAAAACGGATTCGCTCGACTGCGTGACTTTTATCGAGCATGTCCTCGCGCTATCCAAAAGCCCGACGCTCGACAGCCTCTTCGGAACGCTCCAAAGAATCCGCTACTTCGACGGGAAGATTGCGTACAAATTTCGCAAGCACTACTTTGTCGAAGACTGGCTCGGCGAAGGAATCTTTGCGCGACAAATCTTTTTGCCGAACGACACGGCAGAAACACGAACGCTTCCTAAAAAGAAGTTTTTCCGCGACAAGGGAATTTCCTATTCCGAAAACGACCCCGAGCTTTACCTCCGCTATCTTCCGCTAGAGAAAGCGATCGAATTTTCGAAAAGCCCGTGGCAAGGGGAAAGCACGGTGCGCGGAGTGGGATTTGTCAGCCGGCTGAAAACCATCGACACGTTCCATGTCGGATTTTTGCTTCTAGATAAAGACCGGAAGCCCGTTCTGCGGGACGCGTCCTTCAAGTTCGGAAAGGTTCTCGACCATCCGCTCGAAGAATATCTGGAATCGTGGCGCGGGACGGGAAAGGTTCCCGGGATTATTTTGTTTGAATTTTTGTGAGCAACGGCCTACCCGGCGAGGGGCAGGTTAGAGCTTAGTTGAGAGAACTGAGTGCTTAGAACCGCGGACGTCTATTTTTAGGGACTAGGGATGAGGGAATAGGGAATAGTTCGCGGACGTCAAGTTTAGGGAATAGGGAATAGGGATTAGTCCGCGGACATCTAAGCTTAGTGGGCAATGTTCAGTAATCAGAACTGCGGAAATTAAACTTCCGAAATACAAGAGCATAGATGTCTGCAAATCTGCACTAAGCTCTCAGTTCTAAGTTCTGAACTTCCACTCCCTCCTGTACCCGTGTCCCATGTCCCACCTCCCTTCTAATCACTATCACTGATTTCTGAATCCTGATTCCTGACTTCTCACAACTCTCAACCTTCAACCAGCCACATCCAACAAAAGGCAAACAAAAACGCCCCTCCGAAGAAGGGCGAAAAATTAAAGAAACGACACTCGTTTTAAATTTTCTTACCATCCAATCGTGCAGGAACCTGCAGCATTCAAAGTAACTTCCAAAGCATATCCATTAATAGTACTCGTGATAGGAATGCTTGCCGAGGCATAATAGGAACCGGAAAGAGAGACTCCGTCAACCGTTCCATCAATTGTTCCTCCAATATTACAAGAGAAGGAGCATGTTCCCGTAGTTCCATTATGCCAAGATTCCGGCAAATTCATGATAATAGTCGAAGAACCAGCCGGTAAGGAAATCGCTTCATCTTGTTTGGTTATCTCATACTCCGGGGCGCTGGAATCCGTGGCCTTAACCGCGGGGCAGGTGACCGAGACTTCCGTGTTGTCGTCGTTCTTGACGGTTACGGTCGGAGCGATCGATTCGCCCTTCTTTGTAAGCGTCGCCGTCGCCGAAGCTTCCGAACCGGTAGCGCCTGTCCAGGTGTAACCGGTAATCGTCGCATCCGTCTTACAGCCGGAAACCGCCCACTTGGCAGTCGCCGAACCGCTCGCTACATCGACCGTCGAAGCGTCCGCGGAACATTCACATCCGGTAATCTTCGCACCGTTCACATGCAGCGGAGAGCACTGGATTTTGTTTCCATTATCCAATTCAAGCGATGTCGTAAAATCGCCGGAGGCTGTATAGGTCGCAGACGCTGTATTTCCCCTATCCTTTCCCAAAGCACTCAATGTTCCTTCTGAAGAACCCGTCATCGTCCAAGTAAACAAGGCTTGTTGTTGCGCCGTCATGCCAGCCATTCCTGCCGGTGTCAGTAAAACGAAAGTCCAAGTGGTAGTGGCACCCTTTTCAATCGTCGCCGGTTTGGGTTCGCATGTACCATTCAACGTTCCATCATCTACAATCGCCGAAGAACTGACTCCCACAGTCGCGGAACTCGACGGGACGCTTGCGCTCGAGAAGTTGATCAGCGTGGAGCTGCTCCCCGGGAACGGTGCCGCCGAAGACGAACTGGCAGTGGCAGGTGAAGACCCCGGCTCCACGATTCCCGTCGAACTGGAAGAAACTTCCGCCACCGATGACTTGCCATTTAACTTGGCGGAGCAAACGGGATCCTCTTTGCAAAGCGAATCAGCAACATTTATTCTTCCCGCATAATACGAGCTGTCAAAAATCACTGTATTCCCTTCATCTTCGCTGGTCGGTTTCGAAACATCCCCGCTGCCGCAGGCGACAAAGGCACCGCTGACAAGCGCAGCCAAAGCGATTCCTAAATATCTTTTTTTCATTAGAAAGGCCTCTTTCTTGTGGCAAATTGAATCTGCCGAAATACAGATAGAATTTAGATTTTTTCCATCGAAAGCGCAACAGCCCGATAGAAAAAACCGGAATTCGGCAATTTTGTAAATTTTCGGTTACTTTCGAAAGAGCCCCATTTTCAGGGTCTCAAAGAAAATTGTCCAAAAATTACCACTCTATTTTACAGAATATCGATGTATTTTCCGGGACAATTAAAGCCACATAAATTTCCGTCCGCGGATTCGCTTCGTCGACGCTATTTAGGTATGTTCCAATCGTCACCGACTTGCCATCAACAAGCACCTCCGTTTCGACATCCGCCCGGCAGCGCAAGGCACCCGACCACCGGTTCGTCGAATAGACATGATAGGCACCGGCAGGAATTTCGACTTCCGCTTTGCCGTATTCCAAAGTCTTATCTGTATAGACGATTTCCGAACCCGATGAACTGGAAGCCTCCTCCGAGGAACTCGATTCTGCGACAGAACTGCTGGATTCTGCGGAACTCGAACTTTCTTCGGAACTTGAAGATTCTTTAGACGAAGAACTTAACACCGCCGAAGAACTGCTCAACTCTGCGGAGCTCGAACTTTCTTCCGAACTTGACGATTCTTTAGACGAAGAACTTAACACCGCCGAAGAACTGCCCAACGCTGCGGAACTACTGGACAATTTTTCCGATGAACTGGATTTTGCGGAACTCGACATCGCCGCGGACGAACTGCTTAAAGCGACAGAACTCAAGCCCGGCTCGGTCGCCGAACTGCCGGGCGTTTCATTTGAACTCGAACTTTTTATGTCGCCGATTTTTCCCGCACAGGCCGGGTCATTTTTGCAAGCTTCCATCGCGGAACTCATCAAGCTGGCATAGTAATCCGCATCCTGCAAATAATACCGAGATTCGTCTTCGCCGGTCAGCTTTGAAATTTCTCCGTCGCCACAAGCAGCCAAGCCTACAAGGGCAAATACGATTTCAGCTAGAATCCATTTCTTTTTCATTTTTAGCGGACCTCAATTTCTGTTGCGAGTAATTTAAAAATTTATGCCAGGATTGTCGGAATTCGTTGAAAGCGGATGGTAGGGAGTTGTTAGAACTTAGAGCTTAGTGAATCGTTGATGGTTGAAAATTAAAAGCAATCAAATCAGTTCGTTTCAAGTTTCCACATTCCGCGTTCCGCTTACTGTTTCCCAAGAACCTAGACGTCCGCGAACTATTATCCCAAGAACTTAAATGTTCACAACCCTAAGTTCTAAGCTCTCTTAACTAAGCTCTGACTATTCCCTAATCCCTGATCCCTAATCCCTAAAAATAGACGTCCGCAATTTCCCTAATCCCCGCTTTCTTCCGGATTGATTTTCCGCTTTCCCGTGATAAACTGTTTTACGAAAGGATTCGTCGTATTCTTGATTTCATCGACGGTTCCCACCTCGATAATCCGCCCCTTGTAAAGCATCGCGATGCGGTCCGCGACCTTGAATGCGCTTACCATATCGTGCGTCACCACGACCGATGTCACGCCGAGTTTTTTCTGCATGTCGAGGATGAGATCGTTGATAACATCGCTTGTAATCGGATCAAGACCCGTCGTCGGTTCGTCGTAGAGGAGGATTTCCGGATTGAGGGCAATCGCACGCGCCAAGGCGACACGCTTGCGCATTCCTCCCGAAAGTTCGCTAGGCATCTTCGTCCGAAATTCCGGGACGAGGTTTATCAACTTGAGCTTTTCCGTTACGACTTCCTGTACCTGCTTCTCGGAAAGCTCGGGGTGATGTTCGCGGAGGGCAAATGCGATATTTTCCCCCGTATCCATGCTATCGAAAAGCGCGCCGCTCTGGAAAAGCATTCCCATTTTCTTGCGAATGGTCCGCGTATCGAAAAATCTGGACGTGCTGATGGTCACGCCATCGACGACGACTTCCCCGTCATCCGGCTGCAAAAGCCCGATCATGTGCTTTAGGATAACCGACTTTCCGCCGCCCGACTGCCCGATGATGACCATCGTTTCCCCGCGACGAATATCAAGATTTACATCGGCGAGAACCGTCTGCGCCCCAAAATTTTTTTTCAGTCCGCAAAGCTGGATCATGATATCATTGGGATCTATCGATACATTTGGCATAAATTAACCTACTGGAAGAGGATGGCGTCCGTCGCAAGGTCCAGGATCAAAATCATCAGACAGCAGGAAACCACCGAATCCTTTGTCGCAAGCCCGACTCCCTTTGCCCCCGGTGCGGCATTCATCCCGTGAAACCATCCGAGTAAAAAGATGACCACCCCGAAAACAAAAGACTTGAGCACGCCACCGAAAAGATCCTTCGGATTGAACAGATACTGCATTCCCGTGTAAAAGGTGTAGGACGAAATGTCCAGAGCGAGTACGGCGACAATCCAGCCTCCGATAAGCGCAAGACAGTTCGAAATAATCGTAAGACACGGCACCATGGAAAAGAATGCGACGAAACGGGGCATCGCAAGATAGCGGTACGGATTCAGGTCCAGGACTTCATGCGCATCGAGTTCTTCCTTCTCTCTCATCGAAGCGATTTCCGCTGCAAGCGCACTGCCGACACGCCCGGCGAGGACCAGCGCGGTAAGAAGCGGTCCCAGTTCAATCAGGACCATTTTGCAGGCGGCGGTTCCCACCCACTTGTCTGCAACAAGCCCGCGAAACTGGAAGGACGCCTGCACAGTCGCCACCATCCCCGTAAAAATGGAAGTCACGAAGAGCAGGGGAACGGACGAAACGCCGATCGATACCATCTGCTTGAGTACAAGGCCCCAGTTTTTAAAAACATACGGGACCTGGCGAATCGTAAACCAGAGAATACAGCACAGCTCGCCGACCCCCGAAATCCCGGAAGCGACAATTTGCCCCAGAAAGCGAAACGGTGCCAGCAATGCATTCATCGACTACCCCTCAAGATCCCCGAATCCCATGTTTGCATCGGCCATTCCCGCGCCATCCTCCTCGGCGACGTAGTTTTCGAAACGCGTGTACTGCGGGACCCAAGTCAGGTCGATATCCGCGGTCGAACCGTTACGGTGCTTCGCCACCAAAAGCTGGGCCTTATTCTTGTCGGCTTCGTCGTGGCTGCGGTAAAACGGACGTTCGATGAACCACACCATGTCCGCATCCTGTTCGATGGAACCGGATTCGCGAAGGTCCGAAAGTTGCGGACGCGTCTTCCCTCCGCGGGCGGAATCGGCGCGGTCTTCCGTCTTGCGCGAAAGCTGCGCGAGAGCGATGACCGGGATTTTCAAATCCTTCGCCAGGATCTTCAGACCGCGGGATATCGCTCCGACGGCAACAGCACGATTTTCCTCGCGCCCCGTCTTCATCAGCTGCAGGTAGTCCACAATCACCAGGTCGAGACCGGACTTCCGACGGAGGCTACGGCACTTAGAAAGAAGTTCCATAATGCCGAGATCCAGGTTGTCATCGACATAAAGCGTATTTGTCTGCATGATACGGCTCGCGATTCCGGGGAGCTTCGAGTATTCATCCCGATTCAGCCTGTTTGCACGAAACCGGGAAAGCTCGATTCCCGCCATCGAACAAAGGATACGTTGCATCAACTGCTCCGCACCCATTTCCAGACTGAAGAACGCAACCCGTTTCCCATAGGTGAAGCTCGAATTCGCCGCGAGAGTCAGCGCAAACGCAGACTTTCCCATGCCCGGGCGACCAGCAAGAATGATCAGGTCCGATGGTTGCAAGCCGTTTGTCAGGCGGTCGAGGTCCGTAAAACCCGTTGGACAGCCCGAAAGGCCATCTTTTCGATTTTCAAGTGCCTTTAGCACCTCCTGGACAACGTCTCCCGCCGGGCGAAGCGAATCCTTTACCTGCCTCTCGGCCAGCGACATGATTTCACCTTCCACCTTCGAAATGACCTCGTCCGGCTCGGACGCAGGATCCTCCGCCTCGCGGATGGCACCCGTCGCCGCAGCTATCAGCCGGCGCATCGTCGATTTTTTCCGGATGAGCTCGGCAAGTACCTTCGCCTGTGCCGCGCTACCCACCGATTCGACCAAGCGAAGGAGATAGTCCCTGCCGCCGACGGTTTCAAGCCGACCGTCTTTTTCAAGTTCCGCGGACAATGTCACGACGCCGACCGGGATGTTCAACTGGGACAGTTTCCGCAAAGCCTCCCAGACGACTCGATGACGTTCCTGAAAGAAGTCGTCGGGTTCAAGAAGCGAGACGGTATCCGAGAGGGCGTTCGCATCCTGCATCACGCCGCCGAGAAAGGCGACCTCGGCTTCCACCGCCTGCGGGGTTGACCTTCCGATGTTTTCGTAACTTTCCTGTCCGCCAGACATTTACAGACCTTCCTTGAGTTTAACCAAGAAAACCGCACTTCGGGATATGCGTCTTCCAGGTGATGAGCTTTAGATGCCTATCGTTCAGCATCTCTTCGGGATCGATGAGGACCGTCGCCGGGACCTTTGCAAATTCAAGCGGAGTGCCTCCGAAATCAACCGCCCGCGCATTTTGCGTAAGAACCTGCTTGAGGAGCCTATCCCCGAAAAATACGATCGCCTGCGGATGGACCAGAGAAACTTCCTTTTCGAGCATCTTCTTGAAAAGAATCGCAACCTGGGGAAGAACGATCCGGTTCACCGGTTTCTTGCAAAAATAGGTGATGCCGATTCGATCCGCGGAAATCTTGAGGCTTTCGAACATCCGAGCGACCATCTGTCCGACATCGGCACCCAGGTAACCACCCCGGTATTTTTCGATCGGCGCATAGACGACAAGAAGCAGCCTCGGACTCTGCAGGTTGCCTTCGCCCTTTGAAAAGCCTGACTTGGCGTAGATTTTTTCGGACGCAAGGCTTCCGTAAAAATTTTCAAGGTTTTCCGCCGATTCAAACGCCGAGGGAACAGCTGACCAAGCCGATTCGGGAATCACTATCTTTTCGCTCGGAACGGACCTTCGCGAACTTGCCGAAGGCGCAGAAGGAGCACCCGGCGACGGAAAACTTTTCGGGGCGGCTAATTGCGGACCGGTCTGCCGAACAGCTACCGTCTGGGCAAAAGACGTCGCCGCATTCACAGGCCTATACGCCCACGGTTCATCTAGAATAACCTTGTCCGTGCCGACATCGATCTGCTCCGCCAGATATCTGGCAAGTTCCGTAAAGTCAGGCACTAGGCGCCTCCAGCCGACCGTTCACCCGTTCCACGACATTCTGAGCAAGCTCCGACTTGAGATGGAACTCCAGTTGGGGAACCGGTTTTCCCTTTTCGAGAATCGCAAAAGGCACGGCATCCTTTCCGAAGCCGCCATCCGAAAGAACCGGCGTATTCAGGACTAGAAAATCCGCACCGCTCTTTTCGAGCTTTTCCCGTCCATGCCGTTCGACATCATCGGTTTCCAGCGCGAACCCGACGATTACCTGTCCGTGCTTTCTATTCTTGACCGTATCGCGCAAGATGTTCGGATTCGGTTCAAGCTCTAAAGTCAACTGGCTACGGCTATCCTTGATCTTCGTATCGCTCGCCTGCTTCGGGCGATAATCCGCAACCGCTGCGCAGTGCACGACCGCATCAAAGGACGATTGCCGGGAAAGGACCGCATCATACATTTCCCGTGCGCTTTTTACAGCCACGTCCCTTGCGCCAAAAGGCACTTCCACATCCATTGGGCCATGGACAAGCAAGACTTCAAAGCCCGCATCCAAAAACGCTTCGGCGAGAGCCACCGCGGTTTTTCCGCTCGAACGATTCGAAATATAGCGGACGGGATCGATCGCCTCTTCGGTACGCCCAGCGGTAACCAGAACGGAACGATTGGATTTTTTCCCGGAAACTTTTCGGTACCGTTTCAAAGACTTGACAATTTCCGCCGGTTCCATGAAACGGCCCGGGCCTTTTTCACCGCAAGCCAGTTCCCCGTCCGAAGGCGCAAGAACATGCGTATCGGAAAATCCACGGAGAATTTTCAAATTGCGCTGCACGGCGAACGAACGGTACATGGCGGAATTCATCGCCGGGAAAATCCATTTTTCACAGGTACTCGACATAAAGCAGAGCGAAACGGGATCATCCGCAAGGCCTCCGGCAAACTTTCCGATAGAATCGGCAGAAGCCGGGGCGACGATGTAGAGATCCGCCCAACGCGGAAAATCGATATGCTGAAAGGGTCTCGCTTCCTGAGCACCATCCTGAAGATAGACAGGGCATCTGGAAAGCGACGCAAACGAAAGCGGAGCGACAAACCTTGTCGCAGCGGGAGACATTGCGACACGAACGTCCGCCCCTTCCTTCTGGAACAAGCGCAAAAGCTCGCAGGCCTTGTAGGCAGCGATGCTTCCCGTCACACCCAAAAGAATTTTCTTTCCCGACAGAATCATTCCGTACCATCCTTTACTCGCAGCTTTCGGACATAGGAGACCGCGCCGAGTCCGGCCTTCGCTCCGTCACCGACAGCAACGGCAACCTGCAAGACGCCACCTAGGCAATCGCCGGCGGCAAAAAGTCCGGGAACGGTTGTCATTCGGTTTTCGTCAACGATTAATTTATTTGACTCCAAGGCGGCGCCAGCCTTTCGGGCAAGATCCGCAGCACTCGCCGAACCTTGCGCGACAAAAATTCCATCGACAGGAATTTCCCTGCCGCTTTCAAAGCGTAATCGCTGGACACGTCCGTCGCCTTCGACAGACACAACCTTTTCCTTTTCCACGGCAAATTCCGACGGGATTTTCACAGTGGCTTCCGTGCCAAGCGTACAAATGGAAACATTTTCCGCAATCGGCAAAAGCTCTTCCGCTTCGGAAAGCGCATACGCCCCGTTTCCCAGAACGGCGACATTTTTCTTGCGATAAAAGAAACCGTCGCAAACGGCACAGTAGCTCACGCCTTTTCCTTCAAAGGCTTCGATTCCCGAAACAGAAACTTTTGAACGCAAGGCCCCGGCAGCTACGATTACCGACTTTGCCGTAAAACTTTCGAGTGAGCCTTCGTTTATACGAACCCGGACATGAAAACTCTCGCTGAACATCAGATCGAGAACTTCACCGGCAAGAAAATCCGCTCCGAGATTTTTCGCCTGCTCCTCGCCACGCCTTTCGAGTTCCGCACCGGAAACCGGTTCCGCAAAGCCATAATAGTTGGCAATCAGGTGGGCCTTTCCCAGCGCACCTTCGTCTTTTGCAACGACCAGTACAGAAAGATTCGCCCGGAGTGCGTAAAGAGCAGCCGATATTCCCGCAGGACCTTTCCCGACAACGATTATGTCAAATTCATTCTGCATCGCGGACCTCTTCCTTTTCTATAGGCAGCGGCGTTCCAGCCTTCATCGCTGCATCCAATTTCCGAGATTTCTCGCCGGAAAACCACCAATAGACCGGGACGCTTTCATCTTCGCGACCAAATTTCGTATAGACGTTATCGGGGGTTCCAAAGCGGTTCCAGTAGAGAATCCGGTGAAAATCGCATTGCCACATCAAAACATAGGGAACGATTTCCGAAAGGCGCTGGTCTAGCGCACGCAAGATTTCATTTCGTTTCGCAATATCGAATTCCGTCTTCTGCAGCTTGACGAGGCTATCGACCACAGGGTCCGAAACGCCTGCGACATTGTTCGTCCCGATGTCATTCGCCGTTTCGCTGGACCACGAGGCTTCCGGATCGGAAAGACGGGAACTCCCCCATGCTATCCAATACATATCGAAGTCCGCATTGTCCAGACGCTTTCTGAGCGTACTCTGGGACATTTGCTCGATGGAAACCCGGATCCCCGCCTTCTGGAGAGTTTCCTGGTAGAATGTCAAGTGGCGCAAATCCTCGCTCGCCGTGATAAAAGAGATTTCAAGCGGCTTGCCGTCCTTTTCGAGCATTCCCTTATTTCCGGGAACATATCCCGCTTCGGAAAGGAGTTTTCGCGCAAGGTCCATATCAAACGGATAGTTTTCCGCTGAAGGATTCGCATGGTCTTTCCAAAGATCCGGGTAATAGCTGTTCAGCAAGAAGTACTGGTCATACATATACTTTTCGTTCATCAGCTTGCGGTCCATCAGGTAGGAAAGCGCCTTGCGAACCCGAACGTCCCGGAACTTTTCGCGCCGAAGGTTTATCGCCATTCCTTGGAAACCGATCGGTTCGCGGTTGTAAATCCGCTGCTTTACCGCCCAGCCTTTCTGCACAGCGGGAAAATCGGTCTGCTTCATCCAGATGGAAGACGTGTAAACCGCATAGACGTCCAGATCCCCTTTCTTGAAAGCTTCGAGAGCCTTGGTCCTGTCTTCCATGAAGCGGTAGCGGATCTTTTCGAAGTTGTATTTTCCGCGGTTCCAGTTCTTGTGGAATCCCCACCAATCCGCATTTCGGGAAAGTTCCACGTAACGGTCCTCGCGAAAATCCGAAATCCGGTAAGGGCCTTCGACAACAGGAAAACGGTAACGTACCTGGTTAAAGTCCTTGCCGCTCCATATATGTTTCGGAAAAGCGACAAGTCCCGCCGCTTCCCAGAAATTCGCCCAGTGAACCGTTTTCGCCGAAATGGAGAGGGTCAGGGAATCGAGAACCTTGGGCCTGTCAAACCGGGAAAGCCCGACCTTGAAAATCGGGGTTAAATTTTTCGGGTCCATGATAACATCGTAATAGAACTGGACATCTTCGGCGGTAATGCGCGTCCCGTCGCTCCACCTCGCCCTAGGATCGATATGAAACGTAAATGTCAGGCTGTCCGCGGAAATTTCCCAGCGATCCGCCAACAAGCCAACCGGTCTGTCCTCCGTCGAATGGAGAGAAACCAGCGGTTCAAACATCAGGCTCATCAGCCCCGCACTAAAGCTGTTGTAGTCCTCCCACATATTGAACGATTTCGGCATTGCGGCGCCCCAAAGACGAATGGTTCCACACGGAACCGCGTCCTCGCTAGCCACCGGATCGAACTCGCCGTCCGCATCTTCCGGGTAAAGATATCCGGTCGGGCACTCCACGTCCAAGGTCTTTGCCGTTTTTTCGGAATCGCCTCCACACGAACAAAAAAACAGTGCGCCGAATGCGACAGCCAAAGCAAAATAGTTTCCGAAACGCTTCATTTCCGCGACATCTCCCTTTCCTTTCTGGCGATAGTCTTCTTCGTAACTTTCTCCGGTTTTTCGATAGCCTCGATGGCATTTTTTTTCGAGGCTTCTTCGGTTTTTAGTCGCTCTAGAGCTTTTCGGGCGACTTCCTGTTCCGCCTTTTTCTTGGAAGAACCTTTTCCACGCCCGTATTCCTCGCCCCGAAACACAAGCGACATTTCGAATTCTTTGCAATGCTCCGGTCCTGTCTCCGAAATCAGCTCGTAATCGGGAGGCGTCAATCCGCGTGCCTGCATATATTCCAGCAAGGCACTCTTGTAATTAATGAAATCCTCTTCGGAAACGACTTCCTGGATGTTCGGGAAAATATGCCGTTCCAAAAATTTTCGGCATTGCCTGATATCGCTGTCGAGATAGATCGCTCCAAGGATCGCTTCGAACGCATCTTCTAAAAGGCTGTCGCGGTTTCTTCCGCCATTTCGCGCTTCCCCCTTGCCCACGCGAAGGTACTCACCCAAGTTCCAGCTGCGCGCGATTTTCGTCAAGGCCTGTCCCGATACGACAATGCTCTTCATCTTGGAGAGATCGCCTTCCGGCAGATGAGGATACGTCTTGTACAGATATTCCGTCACCAGCATGTTCAAGATGGAATCGCCCAAAAATTCCAGACGCTCGTTGTTTTCCCAATAGGGCATTTCCTTTCCCGAAAGCCAGGAACGGTGTACCAGGGCATGAGCCAAAAGCTCCGGTTTCCTAAATTCATAGCCGAGACTGTTTTCCAGATCGTTTCCCGACTTCTTGCGAAACCACAAAAAGATGCGGTGGATGACATTTTTACCCTTTTTTTCCATATAGGGAAAAGATAAAAATATTCATTTTTAAGGTTGAAGATGTCCAGGCTTTCGGGAAGCGGTAATCGGGGCAAGCCCGACAATCTCAAGCGAAGCGGGATTTTCCACATGGAAAAATCCGGGTTGCACAAAACTACAGATCGCTCGATAGCCAATTCCTAATTTCTCTAGACTCTCCACAAAGATCTAAGCACCGATTCCCAACCATCCAAATTCCTATAATTGGCCCATGGCAAATCTTGGCTATAGCTTTCTGTTGGTTTTGACCGCCTTTATCTGGGGGACGACTTTCGTAGCCCAAGTCGAAGGAAATTCCGCCGGCCCCTTTGTATTCACATGCCTCCGAAGCTTTATCGCAGCCGCATTCCTGTTTGGACTGTTTAAGATTCTAGACATATTCGGCAAGAGCCCAAAGCGACCCAAGACACCGAATGAAAAAAGAACTCTCTGGATCGCAGGAGCCCTTTGCGGAACAGCTCTCGCCTTCGGAAACAACCTGCAGCAGCTCGGAATTTTTTTGGGAACATCCGCAGGAAAAGCCGGCTTCCTTACGACATGCTACATTTTCATCGTCCCGATTCTAAGTCTCTTTCTCGGAAGAAAAAGCCCCGTCAAAATTTGGATTTGCATCGCCATCGCGCTCACCGGGCTTTACCTGCTCTGCATCCGTGAAGACTTCTACCTAGAACGTTGCGATGCCGTTTCGTTCCTCTGCGCAATCGCCTTTGCCGTCCAGATTCTCGTTGTTGATCGGTTCGTCGGAATCGTCGATAACATCCGGCTATCCTGCATCCAGTTTCTCGTCGTAGGGCTCCTCTCCGCGTTTCCCATGTTTCTAGTCGATATGCAGGCATCCGTCAAAGGCATTCAAAAAGCGCTCCGTATTTATTCGCAGGCTTCTTCCTGGTTTCCGCTTCTCTATGCCGCAATTCTTTCGAGCGGTGTCGCCTTTACGTTGCAAATCATCGCCCAGAACAAGATAAGGCCCACTATCGCATCGCTTCTGATGAGCCTTGAATCCGTATTCGCCGTTCTTTCCGGCTGGCTCGTTCTCGGGGAACGCCTTTCGTCAAAAGAGATGCTCGGCTGCATCCTGATTTTTGCAGCCGTTATTACATCCCAAATTCGTTTCGTCCGAAGAACCTAGGCTTTTTTCTTCGGGCGATTCCTTATTTTCAGCACCAGAAGTCCTAGAACGGTTAGCGCCCCGCCAAGCACAAGCGACACCCCAGCGTTGCGGACAAATCCCGCGATAATATACGTCACAAACGAAACGCCCGCGACAAAGAGTACATAAGGCAACTGCGTGTTCACATGGTTCACGTGGTTGCACTCCGCGCCAGCACTCGCCATAATTGTCGTATCCGAAATCGGCGAACAGTGGTCCCCACAAACAGCACCGGCCATACAAGCCGAAATGGAAATGATCATCAAGTTGTAGTCGATACCGCTAAAGGCCGCGACAACGATGGGAATCAGGATACCGAACGTTCCCCAGGAAGTCCCCGTCGCAAACGCGAGCAAAGCCGCAATGACAAAGATCAACGCGGGCATCAGGTTCATCACGCCGGCAGCTCCTCCGCTCACGATTCCGGCGACAAATTCCTTCGCTCCGAGCGTATCCGTCACGCCCTTCAGCGTCCAGGCGAGACAGAGTATCAAAATCGCCGGAACCATCGCCTTGAAGCCGTCGGGAACGCACGCCATACACTTGTTAAACCCGAGAACTCGACGGGACAGATAAAAAATCAATGTCAAAATCAAGGCGGCAAAGGAACCGAGTACTAGACCAATCGAAGCGTCGCTGTTTGCAAAGGCATCGACGAATCCCTTGGCGTTTTCTCCGGAAGCGAAAAATCCGCCCGTATAAACCATGCCCACCGTACAGAAGACAATCAGGAGTACAATGGGAACGACCAAGTCAAGAATTTTCCCCTTGCCTTCCGGAACGTTTATCGAATCCAGTTTTTCGTCAAAGGATTCCTGTCCGGATTCGTATTTTTTCATCGGACCAAAATTCACCTTTCCGATTGCGACGATAAAGAGAGCGAGAATCGTAAACAGCGCATAGAAGTTAAACGGAATCGCCTTGATGAAAAGCCCGAGACCGTCTTCGCCATCGACAAAACCCGAAACGGCAGCCGCCCAGGAACTAATCGGAGCAATGATGCAGACCGGAGCCGCCGTCGAATCGATCAGGTAAGCGAGCTTTTCACGGCTCAGCTTGAACCGGTCCGTCACCGGGCGCATCACGCTCCCCACGGTCAGGCAGTTGAAATAGTCATCGATAAAGATAAGGATTCCGAGGCAAATCGTCGCCACCTGGGCACCGACCTTTGACTTGATGTGTAGCCGCGCCCAGTTTCCGAACGCAGCAGAACCACCCGCGCGATTCATCAGCGTCACCATCGTCCCCAGAATGACCAAGAAAAAAAGAATGCCGACATTCCACGGATCCGCCACTTTCGCCACAAGGCCGTCCTTGAACGTCGCATCCAGAAACACAGAAAAGCTTCCCTGGCTAATGAAAAGCGCTCCGATCAGAACACCGATAAAGAGCGACGAATAGACCTCTTTCGTTATCAAGGCAAGCGCGATCGCGACAATCGGCGGGACAAGCGCCCAAAAAGTTCCGTGTCGGAAAATCCAGTTTGACGCTTCGGCGAGGTTTACCACGGAATCGGCAGCCACCGCTCCCGCAGAGAGGGCAATATTCGCAAGCGTATCCGCCGCATTCGGAACGGCCTGAGACAAAGTATCCAAAGTTTCCATGATCACTTTCCTTTAGTGGCTAAGGATTCCAGCGGATTTTCTACGCCGGCTTCTTCCAGTTTTTCCAACACGGCAATCGCATAGTTCACCGCATCGAGCGAACGGGAACTCGCATAGACTTTCAAATCGTTCAGTGCGCGAATCGCCCTCGGGTTTGTCATCGGTTTTTCGGACATCGATTTCTCCTATGAAATCAAACGGACATTCAATGTAAAAAAAACATTATCCACACAGAAGTCCAAAGATTCATTTATTTGAAATTTTTGCAAGGAATGCCGCCAGCATAGGACAATTTTGTAACAAAGCGACAGTCTTCATCGAAAAAAAACTGAAAAAATTTAAAACAAGAACAGCCCTTTCGCCAGACCGCCTTTTGAAAAGGACAGCCAGCGAAAGAGCTGCTTCGAAAATCCGGAAATTACTTGTTGAGCTTGTTCTGGATGTAGGAAAGAACGTCGGAAACCTTGATGAACTTTTCGGCGTCTTCATCGAGAATTTCGATGTCGAATTCGTCTTCGAGAGCCATCACCAGTTCCACGCGGTCGAGGGAATCGGCTCCGAGATCGTTCACGAAGGAAGCGTCGCGGGTTACGTCTTCCGGCTTCACACCGAGCTTTTCGACGACAACAGCCGTAATTTTCTTGAGAAGTTCTTCTTCAGTCATTTTTAACTCCGTTTGAGGTTTTGTGAAAAGTTAGAAACTTTTTGTAAAATATCAAGTCACGCCCCGAGACCGCCATCAACACCGAGAACCTGCCCCGTGATATAGGCAGCTTCGTCGGATACCAGGAAGGCTACAGCGTTTGCGACATCTTTTGGTTGTCCGATTCTTTGCGCCGGGATGGCATTCTTGAATTTTTCGAGCGTTTCCGGGGAAAGCTTCGCCGTCATGTCCGTTCCGATAAATCCCGGAGCGACAGCGTTCACGGTAATCCCGCGAGCGGCAAATTCCATCGCATTCGTCTTGGTAAGCCCGATGATTCCGGCCTTAGACGCCGCATAGTTGGATTGTCCCGCCTGGGCGCGAATTCCGTTGATGCTCGCCATGTTTACGATACGGCCCGTTCGACGTCCCATCATGTGACGGGCAACTGCGCGCGTACAGAGAAATGCCGAACGGAGATTCGTACGAATCACGTCGTCAAAATCCGCATCCTTCATCCGCATTATCAGGCCATCCCGAGTGATACCCGCATTGTTCACCAGGATATCGATCTGGCCGGACGCTTCGAGAATCGCCTTGAACGTCGAAGCGACCTGTTCGGAATCCGAAACGTCACATGCGTAGCTCTTGACTTCGGAACCGGTCTCGCCGGCAATCTGCGATGCAAGTTCTTCGCGAATCTTGGTCGAAATCAAGGCGACATTCGCACCGAGGGAAGCGAGGGTCCGGGCAATTTCAAGCCCGATGCCGCGAGAAGCCCCCGTTACAACGGCAACCTTACCTTTCAAATCAATCATAGCGCTCCTTTCAATGCCTGTACCGATTCTACGGATTCCACGGCGGAAAACTTCACCGAACGGTCGATTTTCCGCTGAAGTCCCGAAAGCACATGCCCCACGCCGACTTCCACGCCTGCGGTAACCCCGCATTCCCGAACCGCATACGCCATGGACTGGCTCCAGCGAACCGGGCTTACCAGCTGGCGCACGAGCAATTCACGAATTTCCTTCGCGTCAGTCACCGAGGACGCGGTGACATTCGCAATAAGAGGCTTCTGCAAATCATGGAAAGCTGTTTTTTCTATCGCCTCGGCAAGTCCCGCTTGCGCACTCTGCATCAGCGGGCTGTGGAACGCCCCCGAGACTGCGAGCGAAACCGCCTTGACGCCCTGGGCTGCGCAGATTTCCACCAGTTTTTCGACCGCCTTGACCTCGCCCGAAACGACAATCTGGCCGGGGCAGTTGAAATTAGCCGGAACGACCAGTCCGACATCCTTGACGCTATCGCAAAATTCCTGGACCTTTTCGTCGCTCGCACCGATAACAGCAGCCATCGAGCCCGGATTATCCTCTCCGGCTTTCGCCATCAGCGAACCGCGCAGGCGTACAAGCTTCAAACCGTCTTCAAAGGAAAAGCCGCCCGCCGCGCAAATCGCGGAATACTCGCCTAGGGAATGCCCGGCAACAACATCGAAACCGATTCCTTCGGACCTGAGAACGTCCAGAACCATCATCGAAGAGACAAACAGGGCAGGCTGCGTGTTCGAAGTCATTTTCAGATCCGCTTCGGGACCTTCGAACATCACTTTCGAAAGGGAAAAGCCAAGCGTATCATCCGCCTTTTCAAGCAAGAGCTTCGCCGGGGCAAAGGCTTCCGAAAGAGCCTTTCCCATGCCGACATACTGGGCGCCTTGACCGGGAAATACAAAAATGGTTTTCGACATCGTTTTCTCCAAAATAAATTATCTAGAGGATAATAGGGACAAAAAATGTCCGAAAACATATCGCTTCGGACGAAATCTTAAATCTTTGTTCAATAAGCCCCGTTTTCATTCCCTGAACTTTTCGACCGGAACGGTCTAAGAACAGGGAAATACAAAGAAGCATTAGACTTCGATGCCCGCAAGCTTCTGGCCGATTTTTTCGGGGACATTGTTGGAAGCAAAGGTATAGGCGACCTTCAAAGCCTGTTCGATCGCTTTCGCGTCGGAACGGCCATGGGCAATGATTCCCGTACCTTTCAACCCGAGCAGGAGAGCGCCTCCCGTATTGCGGTAGTCCCACGCCTCGTTGAATTTCCGACCGGCTGGCGTATCGATAACGCCAAACGTCTTTGTATGCAATTCAAAGAAGCCTTCGTACATTTTCAGCAGGACGTTGCCGACAAAGCCGGAACAGACGATCACGTCCGCCTTGCCCAAAAGGACGTCGCGCCCCTCGATGTTGCCGATGAAGTTTACCGGAGCGGCTTTCAGAAGCTGGTGAGCTTCCTGGACCGTGGCGGGTCCCTTCTTCTCTTCCTCACCCATATTCAAGAGACCGACTTTCGGATTCTGGATGCCCAGATGGCTTTCCGCAAAGACGGATCCCGCAAGAGCGAAGTCCTTGAGAACGACAGGCTTTTCATCGACGTTCGCGCCGGCATCGACCAGGACGCTATGCCCCGTCGCAGTCGGAATGATGCACCCGATAGGCGGGCGGGCGAAGTTTTCGCTTGTACGACCGAGGATCATCAGGCAAGACGCCATCATCGCGCCGGAATTTCCCGCAGAAACACTCGCCTGGACAAGTCCCTTCTTTTGAAGAGCCACGCACATCACCAAGCCGGAATGCTGCTTCTTGCGGAGGACTTCCGTCGGATGTTCGTCCATGGCGACCATTTCGGGAGCATCGACCACCTGGATTAGCTTTCCTTCGTAACCGAACTGATTCAGCTTCGACTTGACCTCGGCCTCGGGACCGCATAGGACAACGCAAAACTTTCCATCGGAACTGTTCACGGCATTGATGGCGCCCTGGACCACGATGTCCGGAGCGTTATCGCCACCAAAAGCATCAAGGGCAATGCTTATCATGGAAGATACTCCTTTATGGGGATTTAATAATTAGGCTTCCTGGATGTGGATGACTTCCACACCGTTGTAATAACCGCAAACCGGGCACACGCGGTGCGGACGCTTTGCAGAACCGCAATGATCGCAGGTAGCGAGCGCTGGGGCTTCGAGCTTCCAGTGCGTACGACGCTTGTCACGACGGGCAGTCGATGTTTTTCTCTTTGGTACGGCCATTTTGAACTCCTAATCGTTCGGCCCAAGTCCAAGACTCATCCATTCGGACGTTTCATCTTGTCCTTGAGCGCTTTCAATTTTTCCCAACGAGGATCTCCGCCGGGAATCTCCGACTTTTCGCCGGCTTCCCAGACAAAGTCCTTGTCCGGATCGTCCTTAACCGGATGGAGGGGTTCCTGGAGAATCACCAGTTGCCGCACGCATTCGGTCACATCCACATAGTCCTGGACGCTAGGCACGCGAAAACCAAAAGTTTCGTCGTCCGTATCGTCCAGTTCCTGCTCCGCGATTCCCGGAACGAGTTCCACCCAAAAGCTGATCGGCGTCGTAAACGGACTGTCGAAAAGCTCCAGGGAACGGGAGCATTCTAAAACCTGAACCCCTGAAAGAGTTCCCGTCAGGAGCCACCTGTTCGAACCTTCGGGCACAACCGAAAGTTCCACCGCAAGCGGTCCCTTGACACGGAGTTCATCAAAAACATCCGCATCGAGAGAATCCTTGGCGAAACTCAGCCGCAAGGATCCGTCACAGGATGCGATTTTTGAAATCTCAATTCTCAAGGTAGCGCAAATATACTAGAAAAAAACCATTCGGTCAATAAAGCTCTGCAAAAATGCCATCGAACAAGGCTTTTTTTCGTCTAAAAAGCCCCGTTTGCCGCCATCGGAGGCGTATAGGTGAAGCCCTGACGCTTCAACGTATCGCCTGCAGGGAGGCTTACATGGACAATTTTCACGTAATCCTCGGGACTGGATTTTCCGGTCTTGAGATTTTTCACCACCTGTTCATCGCCTGAATAGAAGACGAAATCCTGGGCACTAGGCGGCAGGTTCCCCATCCAGACATCGTCACAGGAATTCACCGTCTGGAAACGGCTCGTCCCGAAAAATCCTACCCGGATGCTGTAAGTCCAGCAGAGCGTATCCGTCCGGGAATTCCCGGAAGCGTTCGCGACAAGAAAGATCTTGCCAAAAAAATTTGCCGGACGTCCCATCCAGACAGTATCGACAAGAATTTCGTCCGCTGCAGACTTGAGGGCTTCCCGCTTGATAAAGGCGGATGTCCCGGCGAGCGAACGACCGAGAGAATCCGTTCCGCGAAACTCCACGCGGAAACTGTCCGCGACAAGAGCGAGCGATGGAGCGGATACGCTCCAGTTCCCGTCCAAATCGGAAACAGCCTGGGTGACAAAGCCGTCCGATTCCGATATGCCGAGCCCATAGAGATCCGTAACCACATGGACAGCGACGCCTTTCAGAGGCTTTCCCATTTCATTCACTACGACACCGCTCAATCGTCTGGCCTTCGTCGGTTCATCCTTCGAAAGTCCCCAGCGGAGGTTTCCGACATTGAGCGTATCGCCCGAAGAAAGCGAAATCGATAGCTTGCGGGCGATGAGCGAATCCGCATATCCGGCGTTCTTCAGCTTTGCGACAGCCCCCGAATCCGCCGGTGTTATCGACAGACGGAAAGCCCCTTCCGGAGCAGGGATTTCAAAAGAATCCGGCGCAAAGATATCCGCGAAGAAAGTCGTCGAATCCAGCGAGACGAAAAAGTGCGCTCCCATCCAGAGAGCGGAGTCTTCGGAATACTCCAGCCGTCCACGAAGAAGCGCTGGCCTTTGCAACCGGACGCTGAGCGATTCCGTTGACTTGACCGCCACATTCCGAAGCATTTGCACTTCCCGAAGGGAAGCGCCTGCCTCGTACCGAAACTCGACGTTTACCGTATCCGCCAGAACGCTGTCAAAGGCAAAGTTTCCCGCCTCGTCGGTAGAAGTTTCGAGAAACGCGTTGGAAACGCCGACCCGAGCCGCAACCAGCCGAACCCGAACGCCGTTCGCTACGGAACTGTCCGAAAGCAGGACGGTCCCCGCAAGCGTATTCTCCGTATCGGTCGCCGTGCCCGCGACCTTGGAACTTTCCGAGCAAGATGCCAGCCAAAGAAAAGGAAGTATCGCAATCCAGCCGTTAAACTTCATTGTTTTCTCCTTCCTTGACCGAGCTGACCCCCGCAGACAGGTCGCCCGGGTTCTTTTCGAGTTCCTTGGACAGCGGAAAGAACTGGATGTTCAATTCGCAGATCATCGTCTCCTGCTCGTCCGAGCGGACAATATCGACGATTTCCTTCCGAAAGGTATCAATTTTATGGATGATGCGTTCGAGCCCTTGCGGGGAAACGCTCATCGTCGTGCATGAAACGTTGCGACGTTCCGTACTGAAATAATCGACAGAAGCCTTGCCCAAGTCCATCATCTTTTTCTGGAAGCCGTGCACGATAAACGGCGGAATTTCCCGACCGCTCGTAATCGTCTTGTTCACGGATTTCCAGCAACCGTTTTCCTTTTCAATGAGGCCCAGTTCGGAAAGCAGACGGATAGCCTGCTTCGCCTGCGGGACAGAGATTCGCGGGTTGAGGAAAAGCGCTAAGTCCTGGTAATTGTCGGAAACGTTCAAGACGGAAAGGGACTCGCGGACCGCAACATAATACCATTCCCTGTAATACTCCACCTGCTGGCGGGAGAGCGCCTTGGTCGTCTTCGGCAAGAGCGCAGACATCTGCTCAAAGATAGCCTGCTTGGACTCCGGCGTTTCCGCATGGGTGAAATCCACCATCAGGCTGAAATAGCGCCCCTCCTTTTCGGAAAGCCCGAGTGCACGGACAAACTTCGGGACCATTTGCGGCGTGAGGGACTTGCGGCCCTTTACCAAATCAAGATAAAGTCCGCTCGACGTATAGCCGGCCCGCTTGGCAAACACCCGATAGGAAAAATAGCGCTGGACCGACTTGCGGTACTCATAATAATCCTGCAAGTATTTCCGGTAATTATAATAGGCAAACACGTTCATAACGTTTTAAAAATACATTTTTCATTTTTTTTCGAGAACACCTGTCACTGCAAAGTTTTCAAAAAATGCGAGAATTTCGCAAGAAAGAACAGTTTGAGAACGTTTTCCGTTTCAAAGGGATACGTTCGTAAAAAAATTTGTCTAATTTTAAGGAACACCCAATCCCATCCTCGAATCCCGTTCTGCACAAAGGACGGGATTCTTTTTATCTTAGTAAGCGATGGAAACACTCAAAAGACTCTTTTTCAAGGCGCTCCGCCTCACCGCCGTTTTTGCGATTATCTATCTCTGCATCCTGTTTTACATGGTCGTCTCGGAACGCAGATACGCATTTCCCCGCGCGCAAGCCGACAAAGCATCCGCGAAGTCTCTCGAAAAGAATGCGGTCCTGTGCCTTACAGAAGACGGAAAAAGACTCCAAGGCTGGATCCTGAATGATTCCGCCCCGAACACCGTACTATACTTTTCCGATGCCGGCGAGGACGCCGCGACATTCCTCGCAAACGCCAGACAGTTTTCCGCTGTCCGCCTCGTTGGATTCAACTACCGCGGTTCTGCCGGAAGCGAGGGTTCTCCCGGCGAAAAGCTTTTCGAAGACGACATCCGTTCCATGATAAAATGCGCCGGTTCCCCGAATCCGGGCTTTCTAGGGCATGGCACGGGCGCCATCGCCGCCTACAATTCTTTTGCGAAGGGCCTGGGAAAAAAAGCCGTCCTAGTCGATCCTTCCGAAAGTTTCGGAGAGCGTCTCGCGGATCGCTACCGCATTTTTTTTCCCGAATTCCTGAGCAGGACAAAGACCCGGATGCAATTTGACGGCAAAACGGAGCGGGCGACTGTCGTCCTGGACAATCCAAGGCAACGCGAACTCGCCCAGAAACTTTTAACAGCCCACCCAGATCGTTTCACGGTCGTCGAACGAAACGGGGGTTCCCTCCTCGAAATTCTAAAGGTTCTCCTTTCGGAATAGTGCACAAACTAACGCCGTTACCTTGTCTGCAATCCGGTATTTTGTTAGATTTCTTGACAAGAGATTCCGGGATTTCCCGGAAACTTTTCACACGGACATTATGAAGGAACGTTTGCTTATGGAAACCTACAAGGCAAAAATGGACATCCGCGGATTTATCCGCTTCACCCGGGAACTCGCCGAAAAGTTCAAGCTGAAAAATACTCCGTATGCAGATGTATCCATCGATACGGCAGGCAATCGAATAGCGATAGTTCCGACGGCCAAGCTCAAGCCGACATCGTTTCGGCTGCTCCCTTCCAACGAGACTTTTCTGCTCTATCTTCGCGGCGCGATGAAAGCGGTCGGGATTCCTGTCGTTTCCGGAGAAATCGCCATCATGCGGGAAGGCGACCGATTCGTTTTCCAGAAAAAAAATCCAAGGAAAACCGGAGAATGGAAAATATACGCCTGCCGCAATTCCGCAGGGCTTCCGATGATTTCCATCGATCCGCGCGGAACGATGATCCTCGACAAACGCTGCATCACGGCTCTCGACACGCGAAAGAACAATGCGATGACTCCGGAATATGACGCAAAGAAAAAAATGTTCCGGTTTACGTTCGGCAAGAAGGGACTTCTCAATGTACGAACGATCGACAGCCATGCGAGCCTTTCCATGATGGGAACGTTCCATGCGTTCGGCGTCAAGCTTCCCGATGTGCATACGCGAGTAAGCGTCAAGATTTCCGGAAACATCATGACTTTCAGGATAGGTTAATATGATCGAGATTTTCAAAGTTTTCTACACGGTCCATTATAATTTTGCAGCGCTTTCGCTCCTGCTGCTCCTCCTTGTCATCTTTCTCCTGACCAAGAAGAATTTCAAGTGGAGCCTCATCTTTCTAGCAGTCATCGTCGCCATCAACGCATTCATCTGGCAGCGGACAAACGGAAAGGTCTGGAGCGTCACGGAAACGCCGGAACAGACCGATGCGTGGAATACGCCGAACCCGGTTACTTACAAGTTCTATGCGCCGGACCAGTGGACGGTCAAGACGGAAAACGGCGAGGAAAAGCACTGGTGTTGGGTTGAAACATACAAGGAAAAGTTCCTGTCGTTTGACTTTGTCGATAGGCTCTGGGGAACCAAGGAAGCGAAAAAGCTCCGTGAAACTTCCGAAGAACGCCTCGGACAGTAAATATTCACGCCAAATCTTTTGGAAACCGGGAAACGGAAATCTCGCCGTTTTCCATTTTTGCATAACCCATTTCAAAAAGCCATTGCCCAGGCGAAACCACCTTCCCTTCGGAAACCTCCCAAATGCCGGAAATATGGTGATGTCCGTGTACGCAGATATCACAACGGTATTCTCGCATCCTTGCGTTCGAAGCGTCCAGGTATTCCTGAATCTGGATGTTCCGGCTTTGTCCCGCCTTGCGGCTTCTGTTTCCGACAAGACGCGCAATGTCCATTCCTAAATCAGGATGGATTTTTCGAAAGAGAAATCTCGATAGGCGCGCATCGAGAATTTTCCTCGCCAGGCGATAGCCCCGGTCACTTTCGGGAATCCCGTCCCCATGCATCAGATAGATCCGATGCCCCTGCAGGTTACATACAAACGAACGGTGAACGGAAACGCCCAGCTCCTTAGGAAAAAAATCTTCCAGGGCGAAATCGTGATTTCCCATCAAGTAATGGACTTCCGACCCCGAATCCACCAGATCGCCCAAGGCCCGGTAAAGCGGGAAATGCCCGCGGGAAACGTAATGGCGATATTCATACCAAAATTCGAACAGGTCCCCGACCAGGAAAACATGCGAAGCTTTTCCGACAAGGCTTTTCAGGAAACGGACCAGAAGCTCTTCGCGGTCCAGAATTGCGCCCGGAGGATTTACGCCCAGATGCGCATCGGAAAAGAAATAGGCCGGCAGGGATTGCATAGTCAAAAATGTAATAATCTATCTTTTATCCGTGAAATTTTTTCTCGGCTTTCTATCCGCGCTTCTGTTTTCCGCCTGTGCACCGTCCCTGTACCATGCGGATTTTTCCGGCGATGTCCGGGAAAACGAAAATCTTGAAATTTTCTTTTCTGCAAAAGAAGAAGGCGATTCGGTCGAAATTTCCGATAGGGTGAAAAATTTTTACAAAAGCTCGCTTGAAAAAACGGTTCCGGATGGATGCCGGTTGAACCTTTCGTTCGACGGCAAGGTCGAAGAACGCTATGCGAGCCTCTGGTATCTCGGAATTTTCATTCTTGCGCCTCTCTGGCCTGCGATGCCACGCGAAGACGACATTTCCATGTCGCTCCTGTCGGAACTACTCTGCGATGGAGTTATCGTCGAAAAGGCGAAGTTTCTCGAAGAGGAACAGATTCGGCTTTTCTGGTACGGTCCTTATCGAAACGGCTACATCCAGAAGCGGGCCGATCTGATTCATACAAAGCTCGCTACAAGGATCAAACAGGCCCTGCAACAAAACGTCCCCGCAGACAATACGATCCGCTCGGACTTTTACTAACTTCAAAACATGCATACACTTTACATCGTCGCCACTCCCATCGGAAACCTCGAAGACATCACTTACCGGGCCGTTCGCATCTTAAAAGAGGTTTCCCTCATCCTTGCGGAAGATACGCGCCATTCGAGACTTCTTCTCGACCACTACGACATCCATACAAGAACGGAAAGCTATCACGACTTCAACAAGGAAGAGGTGACGCCCAAGTATGTGGAATATCTTAAAAACGAAGGCGACATCGCCATCATCAGCGACGCGGGAACTCCCGGCATCGCCGACCCGGCATTCAACCTTGTCCGCGAATGCGTCCGCGAAGGAATCGACGTGCGAAGCGTTCCCGGAGCCTGCGCCATGATAAACGCCCTGGTTTCGAGCGGGCTTCCGACAGACCGTTTCCGCTTTGAAAACTTCTCGCCCAAGAAAAGCGCCCAACGGCTGCACCTGCTCGAAAAGCTGAAGACATCCGCCGATTCGACGCTCATCTTCTACGCAAGCCCGCATAACCTCGTCAAGTTCATCGATGAAATCCGCCAGGTCTTCGGAGAAATTCCCGTGGCGCTGATGCGCGAACTGACCAAGAAATTCGAAGAGCATCTCGTGGGAACGCCATCGAAGCTGCTCGAACATTACAAGACCCGCGAACCGAAAGGCGAGTACGTGCTGCTGTTCCATCCGCAGGGAAAAGGCGGGCTATGATTTTTGCATTTTTAATCGTCCAGGCGATTCTAGACATCGCACTCGTACGCGCAAATCCCGATGCCGAAGGGATTTATTTATTCGCGCCGCAGCTCGTTCCTTTCGTCTGTGCGTTGCCGTTCCTGTTTTCAAAAAAAATTCGAAGCAATTTTCCAAAAGCTCTTGGAATCTTTTGCGGAACAGGCTTCTTTTCGCTTGCTGCCGACTATCTGTTGCAAACGCATGTAGGGCTTCTCCAGCTCTGCGCCGTTTTCATTCCGCTTTTCCTATTCGGACTATTTCGGTTTGCCGTCTGGAATTTTCACCGCATCCGGGAACGGGAATCGCGTTTCGCGCTCCTTATCTGCGGCATCGGCTGGGGATTTTATGCGCTCGCATTCCCCCCGCTTCCTCTAGGTCCGGGCGCTCTGGTTTTCCTTGTTCCGTGGTTTCTAGTCCTTTTACGCTCCGGAATGCAGACCGCCCTTTTCGCCTCGTTCTGGTCGGGATTTCTGTACAACGTCATCAACTACTACTGGATTTACAACGTGATGAATGTCGGGCCGGCGGTCCTGATTTTCATCGGGCTAATCCTTCTCATTTCCTACTTCAGCGTTTACAATACAATCGCCGCCGCGGTATTTGTCAAGGCGAGAAACATCAAGGTCAAGAACATTCCCCTATTCCTTGTGCTGTTTCCGCTGTTCTACGCCGGGTTGGAAATGACGCGGAGCATCGGGGACTTCAGCTTTCCGTGGAGCCATCTCGGATACGCTTTCGGCAAGCAACTCGAACTCATCCAGGCCTTGTCGCTCATCGGCGTTTTCGGCTATACGGCTCTAATCGTCGCAAGCAACCTCTCGGTCGCCATCGCCTTTTCCCAAAAGAAGAAAGTTCTCTTTGCCGTTCCGATCTTCATTCTCGCGCTTTTCTGGGCTTACGGGTCCGCAAGGCTTTCCTCGAAAGAGGCGACCCCGTTCTATGCGGACGATTCCGCGGAAATTCCGACCGTCGCCATTGTCCAGCCGAATATCCAGCAAACAAACAAGTGGAGCAAGACCTACTACGATTCCGTCGTCCAAAAAACTTGGAGACTTGCCAACGACAGCATCGACTGGGAATCGAACGCCCCGGACCTCATCGTCTTTCCGGAAACGGCCATTCCGGACTTTTTGCGCAAGCGTTCCCGCGAAAAGGAATGGATTTACAATCGCATCAAGGATACGCGGACAAGCCTCTTCATCGGAACGCTCGACTACGACAGAAACGGCAAGCCCCCGCGACCGGTAAACCTCTACAACAGCGGATTTCTTTTTAGACCCGGCGAAAATGGATACACGCGTTACATCAAGACGCATCTCGTCCCGTTCAGCGAAAGGATTCCCTTCGACGATGTTTTCTCCATCCTGAACTACGTCGATGTCGGACAGGGAAATTTCGTCCCGGGGAAAGAACGGCCCGTTTTTGAACCCTTTTCCTGGAGTCCTTTCATCTGCTACGAAACGATTTACGGCATGGAAGTTCGCCGCGCGATCCGGGACGGCTCCCGCCTGATGGTCGATATCACCAACGACGGCTGGTTCGGAAAAAGCACCGCAGCGGCACAGCACCTGAACCAAATCCGCTACCGCGTCATCGAAAGCGCCTATCCGGCAGTCCGCTGCACCAACACGGGTATTTCCGCATTCATCGACCAGTTCGGCAACGAGGACATGAAAACGGAACTCTACGCAGAACGCATCATCTCTCGAAAAGTCCCGCTTCGCAGCCAGGACACGCTCTACTTCCACATCGGTGACGCCGTCGAATATGGACTTCTCGGATTTTTCTTCGCCTATCTAATCGCGCTCTGGGGATTTTCCAAAGGAAAATGCGGCGACAAAAAACCGACGGTTTTCATCCCTTAAAAAACTTCAAGGCCAGAAGTAAAAATCTTTTCCACTTTCCCGGGCACGAACTCCGGTGCAGCGATGTTTTAGCAAATGGTGTTTTTCGAAAATAATCCAGCCACTCCCGCGCAAGCGGAACATCGTAATACATCCAAGGCTTGCAAGCCCCCGTCCAATGAATGATCGACGGTTCTTCAAGAGCCTTTCGAATTTCCTTTCTGGAATAGAATGCTTCCAACTTCCCGGGATTTTTAAAATGGCTCATCGTCACATTGAATCGGCATGGCAAGAGGCGAACTCCTCCATAGCCTACAAAGTTCAAAATCAATTGATCCGCCGGATCTAATTTTGCAAATTCACGGTTTCCGATAAGGGATAGACATTTACATTCAAAAGCCTCTTCCCGCATCTTTTTCAAATTCATCAAAAGAACTCCGCTATTCAAATAATCGTCCATTTCAGGAATTTTACTTTTTCGCAGCCAGCGTTCCCGTTTTTTCTTATCGACTTGCGCCCATGCCACGGGAACTCCTGCAAAATAAGCGTCTTCCAGTTCAAAATGGAACAAGGATTTCAAATCGCATCTCACCAAGGTATCCGTATCCAAATAGATAACCTTTTCATATCGCTCCAAGATAGAAGGCAATTTCAACCGATAAAGAGCCGGAGCCGTCACAGAATGAACAAGCCCGACAAACTTTCCATATTCGATTTTTTGAAAAGGCTCCGCCATTTCCAGCAACGAGACGGAACAGTTTTTTCCGCAGTTTTCGCATTCCTGCAAATGCAAACGATTTTCCGAAGAAACGTCTTTTGAAAGCAGACAGTAAAATTCATAAAAAGTATCCGGGTCGGCATTTTTAATCGCGGAAACCATCACGACAGCCATCGCCATCGTCTGCCGATTATCGCACGAAAGAGCAACCGGAATTCGTTCCATTTTAAATCCTCCTGGACTGGACACTTTTTATTTTCAAATTTTTTCGCCGGATGCAATAAACTCCCGGCAAGAACGCAAAAGGCTTTCCCGAAGCTAGTTCAAAAGCCGTACGAATGGAAGTTAAGTATCGGAAGTATTTCCGAGAATATACCGGATCGTCTTTTCCAAATCCGCCTGTTGCCGTTTGTTCACTTCCGCATACCGTGCTTTGGATTTTAAAGAACGCTTCAAATACCCCCCCCCCGTATCTAACAGCTGAATCATCCGGTTCCGAATTTCGCTCTCGGAATGCGGATCGAAATACAGCGCTGCGTCCCCGCAGATTTCGGGAATCGACGTGGAACCGCTCGCCGCCACCGGAACGCCGTAACGCATCGACTGCACTGGCGGATAGCCAAAGCCCTCGTTGAGCGACGGAAAGATAAACGCATACGCATTTTGGTGCAACAGCTCAAGCTGCTCCGTTTCCACGTAGTCCAAAAAGACGAAACGCTCCGGATGGCGGAGATTCTTCCGATAGACGTTCGGATTCGGCACGCCCGTCACGACAGCCCTAAACTCCGGCTCGTCATTCAAGAAAATTTCGGCGAGGCCGTCAAAAGCCTTTACCGCTAGGAGATTGTTTTTTTCCCAGCGCGCCCCGCTTGTCAGAAGAAAATATTTTTTCGGAAAAACTCCAGGCGGAAGCGAACCCGCTGGTTCAACACTTTCCATCGGGCTGTAAAAGACCGGAATCTCCACGCGCGAAAGTTCCGGGAAAAAATTCCGAATCGAAGCGCGACTGTGCTCGCTCACCGTAATCGCGAGAACCTTTCCCTCTGCGATTCGACTTGCCAACCGTTCATACTTCGGCTTGTAAAAATACTTCTTCCACAGGTTCCGGTAACGAATAAGCGCTTCCGCCTTTTGCGAAAAAGTCTTCGCAAACCGGAAGCCCTGCGAAGCGTATTTCATTTCAAGAGCCCGAACTCCGTGCCACGTAAAGACGAAACGAGGAACGGAAACATCCCACTTTTTTTCTAACGAATAAAGCGGCGTATAGAACGTGTCGATTCGGTTTTCATCGATTATCCGCTGCGGCGTCTTTTCGTTGATATCGAACAGGGGAACCCGAAACTTTTTACAGGCGGAAACGATTTTCGGATCCAGATATTTTTTCGAATCAAAAACCGCGCAAAGACAGGCATCCGGCGAAAGCGATTCCGCACCTTCGAACAGCTTGCGGAGCAACGCAAAGAATACGACTTTTCCATACGAACCGCCGCCGTGAAATTTCGCATTGTGAATAGGCTGCACCGCGACCAGGTTATAGAGCAGGTTCATCGGATTTTCCCCAGCCATTCAAGCGGGCGAACGAGAAATGGAATTTTGCGATACAGGAATGCAAGCGTTCGCGCAAAGGCGTAGGAGCGCACGACATCCGCGCCGAAAGCCCCCAGCTTTTTCGTCTGGAACAGGAAAGCGTCCTTCGCATTCCGGATGACGGAATCATAATATTCGTCCATGTGGATATTTTTGTCGGCATCCACCGTCACTGGGACATTCTTCAGGTCCGTGTAAAAATTTTTCCGCAGGATTTTTGGCAAGAAAACATCCATCGAATCCGGAACACAGTGTCCACAAGGATCGATAATCCGTGAGCCGAAAAAATGGAGGATCTTTGCATCCGGCAAGAAGCGTTTGCCATAGGCGAGCTGGCAATTCCATTCGCCGGGCATCTTCCGGATTCGATAGCCGAACGAAAAATCCGCTTCGGCAAGAGCCGCCATATCGTATGGATAGTTCTTGGAAACCGAATACTCCCAAAGCTCGTGCCACTTTTTAAAAAACGCCCGCACTTCCGGCGTGTCGCTTGCAAACATCACGCCACCGTTAAAAAGTTCATCGTTCAAGATTGGGGAAAAACCGAGCATCTTCGCCGCGTTCAGCACTTTTTTCCGGTTAATGGCCTTGTGCAAGTTCGTGTGAAAATCGAGCACCGCATAGATTCCGCCGCGCCATTCCTCCGGAATATCCAGGTTCCCCACGACCGCGATGTCCGAATCCATATACAGGAAATCCCCATCGACCTCGTTCCGCATGACCGTCTTCAGATAGCGCGAACGCTGCATCGGAGAAAGCTTTTCGTCAAGCGAGAGGACCTTCAATTCATCGACCGCCTCCTTCAGCACGGCGCGCTTTCCCATAAGCGATTCCGCGGTCCTGTCGTCCGTGAGCAGCGAGACGAAAGCGTTCGGATTGTGACATCTGAGCGACGCAATCGCCACGAGCGTCTGTTCGCAGAAAAAATCCTTCGGGGAACTGGTCAAGACAAAGAGGTATTTGGTCATCATTTTTCCTGTTTCCACCAGGCATCAAAATTGTGGGTAATCCGCTTCTCTTTCGGAGGCAAAACCATGTAGTCGCCATAGGATTGGCGAAGGTAGTAATCGTAATCGGCAAAACCCGTGTAAAAACGATCTTCAAATTGATAAGTCGCCTGGGGCAAAAGGCGCTCCTTTTCAAAAATGGCATCAAACAAGTAGGCAGAAAAAAGCATGCCGATGTACTTTGAATCCTTGACCGCATAACGACGCATGATGCGTTCCGTCAAACGGCAGATGCGCTTTTTTCCAATCAAGGTGGCTAGTCCATAGAAAAAACGCTTATAAAGAAGCGTACCAAAGCTCAACGTCCGAGAAGAAAAATCAGTACTCATCGCCAAAGCCACAATGCGCAGAAAGCTGCAGACGAGAAATTGGACTTTTGCCTTGAACATGGATGAAGAAAGACCATCTAAGGGGAACAAGTCCACCCAAATTCCGATGGTATCCTTATGCCTATCCATTTTGACTTCAGTCCTATTATCAACGGCCTTGGCAAATGGGTGATAAAAATGCGCATCCTTGCTATCGACAACAGAAAGCCATTCGACTTTGTTTAAATCCCTGTTCTTTAAAATGGAGAGCAATTTGTCATAGTCTTCGCGAACAAGGCAAATATCCACGTCATCGTCCCAAGGAATATAGCCCTTGTGGCGAACTGCACCTATCAAGGTTCCATAGGCGAGGTAATACTTTAAATTGTTTTCTTTGCAAATTTTGGCTATTTCATCCAGGATCGCCAACTGGATTTGCCTGCATTCTTGCTGTTTAATTTTCTTCATTTCACGTCCAAATATACATCTTGCGCACATTTTTCCGAAAACAAATTGAACAAAATCAATTTAAAAGTTAATATATTGAGATAGATGAAGTACAAAATTGGATATACCGTCGGAGTCTTCGATCTGTTTCACATCGGTCATCTGAACCTGCTCGAGCGATGCAAGGCGCTATGCGACCACTTGATCGTTGGCGTTTGTGACGATGACTATGTACGGAACAACAAGCACAAGGAACCTGTTTGCAACGAAGCCGACCGAGCAAGAATTGTTGCTGCGCTGAAATGTGTCGATGAGGCGCACATCGTGAATACAGAGGTGACAAACGATAAAATGCTAGCCCTTAACCGATTCCATTTCGATGTCCTTTTTTCGGGGGACGACTGGAAAGGTTCCGAGCGGTACAAAAAAACCGAAAAACAATTTGCCCCTCTCGGGGTTTCCATCGAATATCTTCCCTACACCAAGGGCATTTCGACATCCGACATCGTAAAAAAAATGAAGTGACAGCCAAACAGACGGCACTGCTAACGTGCCGTTTTCTTTTGATCGTACAGCCACTGCCCACCGAGAGCCGTAACAGCTACAAGATAGACAAGTCCCTTCTGCCACAGGTTCAATTCCACGGTTTCAATATTCAGACAAATGTAACAAACGATCAGTACGCAAATCCACACGCCCCGATTCAAAAGCGCAAGGGAATACGGCCAAAGCCCTAGCTTTGCGAGATAAATATTGTTCCAAATCATGGCGACAACATTATAGGCAAGCATCGAAAATGCCGCTCCGACAAGTCCAAAGGCGGGAATAAGAAAGTATCCCGAAACCAGTGCAATGGCAAGGGAAAAGAGATTCATCTTCAGCGTGTAAAGACTCTTGCCAATGCCGTTCATAATCACAAGCGACATTCCCCAAAAACCGGAAAGCAGGTGTACCAAAAGTAAAATTCCCAAGGCTTCAGGCTGTACAATAAAATCCTTTCCTGCTATGCTCAAAATTTCGTTCGGGAAAAGGATGATGAAAAATCCTATTAGCAATTGGATGAACGTTACCATCGAAACGCAATATGAAAAGACTGGCTTCAAATCGGTATGGAGCCGTTCACGATTCATTCCGGCAACCACAGGAGTCAAAATCGGCGTAAAGCCAACCCGAATCGTCTGCAGCGCATTGGAAATCGTCACCATGATTCCATAGGCACCAGCCTTTTCCGGTCCAAGAAAAAGCATCACCATCCAGAGACTCGAACGGATAAGGAAAGACGATACAAATTCATTGAATCCCAGCGGAAGCGAATAGGTGAGCAACGCCTTGGATATACGTTTTCCGGGAAAAACCGGCATTTCCGGGAACTGTTTCCGGACAAGGAAAAAATGCAGACAGAATCCTCCAATTTGACCTACGAGAAGTCCTAGCGGAAGAGCATGAGGAATCCCAAGAAAATGCATGGCAATGGAAGAAGCCGGAGAAAGAACCGCAACCAAAAACGAATTGATAAAAATGGCATTTTGCGGTTTGCGATTTCCTTCCGACGTATTGCTCAAAACATACGAAGCCGCATAAAAAACAAGCGACAGGGCATACCACGGCAATTCCTTGGATACCAGGGGTGTGAACGACCCCGCAAATATGGCAACCGTGCAAATCAGGGCAACCAAAACCGCAGTCCAAAACGATTCCATAATGCCGTCGTACGCAATCCTTCCGCAAAGCCGATTCTGGGGAAGATACCAATAAAGACCTTTATCGAGTCCCAATGTGGCCGAACGAGAAATCGTAAGCAAAAGGGTTTGCGTTGAAACGAATACGCCAAATTCCGCAGGGCCGAAAACACGCGCAAGAACAATCGTCAAGATGGGACCGCACACCTTCAATACCGTCCCGATGATATTAACGAGAACGCCTTTCCTTAAAAAACGACTGTCGGCTTCTAAAGCTTCACTCATCGTTGGCACAAGATAGAATTTTATTTTCGCCAAAATGTTTAAATTTCAGTCGATGCAAAAATTCACACTTCCGATTTCCGATTCACAAAAGATGTTACACCTCCCCAAGTGGATTCTCGTTTCGCTCGCCTTCTGGATTTCGCACATTCTGCTGCGCGTCCTGCTCCTTTTCCGCGAAAATCCCTACGGTTTTCCCTTTGTCAGCAAGCCGGACTGGTATATCTTCCACGCGATATGCATCGATTTTCTGTGGATAGGCAATTCGCTCGCCGTTTTTTTACTCGTCCTCTTCCTTTCGAAAATCATCCGTGCGAAATTCGCCAATGCCCGACTTTCGAAAAAGTTCCCGTTCGAATCGCTGTGGCTCGCGCTCTATGCGGTCTTCCATTCCGTCGTTCTCCTGTTCACGCTTCTCGACGACGAAGTCCAGCGTTTTCTCGGAAGCCATCTTTCCTTTGGCATCGTCAACACGTACAAGGACACGTCTTCGCTCAAGATGTTCTGGGATTACGTGGCAAACGACGGATCGGTCCCCTTTCTGCAGTTCTTTGTCCTCGCCTTGATCCTGCCCGCTACATACGCGTTCTATCGCCTGTTCTTGCGCTGGACATTTCGAAAGGAAAAACGTTTCGGCACACGAAAGGCTCTTGTTTCCATGGTCGCCTTTTATGTTCTCGCCTTCCTTTTCATCCATGTTATCTGGACGGGACATGCCCGGATGACAAAGCTCAAACCCGTTGTTTCGCTAGTCTACGAAGAACTTTTCGAAAACGAAAACCGTGGGAATCCAGGCATCTCCGAAATCGGTCGATATGGAGAATTCTACCAGGATCTATGGCAAGAAGTCGAAGGCGATTCCCTATGGGAATTTCCGACGGATTCCGTTTCCAGGATGCCGCTATACCGCATTCCCAAAAAGAAACTTCTCGAAAGCGAAAGCCTTGCCGCAAGGCGCAAGAAAAAGCCCAACTTTATCGTTGTCTTCCTCGAATCCCACCGCGGGCTGAACGTCGGCTACCTGAATCCCGGAGAACCGTCTCCGACACCGTTCCTGGATTCTCTCGCGGCCCATGCACGAGCCTTTGAACGCATGTATGCAAGCGGGATCCCCACAACAGGCGGCATTCTTTCGACGCACACGGGCATTCCCCACCATTCGCACCTTGCCGAAGCGACCGACCTCGCCCACGTACGGCTTCCGAGCTTTGCTTCGGTCCTTAAGGATTCGGGATACGTTGCCCACTACTTTTCCGCCGCCGACCCGGCCTGGGACAATCTCGGTGTCTGGATGGCGAAATGGTATCACGCCGAGCATTACGACCGAAGCCGCGAAGATGATTCGACTTTCTTCGACCATGCGATTTCCTATGTCCGCGACACGCTTTCAAGGCAAGGGTCTCCATTCCTAGCGACACTTGCGACGCGTTCCAACCATTACCCGTTCAACTTCGCCGCGGGAATGCCAGAAGAAGAAAAGCAAAAGCCCCTCACGGAAAGAATCAAGTTCACGATGCGATACGCCGACCGGCAGCTCGCCCGGTTCATCCGCGCAATCGAAAACGAGGAATGGTTTGAAAACACCTACTTGCTCATTCTTGCCGACCACGGATTTCCGCTCGGCGAAAACGGCGTTTCCACGATGACAGGCGGCGGATTTTCCAATGCGACATGGATTCCGTTCCTCATCGCCGGCAAGGATATCGGACAGATGCGCGATACGGTTACGACCGCCCAAATCGACATCGCCCCGACCATTCTCGAACTTGCGGGAATCGCCGTGCCCAACATTTTCATGGGACACAATCTGCTGCGGGGAACGGGAACGGGGCTTTCGCTCGGAGCGTACTTCCACACAGCAGCCGTCGGGCTAGAAGGTTACCGTCTCGTTTCCCCCTACCCGATCCAAGCGAACGAAAAACGCTGGCTGTTCAAGGAAAAGGATACGCACCAAAATGAAGATCTTTCGGAGAAAAATCCGGAAACGGAAAAACATCTGGCAGGCATCCTGGATTCTTTGATTAAAATTTCGGACTACTCGCTGGAGAGGGGGATGTGAGATGTTGCCCATGAACGGCACCGTCATCTGCTATGGGCGTTTTTTAGGAAATTACTCAAAAAATTGCAGCGATGAAAGAAGAACTCGCCTGCAACGACATTGATTTGTCCATGGGAAAACCCAGAGTAGGACTTTACGGTGTTGTTCGCTCGTGGAGGCATCGGATGCGATTCGCTTCCGACGCTCCCCGCCATCCTGGAAATCGGAGGAAAGTCAATCCTTGTGAAGTAATTAACCGAAGCTTTATCCAATCGGACCGATACCTGCAAGGGAAATCAGCGGAGCGCCCGCCACGCGGGAATCGGAAAGGGAAATATCAAATTCGGCGGCGAAATCGTTGTACTCGGAATCGTCAACGAGAACCTGCTGGATTTTCAACGTTTCCTTCGTCCAGACCGAAACGGTATGCGACAAGGACCGCGCTTCGGCATCGAGCCGGAACTTTCCATGTTCCGCCGTGTAATCCGCAAAGATTTCAAAAAGCCTTTTTTCCGTCCAGGGAACGCCTTCCACATCGACAAGCGGTGCGCCTTCTTCCAGGTCTTCGGCAAGCAGGTCCAGCGCTTCGCCAAAGCGCCCGTTTCGGACGAGCGACAAAAACGAGAAGATGCGGGACCGCGAAAGGGCCAAAAACTTTTTCCTGTCGAGCGTGATGTCATTTGCCGCCTCGCCGGCATGGAAAGCCTTTTCCGCTGCGGCTTCCTTCACTTCGAACTCCGGATTTTTCAAGCGTTCCCATTCTTCGAGGAGGCTCGAATCCGTCCGGCGAATCATTTCGCCCAGATAGTCTTCCATTTCACGGACTTCATCGGTCTTAAAACTGTCAGGAACCGTCTGGGAAAGAACCTTGTACACATAGTTGATGTGGCGCAAAAGAACCGCTTCCATGCGAAGCAGCCCGTATTTCTTGACATAGCCGCTGAACGTATCGAAACTTTCGAGCATTTCGCGGACGATAGACTTCGGCTCGACATTCAAATTTCCAACCCATGGATGTTCGTCGGAAAATTCATTGAACGTCGAATAGATAAATTCGCGGAGAGGTTTCGGGTATTCGACCTTGTCGAGTTCTTCCTGGATTTTATTGTATTCGGCGTGTTCCGCCTTGAGTTCCGCATAGCGAGCATCCCGCGCCCGACGGAGCTGTATCCGCAGAATCGGTTCGGGATTTTCCACAATCGATTCGACGAGCGAAATGACATCCAGCGCGAAGTCGGGACTTTCCCGGTCGAGCTTCGGAAGCGTATCGAGCAGATAAAGCGAAAGCGGCTCGTTCATTGCAAAATCGTTCTGCAAATCCAGATTGACGCGCACGTGCGCCATCCCGGGCCGCGGACTTCGAATGAATTCCACGATATTCTTTTCGACCAGCGAACGGAACAGCAAGAACGCGCGATGCATCAGCTCCTTTTTCCGCTTGGCGCTTTCATGAGAGTCCCGGATCAATCGTCTCATCGCATCGCATCCGTCCGTCTTGCGGGAGAGAACGTTGATGAGCATTCCATGCGAAACATCAAACCGGGAAACGAGAGGCTCGGGAGGCGAATCGATCAGCCGCCGATACGTTCCTTCGTCCCACATCACGAAGCCGTGCTCCGGAGGTTTCCGCTTCACGAACTTTTTCCCGCTTTGCGAAGCCTTCGCCGAAAGCTTGGCGTTTTCAATGACATGGGCGGGAGCTTCCGCGACGACATACCCGACATCGTCAAAGCCCTTCCTGCCCGCGCGTCCCGCGATCTGGTGAAAATCTCTCGAAGCGAGAATCGCCGTCTTGTCGCCCGAATACTTACAGAGCTGCGTAAAGAGAACCGTCCGAATCGGAACGTTCACGCCGACGCCTAACGTATCCGTCCCGCAAATCACCTTGAGAAGTCCTTTTTGGGAAAGCTTTTCCACCAGAATGCGATACTTCGGCAGAAGCCCCGCATGGTGAAGCCCGATTCCCTGCTTGAGAAAACGCTTGAACTCCGGCCCATACGGACTCGAGAAACGGAACGTCGAAATTTCCTTCGCAATCGCAGCCTTTTCTTCTTTTGTACACAAACTAAGGCTTGTAAAGTTCTGGGCGTTTTCCGCTGCGGAACTCTGCGTAAAATGGACGACATAGACCGGAGACTTCCCGCTGTTCACAAGCCCCTGGACAGTCGTCGAAATCTCGTTCATCGAATAGGAAAATTCCAGAGGGACAGGGCGAACCGTTCCCGTCACGGTCACGCAAGGCTTCCCGTTCAATTTCGAAAGAGCCTGTTCGAAAAATGCCGTCTTTCCGATCGTCGCGGACATCAAAAGGAATCGCGTCTGCGGAAGCGTCAGGAGCGGAACCTGCCACGCGACACCGCGTTCCCGGTCGGAATAATAGTGAAACTCGTCCATCACGACATCTTGCAAGTCCAGCGTTTCGCCTTCCGAAAGCGCGCGGTTTTCCAGAATTTCCGCGGTGCAACAAAGAATCGGAGCGTCCGCATTCACCGTAGCGTCCCCGGTCGAAAGCCCCACGTTTTCCGGTCCGAATTCCCTGCAGAGCGAAAGCCACTTTTCGTTGACCAAAGCCTTGATGGGGCACGTATAGGCGGAACGATGTCCAAGCGACAAGCTCATGAAATGAAGCGCAATGGCAACCAATGACTTTCCGCTTCCCGTCGGCGTATTCAGGATGACGTTTTTGCCGTCGAAAAGTTCAAGAATCGCATTTTCCTGGGCTTCATACAAATTAATTTTTCGTTCATCGGCCCAGGCGAGAAATCGTTCGAGCAATTCTTCGGACGAAACGGCATCGCCCTTTGGCGGCAAGTATTCTTGGAGTGTCTTAGGCATCAGCTGCAATGTAAAAATTTATCGTCACCATTGACCACCGAACAAAATTTAGCTTGGAAAGAAAACAAAAAACTCTCCTTTTCCGGGAGAGTTTTTCGCCATTTTTTGTGCCGGCTATTCGCGGTAGTAAAGATCCAGGTTACTTTCGACGTTTGCGGATTTTTCAAGATTCGAAACGAAATCGTTGAAAAGCATCGCATAGCCAAAGCGCCACGTATTCGCCAAGTCATCGGTAAGCGCCGTCTTCGCAGCCGATGTATCCGGCAAGGTCCTGCTTAAAATCTTGACCATCGCGGCGCCTTCATTTGTTACAAACGGTTCACCCCATTCGCCGACTTTCTGCTTCGAGAACATGCGGAAAAGCGCCGGATTGGAATACCCGATTCCCGGAACAAAACCGTCAAACGAGGCTGTCGCCTTTTCGACAGTCACCTTTTCGATGCTTGAATCGGCAGCCGAAGCACCGCTCGAATCCACGGCTAGCTGGATAGCCTTTACCTTGTCCTCCACCGAGTTCAGATAATGGAGCGCAGCGTCCTTGGATTCCTGGAGCAGCAGACCGTTCTTGATTCGCTCGTAATAAAGCGCCACGCTGCGCTTGCCCGCGGCGAGACTATCGATTCGTGTCGCGACCAGGACAAATTTCCCGTTCTTCAGCGCACCGGAAACCTTTCCTTCCGCAAGGTCCGGGCGTTCCTTGTTCACAAAGGCGTAAGCGGAAAGACCGCCGACAAATCCGAGTTCCGGGATTTCATCGCTATGGCCGATCCATGCCGTTTCACGCGAAGGAACGTTACGGGCTGCGGCAGCCTCTGCGAAAGAGGAATCGTCTTCTTCCACCGCAGTCTTGATTCCGAGAAGAATCTTTTCAAGGCTATCGACCGTTTCCGGGGAAGCGGTGACCGAGAAGAGAATATGCGCGGCCTTTACCTTTTCTGCACCCGTGGAATCCTTCATCTTTCCGAGACTCTGGATGATGTGGTAACCGTAACGCGTACGGACCGGTTCCGAAATTTCGCCGGAATCCAGCGCAAAGGCGACATCCTCGAATTCCTTGACCCATGTCCCGCGAGCCGTGTAATCGCCAAGAATTCCACCGTTTGCCGCCGACGCGACATCCTCGCTCGAAACCTTTGCCATATCTTCAAAGCTTGACACCGAGGAAGAATCCTTCAGCTGGTAATAGACGGTCATCGCATACTTGCGGATTTCCTCTTCATCCTTGGCCGTCGGCAGGAGCGGCAGACAGGCATAAGCCAAACGGACTTCGTCCCGTTCGACAAAGAAACTGTCCGGATGGGCGTTGAAATAGGCATTCACCTTGAGGCTATCCACCGAAGAAGGATCGACCTTGAAGTCATCCGCCGAGACAAAGGCGACTTCGACATTCTGGGAAGTCAAGCGGTTGTTCACATTCCACTGGGATTCCAGGCTCGTCGGGTGGACGTTCGCCGTCACAAAAATCTGGAGCTGGTGCAGGGGAATCGTCATTGACTTGAGTTCCTGTTCATAGCTCTGCATATTGATCCATTCATAGGCGGACGGCGTTTCGAGCCAGGCATCAAACGCTGCCTTGTCAAAAGCCGTATCGAGCAGGAACTGCGGGAGCGTCTGGAGATAGGCCTGGATATTCTTGGACGCCTCCTGATCGTTCGCGGAACTCGCCTGAATCGCATAGATGCGCTGCTGGGCCTCTTCGCTCACCATCCGGCGGACCGCGTCCGGATTGTTCTTCAGTTCCGCCTTCATCTCGGCGACAGACGCATAGAGTGCGTTCGCTTCGAATTGGGACTTGAGAAGTTTCTGCTGGACAAACGTACGGAAGACCTCGCTGCGCAGCTGGGCGCGCTGTTCATCCGAAAGGCTCTGTCCGCGGTAATTCGCTTCGGTAATCCGGTTCACGCGGTTGTTGTATTCCGCATAGGAAATCTCGTGGCCATCCACACGGCCGATCGGATACTGGTGAGATTGTTCCGGCGTGCGATCCATCGCCAAGAGTCCGAGTGCTATACCTACGGCAAAAATGGCAATAACCCATTTCGCGTTTTCGTTAATCCATGTCAGCATAGAGAAAACTCCATTGATTTTTGCCAAATGTAATAAAAAAAGAACTCTTTTCCGATAAGCGGACTTTTGTATAGCCGTAATTTCGCTTTTTTTCTATTATGGGTGTCGCCTTCGAAACATCAACTCCAGAGGCCACAGTGTACGACATTTTGATCCTCGGCGCCGGAATTTCCGGTTTGAGCGCAGCCATCAAGGCTGCAGAACACGGGCACACCGTTCTCATTCTCACCAAGGGGGCGAAGCCGGACGGTTCATCGAACTATGCGCAAGGCGGAATCTGTTCCGTAACGGATCCAAGGGATTCCTTCAAACTCCACCAGGACGACACTTGCGAAGCGGGCGCAGGCCTCTGCAAAAAAAACGCGGTCAAGATTCTAGTCGAAAACGGCCCGAAAACCATCGATCAATTGGTGAAATGGGGCGTTTGCTTCACGCCGGCAGAGGCAAACAATTCTGGAATCCCCTTTGACCTTCACCTCGAAGGCGGACACAGCCACCGCCGAATTTTACACGCCGCAGACCTGACGGGAAAAGAAATCATGCGGGCGCTGATAGCGAAGCTCCACGAGTTTTCGAACATCACGTTCCTAGAAAACGCCTTGATCGAGGACCTGGTTCTAGACAAGGCAAAAAAGCGCGTACTCGGCGCGAAAATCATCCACCAGAAGACAGGAAAAACCGAAGCAATCTTCGCAAAGGTCACCCTGATGGCAACCGGCGGAGCGGGACGTCTCTGGTTCCACACGATAGACCCTCCCGATGCTTGCGGAGACGGCATCGCCATCGCAGCCCGGGCCGGAGCGGCCATCCAGGATGTCGAGTTTATGCAATTCCACCCGACATCCCTTTTCGCTCCGAACCTCAAGAAATCCTTTCTCATATCGGAAGCGGTCCGCGGTTTTGGCGGAATCCTTAAAAATTCCAAGGGCGAAGAATTCATGAACGGCGTGCACCCGCTCCGTTCCCTTGCCCCGCGAGACATCGTCGCGAGAGCCATCCACCGCGAAATGGAACGCACCGGCGAACCCTGCATGTATCTAGATGTCACCGCCCATAATCCGAAAGATACGCGGACGCATTTCCCGCATATCTACGCAAAATGTCTTTCCGTCGGAATCGACATGACCAAGGACTGGATTCCGGTCGTCCCGGCAGCGCATTACATGTGCGGCGGAATTCTCGTCGATACGTGGTCTCGGACAAAGCTCGAAGGTTTTTACGCTTCGGGAGAAGTCGCGGCGACAGGCGTCCACGGCGCAAACCGGCTCGCTTCGAACTCGCTTCTCGAAAGCGTCGTCTTTGCTCTCCGGGCCGTTGAAAACATGGAAAAGACGGGCATCCTTAAAAAGAGTTTTCGCAAACCGGACATTCCCTCCGAAACAATCTCTATGACCCAGGACCGCCACTGGAAAAAGCGAACCCTCGAAGCGAAAAAGCTCATGTGGGACAAATGCGGAATCGTCCGTTCTGTCGCAGGCCTCAAGGCCGGCCTCGAAAAGCTCCGGGAATTCAACCGCGAAGTCGAAATGGCGATGAAAGAAGCGGATCCGAAATCGGTTTCGCTTCTCGAATTCCGCAATGCGGTCGAAAGCAGCATTCTCATCGTGAAAAGCGCGCTCGCCCGCAAGGAATCCCGCGGTCTCCAATCCATTCTGGACTTTCCCAAGACCTCGCCAAAAGTCGTCCACCATAGCTTCTACCTGAAGTACCCGCTCGAAGAGAATTAGTGGCCAGGGAACAGGAATTAAGGACTAGGAATTAGACTGTCGAGCGATCCGCAGTCCGAGCTTAGAGCTGAGAGTTTAGAGCTTAGATTTGCAGACATCTATGTTCTGTTTTCAGCAGTTTAAATCCCGCAGTTCAAAGATCTAAGTTCTCCCGACTAAGCTCTGAATATCGGGCATAGACCCGGTAATCTCTAAGATTCCATTGTCAAGCAAGGGAATGACGCCGTCCATTCCGCTAGCCAGCATTCTAAAAGTTTAAACGTCTGCGGTTCTAACCAAAGATCCACGGAAAAAGATTGTCCCGTTTTTCGATTTCCCCGAGCAAGGATTCATCGGCAAACTCCCCGGCAAACATCGCCGCGAGCTTCATAAAATCCCGTTCGTGTTCTTCTAAACGTCGCTTTGCATAATCGGCTGCCGAATGGTTGTGGATCATAAAGGCCCAGTCCGAAGACTGGAAAAGTGCCAGTTCGCGAAGCATCTGGGCAAGGATGCGCTTCTGAAATTTCGTCGGGCGCGCTTCGGTCCGGCATTTCCTGAAAATGCCGAACATCCGGAAAAACTTTGGGTAGATAAAATCCACTTCCGAATTTATCCAAACCGACGAGAAGCCGTTTTCTCCCCACGAAGAAAAAATCGGGCGGTGAATTTCCCTATCCCACGGATCAGGCGACAGCTCGTTTACCGAAGAGAGGCGTATCGACGTCGAAGCGGCTGCCCGTTCAAAGACAGACTCGATAAATTGCGGACCTTCAAACCACCAATGTCCGAACAGTTCCGCGTCGTAGGGACAAAGAATACATGGGCGCTTCGAATTCATGTCCAAAGCGAGCTCCACTGCAGTACGTTCCCGGTTCGCCACAAAAAGTCGCGCATGTTCCCGCGCAAGGTTCATCGCTAACCACGGACGGTAAAGCGCCTTGTCCTCTCCACCGGTAATCCGGTAATACTTGAATCCAGAATCGATTGGAGAATTTCCGGCAAAAAAGTAATCGCCTAGATAAGAGCGGGGAAGCTCCCGGGAAATATCCTTGTAAAATTCGCGATAGTCGGGATGTCCGGGATAGCCGCGCTCCCGGCTCCAGACTTCCACGGAACTCGACTGTTCCCGGCCGAAAGCCAAAAGCCCCGCCGGTGTTCTTACCGGAGCAAAGACACCAAACTTCGGAGCAGGACTTGCAAGCAGGATTCCATGCGTTTCCATGAAAAAATATTCAAACCCCTGTTCCGCGAGATAGGCGTCAAGCCCGTCAAAGTAACCGCATTCCGGAAGCCATACTCCCTTGGGATTTCGGCCAAAAGCCTTTTGAAAGGCTTCCACCGTCAAGCGGAGCTGCAGACGAATCGCTTCGGGTTCCGCTTGGTATGCGGGCAGAAAGGGATGCGTCCCGACACAGGTAAGGAGTGCGAGCTTTCCACGGCGTTCTAGGGAAGAAAAGGCTGAAACGATATCGCGTCGCAGACGGTTTTCCCACATTTCGGAAAGTTCCACAATGCGTGCCGCATAAAACTTCGCAATTTCCAGGCGTTCCGAATCACCCGAAAGACGTTTCAATTCCTTAGACGCAAGTTCCTGCAACTTCTGCAGATGCCGGGAATATCTTGTCAAAAGGAGCTCGTCCGAAAGCATCGCGAGAAGCGTCGGGGAGACGCTCAGGTTCAAGACTCCCGGAACACCTTTTTCCGCAAGCCTGGACAAAGCCTGGATTAGCGGAAGATAGGTTTCCGTCAAAGCCTCGAAAAGCCAGTTTTCCTCGAGGAAACGCTCATAATGCGGATTCCGCACAAACGGCAAATGCGCATGCAGCAAGAGGTAGAGCCGGCCCTTGCAGTCCGAGTTCATGTGTCCACCGATCATTCCGTACGCTTGATTACAACCGGAACGATTGTCGTCGGAAAGTCGCCGTCCTTGTCCGTCGCAAAGACAGGAATAATCTGCGTGGAATCGGGAAGATCCTGTTCAAAGGAAAAAGTTCCATCCGGATTGAGCGGGAACGGTTCGCCACGTACCTGGAGATGGGCGTCTGGACGCGTTCCGCCATAGACGATCAAGCGGGTCTTGACCCACAGGAAAAAATCCTTGCCATAGCTTACGGAACCCGGAGTCGGCGGGGGCAAGAGCGCACCGCTAGAAAGGGACGCGGCGCTTGAAAGAGCCCCGGAGAAGAACGATTCCGAGGAACTCGCCAGATGTTCGAGCCACTTGGCGACAGACTGGCTAGAAAGTCCGGAACTGCCAAAGCCTCCGATGCCCGCTCCGCCCAGGGAAGCCTTGAAGAAAATGTTGTCCGTTTTCAGGTCCGACTGCTTGACGTTCTCGTAGCTGAAAACTTGCATCGCCGGAGCTTCGACTAGAGGTTCAAACTTACCCGCAGACGTTTTCGTCCCTAGGGACGCGCAAAATGAAACCTCCTTCCGGTTTTGCACATACCAGCTTTTCGCATCCGCAGGAATTTCGATGTCGCGGAACTTGCGCTTCTTGTTTTTCCGGATAGTCAAGTCCGAAGCGACGTCATACAGGCGGAGCACTAGAGACTTCTTTCCGTGGAGCGCATTTTTCAGGCGTTCTTCCTTCACATCCCAGAAAGCATGGAGAAAATTCGGGTCGCGCTGCATCAGGACGAGGTATTCCGGCGAGAAGTCCGAAGTCACCTTGAGCGTTTCGACTTTTTCCGCATGTACGGTTTTCGCAACCGGGACCTTTTTCGTCTTCTCGACAATTTTCTCCGTTGCTGCGGTCTTCTTCTCTACGGGAGCGGATTCCTTTTTTCCTACGGAACGCTTCGCCGAAGCGGTTTTCGACACGGACTTCCTGATTTCCTCAACCTTGGACTTGACCTTAGCCTTTGCCTTGCGAGAAGCCGTCTTCAGCTCTTCGACCTTGGATTCTGCCTTTTGCGAAATGACCTTTAGTTCCTCGACTTTCGCCTTCTCTTTTTTCAAGGCATCCTTGACGATATTCTTCATCGACGAAACGACCTTGTTCTTTGCCGGAGAAACTTTTGTTTTCGAACTCATGTCGATCTCCTTTGGTGTCCTAATGCACCGTTTTCGGCTTATTGCCCCAATTGCCAACGCCTGTCAAGCCGACAGAAACACCGATGAACGTTTCGTCCCAGATCGTTCCGTCATCCGACTTGCGCATACCGCCCTGGATAGCGAGATCCACTTTTGTGTTCCGCCGACCGAGCGGGAATCCGGCACCGAGAGAGGCCCCGTATTCCTTGACGTCTGCAATGTAATAATTTCTAAACCAGGTTCCCGCGCGAAAATCCATCCGCTGGACATATTTCTTAAAGTAATCTGTCGAACCGCTCCGCTCGTAACCCAAGGCGACGATAAATTCCGTCTGGGTATCCGTTGAATCCGCGAGATTCCACGCCCCGGCGATATTCGCAATATCCGCATCCCAGTCGCGCAGCATGAAGTCGAGCATAATATGATGGCGTTTCCTGAAGCGATAGGCAAAACCTGTCGCCAATGTCGGTGGCACATCGATCTCGCGCGAGACCTTTGACGGGACGAGCGTATCCGTCTGGCTGAACGTCAGATTGTATTCAAGCTTGTTCTTCAGCGTGTACGCCGTTGTATAGGAAAAATAGTACGAAGCCTTCAGTCCCTTGTAAAAGACAGCGCCCGTGTAATAGGCGGGATGGTTCTTGATTTCAAAGCGTCCATCGGCGGATTCCGTAAGCTCCGCATTGTTCGTCGCCCAGGCGTCCGCTGCGGGAACCTGGGAATTGTCCGCCCCCAGGGTCAGTTCGCGGGAAACGGTTCCCATCACAAAATGCGCGGAGAATCCGAGCGACAGCCGACGGAAGAACGGCAACCGGACAGCATAGGCCGGCGTGATTTCGTAAATGTTTCCCTGGTACTTGATGTTCGCCAGGCTTGTCTTCAGGGAATCATCGACTTTTTCATCCAGGTTCGACGTGTACTTTTGCGAAAGCGCAAGCGATACCGTACCGAAACGACTCAGCGCAAACGCAAACGACAGCGAAGGGATTTCAAGCGAAGACGACGCATACGACTTTTCGTCGCTCTTCGCCACGTTCTCTTCAAAAAGGAGTGTCGCGTTAAACGAAGTGTTCCGCTCGAAGGCAAGCGACGCCGGGTTCCATTCAACATATCCGCTTTCCGCCTTCGCGCCGCCCGAAAATCCGCGGCCAAGAGAAATCGCCGTCGCCGCTTCCGTAGGCTTTCCGAGGGCTTCTAGGCCCATCATCGAAGCGGCATTTCCCAAAATTGCGAACAGGGAGATACCGACAAGCGCGTTCCGAATCATTCTTCATCCCCCCGTTTCGTCGCAAGCCAAAGCTTGAGGTTCATCGGCTGCCCGATATAGTCCGTAAAATCATACCGCGAATAGGTGTAATAATCTAGGAAGATCCGGACGGAATCCCCCTTGTCCGTTACGCGGTCGTAGTAAAGCGTATCATACGGAGAAATCATCGAGTATCCCATGCGAAGTACAACCCGCATCTTGGCGCCTTTTCCTGAGCGGTTGATAAAGGACCTCATTCCATTCGTAAGCTGCAGCCCGAGCGTATCGCCATCGAGGAACACCAGGTTCGGGTGCCCGTACTTCTTGATATAGGACCTGTTCAGCTTGTAAACCTCGGAAGACTGCATATCGTGTCCGCTAGAATCCACAAAGGTCGATGCGACAACCTGCACCGGGAATCCCAGCTCGGAACCTTCCGTCGAAGAGCTTCTCGGCATCGACAGCTGCGCAAGCACTACCGCCTGGCGCACATCGACACTGTCGCCTTTCGTATAGGGGAATTCATCTCCATATAAATCGCCCAGGGCGGAAAGAATTTTTTCCGAAGGGATTTCCACGAGGAGCGATTCCAGAACGCCGCCGTGCAGCACGACGCAATCGGAGCAGGTTTCCGTCCGGTTGCTGACGATAGCGGAGCGGAACGCCCACACATTCTTATACACGTCGCGCTGCGAGATGTTTTCGCTAGAATCGGCATTGCGCGAATAGGCCTTGATCCGCAAGAACGGGACAACATTCGCGCTAGGACCGTAGAACCGGTAAACGCGTTTTGCCTCCGGAGCGGAAATTTTCAATTGCAAGCGGGCAGCATCCTTCACCTCGGCAATCGATTCGTAAAACGCCTTGGGCAAGTCCAGTCGAAGTGCAGAATCCAGGCGGGAAATCTTCAAATTGAAAGTCGTGTCCGCAGAATCCGCCGAAACAAAGGAACTTCTCAAGTTCGCAATCCAGACCGAATCCTTTGTCCTGCCGACACTGTCGATAAAGCCCGAACCCTTCCCCGTTTCGAGAATCCAGGAAATCCTTACGTTCAAGGCTTCCTGGATCGGGAGAGAATCCTTCAGCCCTGCGCGCGCATAGAATCCGGAATCCGGATAGAGAGCGAGAAACGCGGCCCGAAAATCCTTTGCACTGTCCGCTCCGAACTGGGCAAAAAAGTTCCTGTCGCGGAATCCGAAATCCAGGACGAGGTCATGCGAAAAACCGTTTACTGCGCCAAAAGCCCCTTGATAATACTGAAGACGCGGCGTGCTGTCAAAGCCTACCCGATACGAATCCAGCGAAATGCCGTCTATTTCAACGGTCTGCACCTGATAGTTGGAAGGAAATCCCTGGCTATCGAGCCAGGAGACCAAAGCGTCGCCGTTCGAATCGAAAATGCACGAAGCCAAAAAAAGCATCGGAAGCAGGGCGACCAAAAACACGGTTCTGAATTTCTGCACGGAAACTCCGAAAAAAGGAAACATCGAATCCAAATATACAAAGTCTTTTTTTGCAGGATTTCTAAATTTTTCGCATTGAAACTTTTCAGGCTATCTTTCGAGGCATCTATGAAACCTTTCCACGCTTATTTCCAGAACATCAACGGCAGCGACACCTACCCGCTTTCCGAAGTCATTTACCGGAGCAAGGTCGATGGGAGCCTGCTCGAAGTGCACCACGACCGCGAAGCACTCGCCGAACGTTCCCCGGAAGAATGGAAAAGCCTCTTTGCGAAACGTCGCACTAGCTTTAGCCCCGCGGACATGAGCGGCGTCTGGAGCAAGCGCGAAATGGTCCTCCCCGAAATTCCCGAAGAGGATATCGTCACGCTCCGCGAAGGTTTCAGCCCGCTCTTCGACGCAAGCGCGCTCGCCAAGAAAACCGGGATTCGAAAACTTTGGGTAAAGCTCTGCGGAAATTCCCACACGGGAAGCTTCAAGGATCTGGGAATGACCGTTCTCGTAAGCCAGGTCAATTCGATGATCAAGCACGGGAAGGAAATCGATGCGGTAGCCTGCGCAAGTACCGGAGACACGTCCGCCGCGCTTTCGGCGTTCACGGCGAAGGCGGGCATTCCGAGCATCGTGTTCCTCCCCCGTGGAAAGACGAGTGTCGCCCAGCTCATCCAGCCCATTTCGAACGGCAGCATCGTCCTTGCGCTCGATACGGACTTTGACGGTTGCATGAAAATCGTGCAAGAGGTTACCGCGGACAACCGCATCTATCTCGCCAACTCGATGAACAGTCTCCGCGTCGAAGGTCAAAAGACCATCAGCCCCGAAATCTGCCAGGAACTCGGTTGGAAAGTTCCCGACACGATTATCATCCCCGGCGGAAACCTCGGAAACGTCAGTGCGCTCGCCAAAGGTTTCGACGACTGCCTCGCCATGGGATTGATCGACAAGAAGCCGCGCATCGTCGTCGCTCAGGCCGCAAACGCGAACCCGTTTTACGAAGCCTACAAGCGCGGATTCGACAAGCTGGTCCCGGTCCACGCCAAAAAGACGCTCGCCAGCGCGATTCAAATCGGAAACCCGGTCAGCTATCCCAAGGCGGAACGCGCCATCAAGAATTACAACGGTATCGTTGTCGAGGTTTCGGAAGAGGAACTAGCCAACGCAGCGGAATGCGGAGACCGCATCGGCCTTTACACTTGCCCGCACACGGGAGTGGCGCTCGGCGCACTTTTCAAGCTCCGCAAAGAGGGCGTAATCGACAAAGATGAGGAAGTTGTCGTCATCAGCACGGCACACGGTCTGAAGTTCACCGAGTTCAAGGTCGCCTACCATAAGAAAGAACTAGAAGGAATCGCGTCCCAATACGCCAACCCGATTTTCGAAGCCCCCGCGGAAATCGGCCCGGTGATGGACATTCTCAAAAAAGAAATGGCGAACCGGAGACGCTAGGGAATGGTTCTGAACGTCATCTGGCTTCTCTTCTTTTTCGGAGCGTTTCTCGCCTGCGCTATCAAGTGCCTCGCCTACGGAGAAACGGGAATTTTCAACGACACGATCCAAGGCATGTTTTCCATGTCCAAGACCGCGTTTGAAATCTCGCTCGGGCTTACGGGGATTCTCTCGCTCTGGCTAGGCATCTTGAAAATCGGAGAGAAGGCCGGAGCGATACAGATTCTCGCAAGGCTTATCGACCCGCTGTTTTCAAGACTCTTCCCCTCGATTCCCAAAGGCCATCCCGTCAAGGGGACCATCCTGATGAATCTTTCGGCGAACATGCTCGGGCTCGACAATGCGGCGACCCCGATGGGTCTCAAGGCGATGAAGGAATTGCAGGACCTGAACCCGAACAAGGAAATAGCGAGCGACGCACAGATTCTCTTCCTCGTCCTCAACGCAAGCGGTCTCACGCTCATCCCGGTGAGCATCATGACTTACCGCGCCCAACTCGGAGCGGCCAATCCATCCGACATCTTTCTTCCCCTTCTCCTTGCAACATTTTTCAGCACACTGGTCGGCCTTATCGTCACCAGTTTCTTTCAAAAAGTCGAACTGAAAAATCCCGTCGCAATTGCCTGGCTTCTGGGACTTACCGGTGCCGTCATGGGAACGCTCGTTTACTTTTCGCGCATGACCGCCGAAGAGCTCGGAGCGAAAAGCCTTCTTGTAAGTGGCCTTGTCCTGTTCGGAATCATCATCGCCTTTCTCGGGCTTGCCGTCTATAAAAAGGTTCAGGCATTCGAAGCGTTCGTCGAAGGCGCCAAGGAAGGTTTCCAGACCGCGGTCATGGTCATTCCCTATCTTGTCGCCATTCTGGTGGGTATCGCCGCGTTCCGAACCAGTGGAGCGATGGACTTTGTCATGGGCGGAGTTTCATACATTTTCACACTTTTCGGCATCCCGGACGACATCGTCCCGGCCCTACCGACCGCCATCATGAAGCCTCTTTCCGGAAGCGGTGCGCGCGGCATGATGATCGATGCGATGAAGACCTATGGCCCGGACAGCTTTGTCGGGCATCTCAGCTGCATCTTCCAGGGAGCCGCCGATACGACTTTCTACATCATTGCGGTTTACTTCGGAGCAGTCGGTATCAAGAAGACGCGCCACTCAATCGTGTGTGCACTCGCAGCGGACCTCGCTGGCGTCGTTGCGGCGATTTTCATCGCCTATCTTTTCTTCCCTCCCGCATAACCGGAGAAAAGAGATACCCGCCGGCGAAGCCGGCGGTTCTTCATATGCGGGCCCTGCCCTAGGATGCCAGCTACGCGTCACGTCGCGCATTCGGCCTGTCATCTGCGAAAGGTCCTTACCGGCAGGCCCGTAAACGGGCTACATCTTCCCCAGCATGGTCAGCTGTTCCCCGTACCTGTCCTCCTCCAGCTGTCGCCGGATGTAGCCGGCTATCTTCGCCACGCTTTTCCCTGTCGTGTCGACATAGTAGCCCCGGCACCAGAACTCCCTGTTCCTGTATTTATACTGCCCGGATTCAAATTGCTAATGCATAATTTGAGCGGAATCTGAAGGCCGCAAAAAAGGCCCCCGCAGAACGGGAGCCA
>CAKUXP010000006.1 GCA_934700345.1 uncultured Fibrobacter sp. | reverse complement strand
CTAGGGTCTCCTACGAGGAGCTGGTGCGGCGCATGGTCGAAAGCGACATGAAACTCCTTGCCGAAGGGAAAATCTGATGCCGAAAACGCTAGTCATTGGCGCGTCTGGGTTTGTCGGAGGCTATCTCGTTCGCGAATTGGAATCCGCAGGGCATGATGTTTTCCAGGCGAACTATCCCGAATTCAACCTGTTGGACCGTTCCGCAGTCGAAAGCGCCGTGCGGAAAGCCGATCCCGATTTTGTCGTCAATCTCGCCGCGGTCAGTTCGGTCGGGGAAAGCTGGAAAGAGCCGCTAACGACCGTCGATGTGAACGTAAAAGGCGTTTTGCATTTGTTGAATGCCGTCCAGGAATTTTCGCCGGAAGCCAAAACGCTTCTCGTCGGCAGCGCCGAGGAATACGCTCCAAAGAATTCTCCGCTAAAAGAGACGGATCCGCTCGAAGCGAGCAATCCTTACGGCATCACGAAAATCGCGCAGGAAAACTTCGCATCGCTTTACCGCAAGAAGTACGGGATGAAAATCGTTTGTACGCGATCGTTCAACCACACAGGCGTTGGGCAGTCTCCGAGGTTTGCCTTGCCGAGCTTCGTCAAGCAGGTGGCGAAAATCGATTTGAGTCATGCGCCTGGGAAAATTTTCGTGGGAAACCTGGATGCGGTTCGCGATTTTTCGGATGTGGAAGATGTCGCCCATGTCTATCGGATGCTGCTCGAAACGGAAAATGAATTTTCGGTGTACAATGTAGGTTCGGGGATTTCCCGTTCGATGACCGAACTATTGCAGATGATTGTCGGCTTGACGAAGGTTCCCATCGAAATCGTCAGGGATCCCGCAAGAATGCGTCCTGTCGATATTCCGTATCTGTGTGCGGACAATTCCCGTGTTCAAAAGTTTTGGCGAGGAACGGACATTCGGACAACCGTGCAGAAAATGTTCGAATCTTATCGTAATACTTTAGAAGACAGAAGTTAAGAAAAATTTTTTCCTGGCGAACTTCGTACCCAAGGAGTGTGTCGCTATAATCGGGAAGAGAAATGAGGACCGGTTTTACACCTGTTGCGTGTTGAAACTACAGATAAATTAAATGAAATTGTTGAACGAAATGATTGTGTATAAATTAATGAATTTCGTACAAGCGAATTAAATGTACATAAATTAAGTTTTGGATTATTCGAAATTTCGTTTAATTCGGATGGAAAGAAGTTTTTTTGTCTTGATATCAAAGCGTTCTTTCAAAGCGGTTTTGCCCACAAAAGCAAAGGACTCGGTTTCGAAAGAAACCGAGCCCTGATGCGGTCGGACAGACTTGAACTGTCAAGCGGTTGCCCGCACTAGCACCTCAAGCTAGCGTGTCTACCAATTCCACCACGACCGCGTTAGAATCGTTGACAGCGCAAATATAGTTTATTGCGCTGGGCTTGTCAAGGGGTTTTCTTGAGAATTTTCAACAGGAATCGTTGTCGCCGGGAGCTGCGGAACGGTCTGCGTCGTCGCCGACTGTTCTGCGGATTGTTTCAGGGCCGAAGTCGCCTTTGTCGAGCGATCTTCCTGGATGGTCATGTATCCGAGGCCGAAGACGAGCACCAGGTAGATAATGCCGACTGCCCGCGTGAGCTTCTGGACAAATGTCGCGGCACCTGCTGTGGAAAATGCCGATTGCGATGTCATCCCGCCGAGTCCGGCGAGACCGCCCATCTTATCGTTTTGCAGGAGAACCAGGAGGATAAGGAACAGACACAGGAAAATGTGGATGACGATTCCGACCCAAAAAAGTGTTGACATAGTGATTCCTAAAGGGTTGTGATGAAATTATTTCGCTTCTGCAGCGACGATGATTTCCTTGAAGGTGTTCGCTTTCAGACCGGCACCGCCGATCAGACCGCCATCGATATCCTTCTGGGCGAGGAGGCCTGCCGCGTTTGCGCCTTTCATCGATCCGCCGTACTGGATGCGCATGTCTTCTGCGACCTTTTCGCCGTAGAGTTCCCGGATGACGGAGCGGATATAGGCGTGAGCCTCTTCCGCCTGTTCGTCGGTCGCCGTCTTGCCTGTGCCGATGGCCCAGACCGGTTCGTAGGCGAGGACGACGTTTGTGTCCGCATCTTCTGCGGAAACGCCCTGGAGGGCGCCCTTGATCTGGAGACCGAGGACTTCCTTGAGCGTGCCCGCTTCGCGCTGGGCGAGCGTTTCGCCGATGCAGATGATGACCTTGATGCCCGCTTCGAGGGTCTTCTTGACCTTGAGGTTCACGGTTTCTTCCGTTTCGTGGAAGTACTGGCGCTGTTCGGAATGGCCAATGATGATGTAGTCCGCTCCGATTTCCTTCACCATGTCGACGGAAACCTTTCCGGTATAGGCGCCCTGATCCTTCCAGTGGATGTCCTGGATGGCGAGCTTGACGTTTGAGCCCTTGATGATGTCGGCTACCTTTGCCGCGGCGAGGTAGGTCGGGGCGATGACAACTTCGGTCTTCTTTACGTCCTTGACCGCTTCGACGATATCTTTCGCGAGCTGGACGCTTTCGCTCACGGTCTTGTTCATCTTCCAGTTACCAGCAATGATGTACTGACGCATATTGGTAAACTCCTTCGATAGGGTTGAAATTTTCAGCCTGGAATTTAGAAAAAAAGCGTTGCCTTGCGAGACAACGCCTGGAGGAAACACGATTTAGTAGGCCGATTCGAGGCTTGCCTTGGGCGGTTCGGATCCGCCGTAGCGGTCGCCTTCGATCTTGTCGAGAATCAGTTCTTCCTCGTAGCCTTTCATGCGGACCGCTTCGGGCTTTTTCCACTTGAGGCGCGTGATCAGCTGTCCGTCGCGGGTGAGGTATTCCCACACATAGCCTTCCTGCATTTCGCGATCGGGAGGTCCCCAAAGGAGGTTCACCATTTCCTGGGTCATGCCTTCTTCGATATAGCCTTGCAGGAAGATGTCCTTGAGGCGCTTTTCGATACCCATGCTTTCCTTGGTGGCAAAGTATTCGCGCTCGTATTGCTCGACACCGCGTTCGACAAGTACGGATGACGAATAGCGGCTGTTGCAGGCCGAAAGTGCGAGGGCGGAGAGCCCGATGGCAATGAACTTGTAAAATTTCATAGTCGCTCCTAAAAGAGTTACCCTTGAAAAATAAGAATTTTTTAGGACGGATGACTTACGGATTTACGGATTCTGCCTCCGGAAGCGGATCTTTGTCGAGAATCTTTCCGATTTCGCGGATAGCATCCTCGGCGTATCGCGTTACCAGTGCGGAGGAGACCTTGGCAACTTCGAGAGGCGTCCGGCTTCCGAGTTTTTCCCTTTCGTCGTAGGCGCGTTTCCAGAGCGTCTTTCCCGTCTTGCCGTCCCGGACCGTGAATTCCACGGCGACCCGCGCGAAGGTTTCCGAGGAACCCGAATCGATTTCCTCGATTGCGCCTAGGTAGCCCGAAAGCTCCATGTCCGGAATTTCCGAAGCCCGGCGTTCCACCTGGGCGAAGAGTCCGCTTTTGGCGAAGATGTCCGCGACGAGGTTCGTCACCTGGTGTTCGGGCGAGCTTGCCCAGAAGTCGTTTCCGTAGGACATGAATTCGTAGGGGGATTCCCGATAGACGATGTTCGGCTGGCTGTAGGCGGGGTCAACCGAAAAATTCTTGACGACCAGACGGTAGGGAGTCCCCTTTTGAACCTCGGGCGCGTTCTCGCCTGCGAGCGTGTAGTAGCGGTTCTGGATGGAGCTTCCGGCACAGGCCAGGAAAAGCAAAGCGAAAAGCGGACAGAGGAATAGGAATATCTTTTTCATCGGGAAGCCTCGGGGTTAACGACCGGATTTCTTTTCGGAGCGGATAAGCGCGGACGGATTCTGGCGAATTTTCTGGGAGAATTCGGAAAGGTTCGAAAGGACCGCGTTGAGCCTGTTCAGGATTTCGGAAACGTCGCTCTGCGTATTGTAGAGGAAAAGGTCTGTTCGCTCCGTGAAGCTTCGGATGGAGGCAAGCGTGGAAACCAGGTCTTCGTTGATAGATTTTGTGTCGATTTCCTGAATCTTGGCTTGGACAAGGAGCAGATCTTTTTCGAGCTTCTGGGCGAGTTCCGCTTTTTCGACGTCGCCGAGAATCTTGTGCAGGGATGCCGCAGACGCTTCGATTTCCCGGAGAGGCCTTTCCGCATTTTGGGTGAGCTTGCTAGTGTTTGCGCTTGCGCGTTCTAGGTTCCTGAGCGTGTTTTCGATATGCGTTGCGTTTTCCTCGGAAAGGATCTTGCTCAGCTTGTCGAAGATTTCGTTCAGGTTTTCCACGGTGGATTCCGCTTTGCCGGAGATTTTCGTGAAAACGTTTGTCCCGGCGAGAACCTTCCCTCCCTCGGGAACATCCGGTTCCGTTACCTGGCCGCCGGAGAGCACTAGGTTCTTCTTGCCGGTGAGCGAGATGCCGTTTGTCATCTGGGCGCGGGTTCCGGTCTTGATCGGCGTGCCGCTCTGGACATCGAACTCGACGACGACATTTCCGAGATCGGTGCTGTCGATATAGATTTTCGCCACGTTTCCGACTTCGATTCCGTTCAGCATGACTTTCGCATCGACGGAAAGCCCGATGACGGATTCGGAAAACACTGTGTAATAGCGCGTTTTCTGGTTCGAGAGCTGTTGCTGGGCGATGAAGACGGTAAAGCCGACTGCGGCTCCGAGGCATATCAGGAGAAAGATTCCTAGCCGGATGCGTTCTGTTCTTGTCGTGTCCATAAAAGTTTTCAGTCCTCAAAGTCAAAATGGATGAGTTCGCGGCATTCGTCCGATTTCCGGTAGTTTCGATCAAAGAAGTCCCGAATTTCCGGAATTTCGGAATGGAGACCTTCGTCTAGAGAGGCGTCCATCAGGACTAGCCCGCGTTCGAGGTAGATGAACCTGTCGCAGATTGTGCGGATGCTTTCGAGTTCATGCGAAACGACGACGACGGAAACGCCTAGCGTGTCGCGCAGTTCTAGCAGCAGTTCGTCGAGGGATCGGGACGTGACCGGGTCGAGGCCTGCGGACGGTTCGTCGCAAAAGAGAAGTTCCGGTTCGAAGGCGATTGCCCGGGCGAGAGCTGCGCGCTTTCTCATGCCGCCGGAAAGTTCGGACGGAAACTTGTAAAAGGCGTTCAGCAGGTGCACTTTTTCTAGGCGGTCCGCGGCGATTTCGTCGAGCGTTCTCTGGGAAAGGGTCGGGTAACTGCGCCGCAGGGGAAGTTCGACGTTCTGGGCGACGGTGAGGCTCGTGAGGAGCGCTCCGCCTTGGAAGAGAACGCCGGTGCGTCTGCGGATAGAATCGGGAATTGGCTCGCGCAGCGGGATTTCCTGCCCGAAATACGAAATGGAGCCGGACTTGATAGGTTCGAGCTTTAGGATGTTGTTCAGGAGAGTCGATTTGCCTGAGCCCGATTCTCCGAGAATCAGGCGGATTTCGCGTGGGGCTACCGAAAAGGAAATGTTCCGGAGAATGGTTTTTCGACCGTATCCGGCGCGCAAATGCTTGACTTGAAGAACCTCTTCCATGGATTGGGCCCGCTAGTAGTAGATAAAGGAAAATATCGCATCGGCGATAATGATGCCCGAAATGGACGTGACAACGCAGGATGTCGTCGCCTTTCCGACCGCATCCGCTCCGCCGCGGACATTCATCCCTTTCTGGGCGGCGACTAACGTGATTATCCAGGCGAACACGAGCGATTTTACCATGCTTTTGGCTATTAGCAGAAGCGTAATGCCGTCCTTTAACGAAAACCAGTAGTTGATCGGGGAGACTTCGCAGAGCATGTCGGCGACGATGAGACCCGCGAGGCAGCCGAGAATGGACGCGCAGAAGGAAAGCAGCGGCGCAGCGATGCACATCGCCTTGAACCTCGGGAGTATCAGATACTGGATAGGCTGGATTCCCATCGTACGGAGCGCCTTGATTTCTTCGGCGACGGTCATGCTTGCAATTTCCGCCGTGATGGAACTTCCCGAACGCCCGGCGAGAATGATCGACGTGAGCAGCGGCCCGATTTCTGCGAACATGAGAAATCCCAGCCCGGAAGAAAGGTAGGAAGCAGCGCCTACCGCATTCAACATGCTAGCGCTCTGGACAGCAAGTGTGAACGCAATCAGGAAGACGAGGAGAAAGACAATGCCGCAGGCTTCGCTGCCGAGCCGGAGCAATTGGAGGGCCGTTCCGCGGAACGGAAGCCTCTGCCTGTCGAACGGCTTGAAGAATGTCCAGTAGAGGCTTTCGGAAAGCAGGTAGAAAAATGTCTTGAGTCCGTTGAGGAGAAAGAATCCGTAATCGCCGATCTTCTCGACAAGGCTCATCCTGTTTTCGGGATCCTTGGCGGGCACCGTATGGACCGTTATCTGGGAAATTTGCCTTTTTAGTTCGGGAGAAAACCCGGAGAGGACTAGCCGGCGGTTTAGTTCTCTTGCGCGAATCCCGATGCTTGCGAGAAGCGATTCGCCGAGGAAGTCCAGATGGACAAGCGAAGTTCCGTCCAGGCGCAGGTTCCCCTTCGAAAAGATTCGGGAACAGCTTTTCTGGATGCTTGCTAGCGTTTCCGGGGAAATTTCCCGGGGGAGCTGTAAGGTTGTAAAATCCTCGTCCATTTCCTTTCAATTTAGAAAAGAAAATGTTCCGGTTTGGAATATTCTCGAAATTTCGATAAAAGGACTTGTTTGGGGGATGGAATCCACGATGGAAGAACCGATTTTTTTTTAACTTTTTGCCGATGAATTTTTTGCGCCTGTGGAAGAATGCCGTTTTGTGTGCCTCTGTCTTTATCGGTGGCGCCTTTGCCGACATCTTCGATATGAACGGGCTTTACGGGTTGAAATACGGACCGAATCTCTCTCTTTCGATTTCCGGGAACACTCCGCTTGTCTGGGGACAGTGGCTTTTTCAAAACTTCAACACCATCTCCTTTAACTGGATTGAACCTCTGCGGAAACTTCCCTATGGGAATCCTCTGGAATATTCCGCGGCGTTCCTGCGCTTTTCTGCGGATGCCGACGTGACACCTTTTTACGGAGGATTCCGGGTAGGGATCGGCGGGCGCCCGTTTGAAATCAATCCGCAGATCGAGGCGCGCTTTATCTATGAAAATTACACGTATTTCAATTCCAACGTGGAAATGACGCTTTCGAGCAACGGGAAGAACGGAAACATCGCGGATTCCTGGAATTCGGACTGGATTACGGAAAAGGTCTATTCCAGGGAGGCGGCTGTCGATTTCATGCAGAACTTCGCCTTTTTCTTTGATCTGGAATACGGTTTCGGGGCTGGCGGGATTCTTGGACTCGGGATGCATTATACGCTGGTGGATATCAGCACGTCCTATGAGGGAAAGAGCTTTGATTTCCGCCGCAACGTGCCGGTTTTCAGCCGCGATTTCATCATCGACCTGATCGCCTATGCCTATGTTCCCCTGACTTCCTGCTGGGCGGTTTCCGGCTACCTGAACCAATACAATACGGGAAATTCCAAGTCCTCGAACGATTCGTATCTCAAGGAACCGCTGAGCTACACCATCGCCTTGTTGGGGCCTTCCCTGAACTGGGAAGACGGGCAGAACAGGCTTACGCTTCTCGGCGGCTTCTGGAAGCGTGAAAAGAAGCGTTTCTACAAGGGACGTCGCTCGCAGCAATTCCTAGTGCATTTGCAGTATCAGCGGAACTTTGGATTTGGAATCAGCCCCGCGCCAAAGGATTGACGGGAAGCCGCTTGAATCTTCGGGATTTTCCGAAGGGAGTTTTTTGACCGTTCGGATCCAGAGAGAACCGTATCCGCCTTTCCCGTAAAAATCGATAATCGCGGGGAGGAAAATCCCGTCGTAATCCTTCCAACTGTGGATGCCGATCGAATCGTGCCCGGAACTGTCTTCGCAGGGGAGCTTTCCGCGGGAGAGGCTTTCGAGATGGTTCCAGGTTAGCGGGCTTTCCCCGATGAATTCCTGGAGATGGTGCATTGCCATTTGGCGACGGGCGTTTTCCTTTTGAAATTCCACATAGCGAAAGTCCTGTGCCGATACGTAGCGGAAAGATTCTTTTCCCGAGAGGACGATGTCGAACGTGTCGGCGGCTTGTGGGGCGTGCCGCCAGGAAAGGCTGAAGTGGACCGGTAAATATTCGCGGTTGATGAAGCGCCCTTCGACGGAAATTTGGGCGTTGTCGGCGAGCGGGTTCTCGGGACATTCCGCTGAAATTGCGGTGAGTGCGCAAGCAAGGAAGGTTGCCCCGAGGAAGATTCTAGAAATGTTTCCGATCCGCATATTAGGCGCTTTGGACTTCGGCGTTTTTCTTTACGAAAGGCGGAAAACCAGCCTTTTCGTAATAGCGGAGCGTGCAGGCGGAAAGTCCCGTCTTTTCTGCAACCTGGCCGATGGAATAGGACATGGAAACCTCCTAGACTTCTTCTGTCTTTTCGAGGACTATTAACGCCCGGTCCTGCGTCGAGTTGGGAATCCGGTAGAAATGTTTTCCGACGAGCGAGAATCCGTAGTCTTCCGGGTGGAGCGTTGCCAGTTCATCCTTGACGGCGGGACCTTTCATGAAGTAGGCGCGACCGCCGACTAGCAGGGATTTCTGGATGCGCGGAAGGGTCAACTCGATGAGCTCGAAAGCGCGGCTGATGACGCCGGATACGGGAAATGTCAGGCTGCGGCTGGTAACCTTGTGCCCGAAAACGTCGATGTCCTTGAGCCCGAGTTCCCGGATGACGAGATTTAGAAACTGGATGCGGTTCGGGCGGGGTTCGCAGAGCGTAAGCCGGATTTCGGGATTGACGAGCTTTAGGGGAATTCCGGGGAATCCTGCGCCGCTGCCCACGTCGATCATTCTTTGCGGCCACTTGGGAACGTAGGCGTTGATGAGCGTACAGTCCGCGTAATGGCGCTCCACGATCGTTTCAAATGCGTTTAGGCGTGTTAAATCCTGGTCCTTGTTGTGTTCTCGCAAAAGCCTGTGATAGGCCCAAAGTTGTTCTAGGGTCTTGGGTTCGAGTTCCACGCCGTGATATTCGAGGAGCTGCTTCAATCCGGCAATGGAAGGGACTGCCCGTTTTCCGCCAAACAGGGGAAAGTCGGTCCGGGCGGGGCGTCTGTTGAGCTTTGACTGCATGGATTTAAACATAGAAATTTCGCTGTTTTTCTTCACTTTCCCGGGCGAAGCGTTTTAAAATGCGTGACATTTGTTAGGAGAATCAATTGTGGGCTTTTCGAATAATTCCTTTTTTCGCTTCCGTGAAAGGGCGTTCCTAAGGCTTTGTAAAAGATCGCTGGGCGCGTGCCTGATAGCCTTCGTTTCGCTTGTGGCCTTGGAACGGGAGAGCGTTTCGGTCGAGGATGCATTCTGGGCGTATGACGACGGAGTGATCGGTTACGAGGAACTAGAAGACCTCTTGAGGGCAATAGACGAAGGAGCTGCGGAAGCGTGCCGCCTGTGGGAATCCTACGGAGGGGAGCCTTGTCGGAAAAGCCTCGGTGAACGCCTAAAAAAGCTGAATTTTCGCGGAATGTCCGGATATTCGGTTTCGCTGGATTCCGTAGGGAATGTCCGAAGGGAAAGGTTTCGCCTGGCCTTGGGCGCTCGCCGTTTCGATGGCGAAGCTCGCATTGCTTCCGAAAACAGGGGAAAGCCATTTGTGGAGCGTTTCCGTATTGCTTACCGGGACGGAAAGTCGTTTGCCGTTTGGGGTGATGTCGTGGCTTCGGATATCGGTTCCGCGCTGTCTCTCGAAAAGACGGAAGGAACGGTAGTCGTTCTCGGCGGAAAAAGTTTCTCGCTTGGGGCTTCCCTTTTGCCGGATACCGCATTCGGGGGAAGCCTTTCGTTCGGACGGGGAATGTTCCGGTTTGATGGCTTTGGAATGGTTTCGCGCAATGGCTTCCGGGATGCCTTTTTGCGGATTCGCTCCGTGGATTCGGATGTGCAGGTCGCCTATTCGAGAGGTTGGGAAACGCCGCTTCTCTATGTCTCGGCGCGTTCTGGGAAAAGTCGTCGGTGGCTTGTCCGCTTTCGGAGCTATTTTCATGGAAACCACCTTTTTTCGGGAATCTTTCATGTTCCGAAAATCGTCGAAAAGAATCGGTCTGTGGGAAACGCTTTGATAAAATACCGGGTCTCCGACTGGATGCTCGGGCTTGACGGAAATTTTCTCATCCCCTTGGAATCCTCGGTCGCTAAGTCGGAACTGGAAGCGAGTGTGGGCAAGGATGGATCGCGGGCGAAAATCGCTGTCGGATCCCGGTTAAAATTTTTGGGGGATTCTCTCGATATGGCTTATTTTCTGCACAGCGGTATTTGTTTCTTTGAAGCGGAAAGCCTTTTTGGCGAATGGAAATGGATGCAGCGGTATCCGGCGGAAACCGGCCGATATGAAATCAGGTCGGGCGTTCGGTTTCTTGTCGATTTTCCGGTATCCGTCTCGGCGGTCCTTATCCTGCGCGGACCAGAAGAAAAGCCTCTTGCCTTTCGGGGAGTAACGCAGATGGACTTCTCGAAATTCCTTTCGGGAAAAAGCTCTATCGAACTCCGCGGAAACCGGTTCCGGGAATTCGCCCTGTGGCGATTCGGAATGGAAGTAAGCGGAAAGTGGTAGGCGGTCGAAAGCTTTAATCGGACGATTTCTCGATATGGTAGCCGTTTTTGTCGAATGTGACCTGGACCGTTCCTTTTTGCGATGTGTTCAGCAACGGGATTTTCAGGCTGTCGAGCCTTTCCGTAACCTGCCGGTGCGGGTGGTGAAACTTGTTCCGGCGTCCGTTCGACGCGATTGCAACCCGAGGTCTGACCGCTTCGAGAAATTCCCGGGAGCTGGATGTTTTTGAACCGTGATGCCCCAGCTTGAGAATATCCGTCTTGAGCGGAATGTCTGTCGCGAGGATTTTTCTTTCGCCTTCCTTGGTGAGGTCGCCGGTAAGCAGGATGGATCCTCCGATGCCTTCGATGCGGAGCGTGATGCTTTCTGAGTTGGTCTCTCCGCAGCGGAATGGGGCGGGATGCAAAACGCGCATTTCCCAGAGGGATGTACGGAACGGACTTTGGCGGGTCGCTTCGCGGAAAACCATCCCGCGTCGAAGATCCTGGATGACGACTTTTTTTTCCATCGCCGTGGAAAGGACGCTCAGCCATTCCTTCTTTTCGGTAATGCGGGCGCATTCCTGGATCCAGAGCGTTTCGACGGGGAATTCCCGGAGGAGTACTTCCGCCCCGCTAAAATGATCCAGGTCCGGGTGCGTGATGATCAGGCCTTTTAATTTCCAGACACCGGATTCCTGCAAAAACGGAATGATCTTGTCGTTTGCGACGTTTCTTTTTCCCGTGTTTACGCCGGCATCGACGAGAAATGCGTCTCCGCCCGGGCTTCTTACAAAAAGGCAGTCTCCCTGCCCGATGTCCAGAACGGAAACTTCCCAGCGGGCATCCCGTTTTCGGGTCCATTCGTTCCATGCAAAGTAAGAGCCTAAGACGAGAAAGATGCCGAGCGAAAGTCTTCGCGCACAGACATTTTTTCGGAATGCTCCGACGGAAAGGATTCCGAATCCGGTGAGGATCAATACCCATGCGGGAAAGGGACCTACGGTAACGGAAGCGAGCGTGACCGCGGAGATTTTTCCGACGAGAAAGGCGGATGTCCGGAACAGGAAGCCCGCCGCATTGCAGAATGTCGCAGCGACAAAGGGGATGGGGAAAATCAGGGCGAAAATTCCGGCTTGCATCCCGAGACTCACCAGCGGAACAACGCAGATGTTTCCCAGAATGGAAATCGGGGATAGCGAGTGGAACGACCAGACGAGAAAAGGCGCCGTCGAGACGGTGGCGACTAACGTAATCCAGACTGCGCTAAAAACACCATTTTCCAGTAATTTCCAGAGACGGCTTCTCTTCAGGAATTCGCGTTTGGCTGTAAACGGGGATCGCTTTCCGAATGCGATGATCCCCGCTGTCGCGGACGCGGAAAGCTGGAATCCGACGTTCCAGAGAATATCCGGGTCGATAGCGGTCAGGATGAAAAGTGCGACACCTAGCGAATTGAGGCTGTCCGCCTTGCGTTCCATGAGAAGCCCGAACTGCACGACGGAGAACATGAATACGGCCCGATAGACGGCGGGGGAGCCTCCGGTGGCTGGCGCATAGACGAGCATCAGCAAAATGGCGAGCGTGCCTGCGACGGAATGCGGCATTCGGGTCGCTTTCAGAAGCAGCAGCAGAATGCCCGAAAGCAGGACGATGTGAAATCCGCTGATGGCGAGAACATGGACGATTCCCGCCCGGCGGAATCCGTTTTGCAGGGTATCGGGAATGCTCGAACGGTCTCCGGCCAAGAGCCCGATCAGAAGCCCGGTCTCTGCGGGGGAAAGGTATTTGGAAAAATATCCCTTCAGGAATGTCCGGAAACAGGAAAATGCCTTGTCGAAAGTCCACCGGTGTGAAATGACATGGAACGATTCAAGCCTTCCGAATCCGGCAAGTCCTTGGCTGTTCAGCCATTTCGGCGTGTTAAAGCTGCCGGGAACGGTCGGCGGTTCGACGGGAAACCACTTGGCCGTGTAGACGATGGAATCTCCGGGGACCGGGTAGGGAGGCGTCTTTCTCGAAAGCCTGGCTTTTCCTTCGGGGCTTCTTACGATTACGGCTACGCCTTCGGACCTGTCTAGAACGGATTCCACAAAACCGGAATTTTTGGCGGGAAGCTCTTTTGCCGTTTCCTTACCTTGTATGTATTCCGCAGCCAGGAGGCGCATGCCGATGCAAAGGAGAAGAACCAGTGAAACTCTGCGCGGAAACCGGGGGAGCGTTCCGATTGTAACGAGTAGAACAGGAAGGAGCGCAGCGCCGTATAGCGGGTATTTTGCGGAACAGATGTAGAGAACCGTACAAAAGAAGGCGGCGAGAGCCGGGCGTTCGGCGAGTGGCGCAAAAAAATTCTTCAATTCGTCGAGTGTCATTTTTTTTCTCCGATAAATTGATTAGATTGATTTCTGTAGGGATTAACGTCTTGATTGTTCGAAAAAGGAAATCTCCCGTCTTTTTGACAGGTCTTTGCTTCGTTCTGCTTGCGCTGGGCGGTTGCGGGGATTTTTTCGCACCGTCTTCACGGGAAGAGGCTTTGCTCTTGCCGCAAGACGTTTTGTTTGTTCTCTACGCAAACGATCTGGCGAAGAACGATTCCGTTGCGTCCCGGCTTGCTTCCGGTGTCCTGATGCCCGTGCAGCCCGGCGGATCCTATACGCTATCCTTTAACGCCGCTGCATCGCGAAAACCTCCGCGGTTGCAGATATTTCGGCTGGTCATGCGTTCGGATTCCCTCTATATCGGGAGCAAGGTTCGCGATATCAAGGCTCTTGACTCGCTCGGACGCTGGATTTACCGCTTTGAATGCCATGAAAGCGAACAGACTTACTGGGCGCCGATTCTTGTCGACGACGATTCCTATTATTCCGGACCTGTAAAAGATCTCGTCTTGGATGGGCAGGGAAATGGCAGCCTGCATTTCAGTCTGAACCTGATACTTGTCGGCTCTTACGGCGGAACATCGGATTCCGTTTCCCTGGATTCCCTGTCAAGGCTCTTTCTCCACCGCTTCCGCGAGGCTTTTGCCGGGGGAGGCATTTCGATTGACACGCTCTATCTTCATCGTGCATCGGAACGTACCGATGTTTCTACGCGCTATCCCGACGATATCCCATGGCTTGCCGGAAAATCCAGTCCGGACTATTTTCTTTCGGAACTTGGCGGCTGGCCGAATTCTCCGGGAGAACCGGATGCCTACCAGGCGCTAGACTTGGTATTGGTACATCGTATCGAGATGCCCGGAGTGCTGGGGTATTCGGTCCTGTTTGGCGGGAATCTGGGCGCAGGTCTCGGAAGCACCGTCGTCATCGGGACGCATTACTACGTGAACGCTTTCACCGAATACCCGCAAAGCGCGCTTGAAATTGTCGAAACGGCAATCCACGAGACAGGGCATTTTTTCGGGTTGCGCCATACGACATCGACAACTTCCGACATCGCCAATTCGGGGGACGCTTCGAATGTGGAGGACGGCATCCCGGACACGCCTTATTGCGGCTCGGTCATTCGTGCGAAACTCCTTCCCAGACTTTTTCCCGTTCCCTTGGAAGTGCAGTCTCGCCAGGTGCTTTTCAAGTCGGCCGTTTCCCGGTGTCCTGATGCAAACAACCCGATGTTTCCGACGGTGGATGCGCTTGAAATGGATCCGTTCTCGGATGGCCAGTTCACGCTTCTCCGGAAAAACCTCCAACTCTATCCCCATTAATCCCATGGCCAATCCTCTCCAATTTTCAGAAAACGCGGCGCTTTTGGCGTTTGTCCTTCTTCCCTATCCGGAATGGAAAGCTGAAATTCTGGACGCACTCCGCAATGCGTGGGGCGAAATTCGCCATCTAGGCAAGCTCTTTCCTTTTGACAGGACGGATTATTATGCTTCCGAAATGGGATATGGGCTTTTCCGGGGTGTGGTTTCGTTTGAAAGAACGGTCGCTCCGCATGAAATCGGGGCGGAAAAGGAACGCTCGAATGCGCTCGAATGCGAACTTTCCCCAAAGGCGAACGGTCGCCGGGTAAACATCGACATCGGCTACATGGATTTGGACAAGATTGTCTTGCCGTCCTACAAGCGCGGCCCGTTCAAGCTCTATGCGGGGAAAGGTCTCTGGCTTGACATGATCCTGCACTATGCGAAGGGGCGGTTTTTGCCGACGGCATGGGCTTTTGACGACTTCAGGCGAAATCCCTATGAGCACGATCTGTTGCTTGTTCGCGAAAAATTCAAGAAGGCGATGCGCGCGAAAGATGCCTGTGGGAAAGGATAGCCGAACTTTCCATTTCCCGTGCATCTCATACCGCATTCCGAAAGTTTAAACGTCTGCGGACTAGTCCCTCATCCCTAGTCCCTAAAAACTTAGACGTCCGCGGTTCTAAGCTCTAGACGTTCAGATGCCTGCAACCGATTCCCTGATCTTTCACCAGAACCTTTTGAATCTCGAGGACGTAGAGTGTGTGAAAATCGCCTGCCGCATAGTTTTCGAAAATCAGACTCTTGTCGATGAAGCTTTCGGGTGTATAGGCTTCGGCAAGGAGCTTCTTACCGAGAATTACCATTCTGGATTCTTCGAAATAGGGTGTGTTTGCCATGTGCGCGACATGAAATCCCGTATGGGCTATCTTGTCTTCGTTTCTTCCGCTTGCCTTTCCGGAGTAGGAAAGTTCCTTTCGGTACTTTTTATCGAAAAAGCAGAGCGAGAGTGTTTCCGAGGCGTCGATCAGCGTTTTTGTAAAGCGTTGCGGACGGACGACGATATAGGCGACGGGTTTGTTCCACATGATGCCGAACCCTCCCCAGGAAGCGGTCATCATGTTTGCCTTTTGGGCATTTTCCGCCGTAATGAGCATCCATTCGTCTCCGATGAGCTTGAACGGATTGTCCGTGATTTCCTTGGGCGATATTTCGCGAAAGCTTCCCATAAAATTCTCCTAGGATAGATGTTCGGTCAGGATCTTGAGGCCTATCGCAATCAGGACGATTCCTCCCAAGATCTCCGCACCTTTAGATGAAATCTGCTTGCCGACCGATTTTCCGAGGTTAGCGCCGATTTCTGTCGCAAAGAGGGCGATCGTGCCGATGACAAGGGACGTCCAGGCGATTTCATGCCCGACAAGCCCAAAGGAAAGACCGATGGCTAGCGCATCGAGACTTGTCGCAACGGCGAGAGCCGCAAGCGTCTTTATTTCGAGCCTCTTGGCAAACGTTCTGGATCCTTCGCCTTTGGCCGCTTCCCGAATCATGCGGATTCCGATAAAGCATAACAGGGCGAAAGCAATCCAGTGATCGACCGCTCCGATATAGGATGCGAGGAAAATCCCGCAAAAGAAGCCGGCTAGCGTCATACCGGTCTGGAAAAGTCCGAAAAACATCCCCATCCGGAAAATATCCGCCTGGGAGGTTTCCCGACGGCACAGTCCTACCGATACGGAAACGGCGAAGCAGTCGATAGCCAGGGCGCAAGCGATGAGAAAAACATCGATAAAATCCATAAGTTGCGAAATCCGCAGAAAAAAGTTAATTTGAAAATGTTGTCAAATTGGGTTCAATATAGAAAATAGGCTCTTTATGAAACGTTATCGGATAATCCTATTGACCGGCGCAAGCTCGGGAATCGGCAAGGAACTTGCGTATGCGCTTGCTCCCCAGGCGGAGCGCATCGTCCTTGTCGCCCGGAGATCCGAGAGGCTCGAAGCTATCGCCCGTGATCTTTCCGTTCGCTTCGGGGTTTCCGCGTTTCCCTTGCCGGCGGACCTTTCCGTTCCCGGGGAGGCCGCGCGGGTCTTTGAAAAGACCGTCGAACTTGTCGGAGAGGCTCCCGATCTTCTTGTAAACGATGCGGGAGTTGGCTTTCAGGGAAAGGCCTCCGAAATTCCGGTCGATGCGGAGTGCAAGATGCTCCGGGTAAATATTGAAAGCCTGATGGTCCTATCGAAGCTCGCTCTCCAGGCTATGCGAAAGAAAAGACGCGGTGTCATCCTGAACGTATCAAGCATGGCGGGGTTTCAGCCGGGACCTTACATGGCCGCCTATTACGCATCAAAATCCTTTGTTCTCTCCTATAGCGAAGCCTTGGCGGAAGAAGCACGTAGATTTCGTGTGCGCGTCCTTGCCCTCTGTCCTGGATTTGTCGATACGGAATTTCATCTCTGTGCCGGTTCCCGAAAGGGCTTTTTCCGCTGCCTGTTCCGCTCGTCGGCGGATTCTGTCGCCTGGGAGGCGGTCCGCGCCATTCTCGGCGGAACATCCGGAATCGTCGTTCCCGGAAATATCAACAAGTGCCTTCTGTTCGCGGAGAGGCTTCTTCCTCGCCGTCTAGTCGTCAAGGCGATGGCCCGCATCTTGCACCGGGGAGAATAATACATGCCGGGACGTTTAAAAGCCGCATGCCTGGGCGGGTTGCTTGTTACGGTACTCTTCGCCGCGGATGCTTTTCGCCTGCCGGAACTCACCGCCGAGGCGCGCGCTTCCGCCGCGGAACTCTATGACCGTGAGTGCTATGCCTGTCACCGTTGGAACCGAAATTTTGCCGGTCCCGACATGAAAGGGAATGTCCTTCGTTACGCAGGACGTCCGGAAGCCCTTTTTGAATATCTCAAGGACCCGCAGCCCATCCATCCCGACAAGTATCTTCCGATGGAAATCGGAAAGCTTTCCGATGAAGAGGCGTCCCTGATGGTCGCCTGGCTCTTTTCGCTTGTCTCTGACAGTTCGGCGAAGGATCGTCCCCGCTAGCTCGAATCATCCCCGAAGAACGCATTTTGTCTCCCAATGGCGCAAATTTGTCGAAATATTTTCATTTTTAACAGAAAAATCCCGATTTTTAGGAAATTTTTCTTGTATATTACCAAAGGCGCTAAAAAAATGCGTCTTGAAATTCGGAGATTTTATGGCTGAAGATTTACAGAACCTGATTGAACGCATCCAAAAAGAAGCGGTCGGCAAGGCCGATGCCCAGTCGTCTGCGATTATCGCGAAGGCGAAGGACGAAGCCTCCCGTATTCTAGAAGACGCCAAGGCGGAAGCCTCCGCCATCCTTGAAAAGGCGAATAAGGATTCCGCTGCCTATACGGAGCGCAGCGAGCGTGCAATCCAGCAGGCCGCCCGCGATGTCTTGATTTCCGTCGGCCGCCGTATCGAGAAGATGATAAGCGAAATACTCTCCCGCGAGGTGGAAAAAAATCTTTCGGAAAATACCATCAGGGAAATGCTTCTTGTCCTCGCCAAGAACTATTCGACGGACACGGAACTCGTGTTCTCCGCGGCGGACAAGGCGAAGCTCTCGTCCTTCGCTGTCGGGGAGTTTGCCAAGGCCCTCGGAAAGGGCGTCACCGTGGAAAGCGATTCGGGAATCAAGTTCGGCTTCCGCGTGAAGGTGGAAAACGGCAAGGTCTCCCATGAATTTACTTCCGAGGAAATCGCAGCGTCGCTTTCTTCTGTCGTTCGACCGGAACTTGCCAAAATCGTTTCGGATGCAGCCCAGGGAAAATAGCGGATGAATAACGCCGTCTATATTTCCGCGTCTCTTCCCTTTTTGCGTTTTGGAGATAATCCGCCGTTCTCCGTGTCGGATCTCCGAAGCCGTTGCGAAAGCGTCATGAGCGAAGAGGAACTCGCCGTTTTCGACGCTCTCTTCAACGAGGAACCTTGTGACGATCCGTTTGTGTCGGCTTACCGGGATCACGAAACCCAATTGAAGAATATCTTGGGACACGCACGTGCCGCTTCCTGGGGACAGGACGTGCGCTTTACGGAGCGCCCGTTTCGCGGCTATGACGTTACGTTCGCCAAGATGGTGACGGATGCCTATGCGAAGCCGAACCCGCTAGAACGCGAAGAGGACTTGGATCGCGCCCGCTTCTGGCTCGTCGATCAGCTTGCCCCCGAAGAAGGGAGCATGGCAAATCTCTATGCGTTTGCTGTCAAGCTCAAAATTTGTGAACGCTGGACAAAAATTTCGCCCGAGGCGGGAAATGCCGCGGTTCTCAAAGTGATTAACGATAACGATCCTGCGGCAAAGCAGGAATGACCGGAGGTCTTTTTTCAAATGGCTAGTATCGGAAAAATAGTCGGTGTGAACGGAAACTTGATCCGTGTCGCATTTGAAGGCGCTGTGACGCAAAACGAAGTCGGTTTTGCAAAACTTTCGTCCGGTGTGGAATTGAAGTGCGAAGTTATCCGGATTCGCGGAGACTATGCGGAACTCCAGGTCTTCGAGGATACTTCGGGTCTTAAGGCAGGCGATGAAGTCTATTTTACAGGTGAACTTCTTTCGGTGGAACTCGGACCGGGCCTCTTGACGCAGGTGTTCGACGGCTTGCAGAACCCGCTGCCGAACCTGGCTGAGGAATGCGGATTTTTCCTGCAGCGCGGCAAGTATCTTCCGGCCCTTCCCCGTGACATCAAGTGGGCGTTTACCCCGGTGGCGCATGTCGGCGACAAGGTTTCTGGCGGGGATACCCTCGGAACCGTTCCCGAAGGCATTTTCAAGCACCGCATCATGGTGCCGTTCAAGATTCGCTCCCAGATGACCGTGGAATCGATCGTTCCCGCAGGCGAGCACGTGATCGAGGACGTTATCGCGACATTGAAGGATGAAAACGGCAAGACTTTTGAAGTCAAGATGTACCAGACGTGGCCTGTCAAGGTTCCTATCAAGAATTATGTGGAACGCCTTCGCCCGTCAAAACCGCTTTCGATGCAACAGCGGATTATCGACACGTTTTTCCCGGTGATGCAGGGCGGAACGTTCTGTACGCCGGGACCTTTCGGAGCCGGAAAGACGGTTCTGCAGCAGCTGATGAGCCGCTATGCGAATGTCGATATCGTAATTCTCGCCGCTTGCGGTGAACGTGCCGGCGAAGTGGTCGAGACGCTCCGCGAATTCCCTGAGCTTATCGACCCGCGCACGGGCAAGAGCCTGATGGAGCGTACGCTGATTATCTGCAATACGTCCTCGATGCCGGTCGCTGCCCGTGAAGCTTCGGTCTATACAGGCGTGACGATTGCGGAGTATTATCGCCAGATGGGATTAAATGTTCTCTTGCTTGCCGATTCGACTTCCCGTTGGGCGCAGGCTCTTCGCGAAATGAGCGGGCGTTTGGAAGAAATCCCGGGCGAAGAGGCTTTCCCGGCCTATCTCGAATCGACTATCGCTTCGTTCTACGAACGCGGCGGCGTGGTCAGGCTTCGCGACGGCTCTTCGGGTTCCGTGACGATTGGCGGTTCTGTTTCCCCTGCAGGCGGTAACTTTGAAGAACCGGTGACCCAGGCTACGCTGAAAGTGGTCGGCGCATTCCTTGGGCTTTCCCGCGAACGTTCCGATCAAAGGCGTTTTCCGGCAATCCATCCGCTGGAATCCTGGTCTAAGTACGAAGGCGTTATCGATTCGAAGAAAGTTGCCGAAGCGAGACGGGTTCTCGTTTCCGGTAACGATGTAAACCAGATGATGAAGGTGGTTGGCGAAGAAGGCACGTCGATGGACGACTTTGTCGTCTATCTGAAATCCGAATATCTGGATTCCGTCTATCTGCAGCAGGATGCCTACCATGAAATCGATGCGGCCTGCTCTGCGGAACGCCAAAAGTATGTCTTTGACCGTGTCTATGCGATTCTCGAAACTCCGTTTGAGTTTAGCGACAAGGATGCTGCTCGCGGTTTCTTCTTGAAATTGACCCAGGCGACAAAGGACTGGAACCGAGTCGCCTTCGATTCCGAAGAATTCAAGAATCTCGAAAGTCAGATTTTCAGCTCCGTGAAGGAGGTTTCCAAGAATGTCTAAGGTTTATCACCGTATCGAAAGCATTGCGGGTAGCGTTATCACGGTCAAGGCCGAAGGCGTCGCAAACCAGGAACTCGCTCGTGTCACGAGTGCGCAGGGTGAGTCGCTTGCTCGTGTAATTCGGATTGACGGAGAAAAGGTCGATTTGCAGGTTTTTGCCGGAGCGCGCGGTATTTCGACGGATTCCCAGGTCCGTTTCTTTGGACATCCGATGGAAGTTCCTTTCAGCGACGCGCTCCTCGGACGCGTGTTTGACGGTGCCGGAAATCCGCGTGACAACGGCCCTGTCATCGAGGAGAATCCCGTGCCGATCGGAGGTCCTTCGGTAAATCCGGCGAAGCGTATCATTCCGAAAAAGATGGTTCGTACCGGTATTCCTATGATCGACGTATTCAATACGCTTGTCGTTTCCCAGAAGTTGCCGATTTTTTCCGTTGCCGGTGAACCTTACAACCAGTTGCTTGCCCGCATCGCTCTCCAGGCCGAAGTCGATGTGATCGTACTTGGCGGAATGGGACTAAAATACGACGATTATCTCTATTTGCGGGATTACCTGGACAAGAATGGCGCTCTTTCTCGCACGGTGATGTATGTCCATACCGCTTCCGACCCGATTGTGGAATGTCTGCTGGTTCCTGACGAGGCCCTGGCGGTTGCCGAACAGTTTGCGACCCGCGGCAAGAATGTCCTGGTCCTTTTGACCGACATGACGAACTTTGCCGACGCATTGAAGGAAATCTCGATTACGATGGAACAGATTCCGTCGAACCGCGGCTATCCTGGCGATTTGTATTCCCAGCTAGCAAGCCGTTACGAAAAGGCTGTCGATTTTGAAGGTTCCGGTTCGATTACGATTCTCGCCGTGACGACGATGCCCGGTGACGATGTGACGCATCCTGTTCCGGACAATACCGGTTACATCACGGAAGGCCAGTTCTACCTGAAGCACGGACGTATTGAACCGTTCGGTTCCCTGTCTCGCTTGAAGCAGCAGGTGAACGGCAAGACCCGCAGCGACCACCGGACTATCATGAACACGATGATCCAGCTTTATGCGAGCTACAAGGAAACGCTCGAAAAGCAGTCGATGGGTTTCCGGATGAGCAACTGGGACAACAAGCTTCTGAAATACGGCGAACGTTTCGAAAAGGAAATGATGGACCTGTCGGTGAACATCCCGCTAGAAAAGGCGCTCGATCTCGGGTGGGAAATTCTCGCCGACTGCTTTACTCCCGAAGAAACCGGCATCCCTTCGAAGATGGTAAACGAGTATTGGCCGAAAAAGAAGGGGTGATATGGCGAAAGTCAAACTCACAAAAAATGCATTGAAAGCGGAACGCGATGCGCTCAAGCGGTACGAGCGTTATTTGCCGACGCTATTGCTGAAAAAGCAACAGCTCCAGGTGGAAATGCGTTCCTTGCAGGCCAGAGTGATGGCTAAACGCGAAGAAGAGGATTCGCTTCGCAAGTCCATTTCGGGATGGATTGGACTTTATGCGGAACCTGTCGATTGGAAAAAATATATTTCCGTCAAGGAAGTTCGGGAAGGCGAAGGAAACATCGCCGGCGTGGAAATCCCGCTTTTTGACGGTGTCGACTTCAACGTGTCGATTCCCGACTTCTTTACGACGGATGCGTGGCTGGATGAAGGTATCCGCTCGCTGCAAGGGCTTATCTCGCTTCGTCTGAAAAGGCGCGTCCTGGAAAAGCAATACGAGCTTTTGTCAGGAGAACTGCGCGCGACGAGCCAGAGGGTCAACCTCTTTGAAAAGGTAAAGATTCCCGAGGCGAAGGAGAACATTCGTACAATCAACATTTTCCTTTCCGACCAGCAGATCTCGGGTGTTGCCCGTTCCAAGCTCGCCAAGGGAAAGGCTAATGCCAGGCTTCTCGCCGAAGAAGGAGTTGCCGCATGATAACTCCGATGAAAAAAGTAACGATTTTCTGCCTGGATTCCGATCGGCAGAAATCGCTCGAAAAGCTCCGCGATATGGGCATTTTGCATGTGACTCCGCTGAAAATTCCGACGGGAAACAGCGTGAATGTCGCAAAAAACGACCTGCTTCGCATACAGAAAGCCCTAGACGCGATTCCGGATACAAAGAAAAAAAAGGAGTCTCCGGAATCTGTTTCGGGAGAAAGCGTTGTTGCGGAAGTGCAAAGGCTTCTTGAAAAACGCAAGAATGCGGAAGATCGTCTTTCCGATGCGGAATCGGCCATTTCCCGTTATGGTGCGTTTGGCAATCTCGACCCGGCAAGTGTCAAGTCCCTGGAAGAACGCGGAATTTTCGTGAAACTCTATGTCGCCGCTCCCGGTTTGCCGATTGAAGTCGATGATGGCGCGACGGTCTGTTCGTTTGCGGCAAATTCGGAAGGGAGCTGCTATGCGGTTCTGAGTTTCGGCTCCGAGCCTGCCAAGGTGAAAACGGCGGTTACGCCTCTTGCGCTCCCTGTCCACTCCCTTGAATTCTATCGTCGGGAAGATGCCGCGGCGAAAGCCGACCTGAAGTCGGTGGAAAATCGTCTTGCGGAACTTTCCCGGGAAAGGAAGAGTGTCGAGAAACGCCTTCTCGAAGCGACCGACGCTTATAAGTTCGAGGAAACTTCTGCGGGAATGCTCTCGTCGAAACTTTTGTCGGCAATCCAGGGCTTTTGCCCGGCGCCTTGGGTAGCGGAACTTTCAAGTGCCGCCAAGTCGGAAGGTTGGGGGCTGTGCATCGAAGACCCGTCGGAAGAGGATAATGTCCCGACGCTTCTCTCCTATAGCAAGCTTTCGCGTCCGATGCAGTTCCTTTACGATATTATCGGAATTTCCCCGGGTTATCGCGAAGTGGATGTCTCGAGCGTCTTCCTGTGCTTCTTCAGCATTTTCTTTGCGATGATTCTCGGAGATGCTGCCTACGGTATTCTGTTCTTTGCCATTACGTTCGTGATGCGCCGAAAGATGCCTAAGGCAAATCCGTCCGGATTCCATTTTATGTACCTGATGAGCGTAATGACGATTTTCTGGGGGCTTGTCAATGCGAGTTTCCTCGGGCTTTCGCCGGAGATGGCTCATTGGAGCTATTATCTGGACGTGACGAACTATGATTTTTTGCCGGAATCTATCCGGAATGCGATGCTGTGGATTCGCACGGCCGCTCCGGCTGATCCTGCGAAGTTCGCCGTTTACCATGAATGGGTCTCCGGCCTTTCATTTTTCCCGGAATCCTTTGTTCCTATCGAAGCGGGCGAGTCCCAGATGCAGCATATCCAGCTTTTCTGCTTCTGCATCGCGGTCGTGCACCTTTCGATCGCCCATGTCTGGAATATCCTCGTTCGCCTGAAACGCAAGGATTCCACGTTTATGGCGCAGGTCGGCTGGCTGCTTTGCTGCTGGTGCATGTTCCTGCTTGCGAACAATATGGTTCTCGGAATGAAAATGCCGGGCTTTACGATGCCGATGTTCATCACGGCGGCGGTTTTGCTCGTCCTGTTCTCGGTGCCGCCTAGCCGCTTGAAACAGGACTGGATCTCGATTCCGATGCTCGTCCTGAATATCGTAAACAGCTTTACCGATGTCATCAGCTACATCCGTCTGTTTGCAGTCGGAATGAGCGGTGCGGCGATTGCGGAGGCGTTTAATGGAATGCTTTCTCCGCTGTTCGGTTCGGCGATAGGCATTGCCGGGGCAGCCGTGATTCTCCTGTTTGTGCATGGCTTGAACATTGCGCTTGCCGTGATGGGCGTCGCGGTTCATGCGGTTCGTCTCAATACGCTTGAATTTTCCAATGGCTTGGACTTGCAGTGGAGCGGTTACGCTTTCGCTCCCTTCTCCAAGAGCAAAAATTAACCAAGGGATATTTCCCGTTTCTATAAGAGGATAACAAAATGGATCAACAAACGATAGTGACTCTCGCGAAGATGGGTGCTGCCGCAGCTTTGGGCATCGGCGCTATGGGTTCCGCCCTTGGTTGCGGAACGGCTGGCATGGCGGCCATTTCCGTGTGGAAAAAGGCTTACGCCCAGGGAAAGGGCGCTTTGTTTACCCTGCTTGTTTTTGTGGGCGCTCCGATTTCCCAGACGATTTACGGAATGCTTTTGATGAATTTCATTTTGAATTACGCCCAGGCGAGCGGTTTTACCAACTGGGGCGGATGTCTCGGGGCGGGAATCTTTGGCGGTCTCGGGTTGATGGCAAGCGCCTGGTACCAGGGCAAGTCTGCGGCGGTGGCTTGCGACGCCTTGGGGGAGACCGGCAAGGGCATGGTCAATTACCTGATGGTGCTCGGCATTGTCGAAACGGTAGCCCTGTTCGTGCTCGTGTTCTCGATGATGGTTCTTTAATCCATAAGGAGCAAAACCTATGGATCAGAATACGATGATTACTTTGTCGAAACTCGGCGCGGTAGCCGCTTTAGGTCTCGCCGCGGTGGGTTCGGCTTTAGGTTGCGGCACAGCTGGCATGGCGGCGATAGGAGCCTGGAAAAAGGCTTATCTCAAGGGAAAAAACGCTCTTTTTACGTTACTGATTTTTGTCGGAGCCCCGATAGCGCAGACGATTTACGGAATGCTTCTGATGCTCTACATTCTGAACAAGATAAGTCCGGAAGGCGGTACGGATCCGACGGCGGCGATGTGGGCGGCTTATCTGGGTGTCGGCATTTTTGGCGGCATCGGAATGGCGGCCAGCGCCTGGTATGTGGGCAAGTCTGCGGCGAACGCTTGCAGCGCCTTGGGGGAAACCGGCAAGGGCCTCGTGAACTACCTGATGGTTCTCGGTGTCGGGGAAACCGTCGCACTTTTCGTGATGGTGTTCTCGATGATGCTTGTCAGCTAATTCCGCTTGAAAACTTGTCACGGGACGGCTCGAAAGAGCTGTCTTTCTGTTTTTTTTATTTCTGTAAAATCAGGATTGCCATTTTCTGGCCGGATTTATATATTTGGGCTATGCAAAATCGTACCAACCTTCTGCTTCGACTTTGGAAAGATCGCTGAAGCGAGGTTTGTCGCATTGAAATCAAAACAGCCCGCTTCCATTTTTGGCGCGGGCTTTGTTATTTTTGTCGATGCAAGAACGGCTTGTCGCACAAAAAGCGGGCAAGGAGTAAACATGACGGAACAGACAGAAAATACGAGAAAACCTTTTATCTATGATGTGACGCTGCGTGACGGCAACCAGGCGTTGCCTTGTCCGTGGAACAATGCGCAAAAGAAGGATGTCTATCTCCAGCTTCTGAAGCTCGGTGTACAGGGTGCGGAAGTCGGGTTCCCGGCATCGTCCGAAATGGATTTTGAATCGTGCAAGGAACTTGCCCAGCTGACGGCCCAGATGGCTGCGGAAGGCAACGAGGAAGCAAAACGGATTGTCGTTTCGGGGCTTGCCCGCTGCGTGCCCAGCGATATCCAGCGTTGCTGGGAAGCTGTCCAGTATGCGCCGCATCCGAGAATCCATACGTTTCTCGCGGGAAGCCCGCTTTCGATGGAACATGTTCTTCATATGACACCGGAGCAGGTGAAGGAACGGGCTGTCTCTTGCGTAAAGCTGGCGAAGTCCTTGGTCGGCGATAAGGGAGATGTCGAATTCAGCGTGGAACATTTTGGCGACTGCCTCGAGAACATGGATTTTGTTATCGATGAGCTGAAAGCGGTTGTCGAAGCCGGAGCGACGACTATCAACTTGCCGAATACGGTCGAACGTTACCGGCCGGCGCTTTATGTAAATCAGATTAAACAGGTCTATGAAGCGTTGCCGAAAAACATCACGATTTCGGTTCATTGCCATAACGACTTGGGGATGGCGACAGCGGCGACGGTCGAGAGCTTCTTTGCCGGGGCGACCCAGCTGGAAGTTGCCTTGAATGGTCTCGGAGAACGTTGCGGAAATACGAATTTCTATGAAGTGGCCGTTGCGCTTTTTAATTCCGGAGTTCCGGTCGATATCCATCTGGATCGCATTTACGAAACGGCTATCTTGATTTCGCAATGGTCGGGCGTAAGCATTTACAGCCGCGCGCCCCTGATCGGGGCCGAAGCGGTTGTACACCGGAGCGGCATTCACCAGGACGGGGCGAGCAAGACGAAGAACATGAAGAAAGGCGCCTACCGTCCAATCGACTATTCGATTATCGGGCGGCACCAGAACGATTCCCTGAGCTTTACGAGCCAGAGCGGTCGGACGGCTGTCTACGAAATCGTCACCAAGTTCGGCTACAAGCTTTCCCTCGCCGAGGCTTCGGAACTTCAGCCGATTCTCAAGGCGGTCAGCGAGAAGGAAGGCGAACTTTCCGGAGACCGGGTGCTAGATGTCTTCCGCGAACATTTTATCAATGTGAACGGGCGCCTGATTTTCAACAATATCGAGGTGATTCCGGACGAGAACCGTTTCATTTTCCACTTTAAGAAAGATGGCGAATCCGTGGTGAAGTCCATCACGGCGGAGGGACCCGTCGAGGCTTCAATTGTCCTAATGCGGGAAATCGGACTGCCTGTCGAACTTGTCAAGTATCGCCAGGTCGTCGTGCCGGAAACGGACAAGCTCTGGGCGGGACGCGGGCTTAGCCGCATCGTGCTGAAGGCGGGCGAGCGTGAAGTCGAAGGGCGCGGCGTTTCGAGCGATACGCTCAAGGCCAATATGCGAGCGGTCTTCTGCGGCGTAAACCTGCTCTATCGCTAAACAATTCAAGGTTCGCTTTCGTTTTTTAGAAGGCGAACTTTTTTAATTTTGAAAAATATGCAAAACCTAAAAACCTTGATTTCTGAAGAACGCCTGAAAGCCCGCATCGCGGAACTCGCGAAGGAAATATCCAGGAAGGAGCGGATCGATGTGGTGGTCGGAGCCTTGACCGGAGCGTTTGTCTTTGTCGCCGATTTGGTCCGGGCGATGGGTTCCGAGAAGCTGGACATACAGTTTGTGCGGGCGAGCAGCTACGGGGACGGGACGGAACGTTCGGCTTTCACCGTAAAGGGAATCGAGAGGCTCAATGTGGCAGGGAAGAACGTCTTGCTTGTCGATGACATCTTTGATACCGGGCATACGCTCAAGAACCTTTCTCGGGCAATTCGTGACCGTGGAGCGGCGACGGTAAAGACTTGCGCCCTGCTTGACAAGCCTAGCCGCCGCGAGGTGGATTTTGTCGCGGACTATATCGGTTTCCAGGTCGAGAATCTCTTTGTCGTCGGTTATGGGTTGGACTATGCGGAGCGTTTTCGTGCGTTGCCGGAAATTTGCTGCTTTTCGGAATAGAAAAAACTCGGCTGCTGAGAAAAAATAAAATATATTATATACAGAAAAAGCTTATCCATTGATTTCTCCTTTTACCGCATTATTGATGCAACCTAACTTGGGATGTTGGTGTACGTTAAATTTTGCGAGGTATAGGCAAGATTCCAAAAAATAACAATTAAAAGGAGTTGTCTATGGAGACAATTTGTAACAAAAGAACCGCTAATTCTGAAAATTTAAAAATTTGGAATTTGGCTATTATTTAAATTCTGCGCTTTTAAAGCGAGAAAAGTCGAAAGCTTTGTTTAAAACGCCTGATGAAGCCGCTTATGATTGGGCAAAAAAAACATAATGATGATTCAAAACGATTAAATAAAGAACTCGCGACATATATCGATGAAACTGATGACGGGATTTTCATGTGGCTCCTCATCATTTAATCGATCAAAAAGATGGCTTGCTCCTAGATAAGGAAAAACAGGAGATACCCTTCTTTCCCAATTTTTAGGAATCCCTTTGTATTTAATGACTCCGAATGATAATTGCATTCTTTCACCGTTCGCCTTTGCCCACAGAAACCAAGGTGCTGGAAAGCGGAAAATCGATTTACCTCGGGAAAAGCAGGGATACACTGCGGATTGAAATGGAATTTTCGGAGCCGGGGACGATTTCCTCGATCCGTTTTTTCATGGGCGATTTGGATATCCATTTAGGGAGTGACGACTTGAAAGTCTTTCGGGAATATCGGATTTGCGGATTTGGCGTGGCGGAAGATGTGGGGAATGTTCCTGGCTTTTCCGTCTATCTGGATGCCCAGACAAATTACCTGGGATTTTTTGTGGCGATTTTCAAAAACGGAACTTGTCGGGTGGAAAAGTTGCGAGATTCCATCCATTTTAAAGGCCAACCGATGAAGTATGCGGAGTACAAAAAGAAAACAAGACGCTCCGCTTCGCCGGACGACTGCTCGCTGCTGGCTTTGGTGGCGCGATATGATTTAGGACCTGCTCTCGGAAAAATGGAGATGTCGGCTGATTTTAGAAATTCGGACGCCTTTTGAGTTACCGCTTTCGGCAAAAGGAAAAATGTTTTGAATGGGCGGACGATAAAAAGTATTTCGTCGGTTTCCCTGTGGCGTACTCGAAGAGAAACTTATGGATTGAGGTTGTCCGAGGAACGCTTCGAAATCCTGGTTTCGAAATCGGTTTTCCCGAGTTTCTAAGAAGTTAATTTGTATGGAATCAATTTAAAAATGTTTTTTCCGAAATCTTTCCGACGGGAAATTTGTATCTTGAAGAAAAAAGGAGTTTACTATGAAAAATCGGATTCTGGAATCGCTGATCCTCGCTGCCGCAATCGTAATTTTTGGTGGCTTTATCTGTTGCGGACTTTCGAAAATGGGAAATCGCGAACGCACGGTAAGCGTTCGCGGGCTTGCCGAAAAAGAAGTCTTGGCGGATAAGGTTTTCTGGTCGGTGAGCTTTACCGAAGTCGGAAATGAAATTTCGGCGGTCTATCGGAATGTGGCGGATAAGGATTCGCTTGTTATCAAGTTCTTTGTCGATCGGGGAATTGCCCGCGAGGATATTACCGTGAATGCGCCGGACATTACGGATGCGTTGGCGAATCCCTATATGGAAAAGCGTCCCGAAAACCGCTACATGATGACTTCGACGATTACGCTTGCTTCTTCCCAGGTGGAAAATGTCCGAACGCTCCAGTCGGAAATTGCGGAACTCGCTGCCCGGGGAATCGCCTTGAATGCGGGATTTGCAAATTATGCATTTACCGGCCTGAATGCCATCAAGCCGCAGATGATCGAGGAGGCGACAAAAAACGCCCGAGCCGCTGCCGAAAAGTTCGCCAAGGACTCGGATAGCGAGCTGGGAAAAATCCGGAACGCTCAGCAGGGGCTTTTCTCCATTGAAAACCGCGACGAAAATACTTCCTACATCAAGAAGATTCGCGTGGTAACTTACGTCGATTTCATGCTGGACGACTAGCTGTTCGTTCGGCGCTATTTTTAGCGAAACTTTTTTCGGTTGCGGTAATCCGCCTCGACGTCCTTCTTCCATTCCTCGAAATCTTTTTCGCTTGGAAATTCGCAACGGTGTAGGCGGATAAACCTTTCCTCGGCGTCGTATAGCTTTTCCATCCCGTCTTGGTCTGGCATGTAGTTTGTTGCGTGGCGTTCGTCAATTCCGAAAGACCTTGCCGTTTCGATAGCGTCTATGTTCGCTCCGAGGAAGAGAAATTCCCAGCCGTATTTTGTCTTTTGCCGCTCGACCATCATCCGGATTCTGTCTAATGAATATTTTCGGCTCGCGTTTTCATAGCCGTCCGTGGTGATTATCACGATTGTTTTTTCGGGACGATCCTCGTCTCGTGCGTATTTGTGGACATTTCCGATATGGTGGATGGCGTTTCCGATTGCATCGAGAAGCGCAGTGCTTCCGCGGGCGAAGTATTCCTTTGCCGTGAGAGGCGGAATGTTTTGAATGGAAACGCGGTCGTGGAGCACTTCCGTTTGGTTGTCGAAGAGAACGGTCGAAACATAAGCTTCGCCAGGTTCGTTTCTTTGCTTTTCGATTGTGGAGTTGAATCCTCCGATGGTTTCTTTTTCGAGACCGCTCATGGATCCGCTGCGGTCTAGAATAAATACGATTTCTACGAGTCCTTTTTTCATGGGAGCCTCCACTATTAAAAGTTTTATTTTGTCCCTGGAATGAAACTTCCCTGGTTGCGGATAAATAATAGCTGAGCGAGTGATGAAAAAGGTCGCCTTTCGGGCGACATTTCAAGGGCTACATGCCTAGCGTAGGCTCGTCGTATTTGAAGAGTACGTTGTTGATTTCCCAGATATCGTATTTTTTATGGAGAATAAAGTAAGTGATGATTTGGTCGGATTTTTCGGATGGCGAAAGGGCGAACCCTGCGTGGGCGAGAAGGTCCTCGGTTTCGGCGAGGGAAAGCTGCATGGCGACGGCAAGCGCAAGGACGGTTTTCTTTTTGGGGTTGTATCGGATGTCGCTTCGGATTTTTGAAAAGTGCTGGCGGCTGAGATTTGCCTTCTTGTAGATAGACGTGTCGTCGAGATTTTTTTTCTGGATGAGCTGGAAAAGCTTTTGCTGGAAAGTCTCGGCGGAGGCCGTGAGAAATTCTTCTAGGCTCTTGTCGCTGCGGAATTGTTGGAATTTTCCCGAACGGACGCTTTCCTCGAAAAACTGTTCACGAATGGCTTCTTCTTTTTGGACATAGTTTTCGTCGATGAACGACTTGATGTTGTTGTCGAGTTCTGCGGATATTTCGAACGATTCTTTGTCAAAGACGACGAGAATCACATCCATTTCGTTTGTCTGTAAGAAGTTTCCGATTACCTCGACGGCGGCTTTTAAGGCGAGATCTTTGGGAAAATGGTAGGATCCGCTGGAGATGAGCGAAAATGCTATCGATGCGCAACCTAGCTCCCTTGCTTTTTCGAGCGCTCTCATGTAGCAGTTTTCGAGTGCGAAAAGTTCTCCGGATCTTCCGTCGTTCCACCGCGGGCCTACGGTATGGATGATGTACTTGGCGCTTAATCCGAAAGCGGGGGAGACGGCGATATCTGCGACATCGAGGTGGCCGATTTCTTCCCGGGCTTTTTGGAGAGCGTTTCGGCCTGCGGCTTCGTAGATATGAAAGTCTGCGCCTCCATAGCCGCTGCGCGATGGGTTCGGGTTTGTGGAATTGACGATAGCGTCGGCGGAGACATTCGTGATATCGGAACGGATAATCTGGAGTGGCATCGGATGAAATTTAAAGTTTTTACCAGCCTCGGTTCAGGTAAAAGTCCCGGATGATGGTTCCAAACTGTACATATTCGAGCGCTCTGCAGCCGGAACTGGTCGAGGCGACGCATTTGACAGGGTTTGTCCCGAGGAATGTTCCTATCATGTAAACGTGGTAGGCGTCGTTTCCCGTGGAAAAACGTTCGCTGTAGATTTTTTCGATGAGGAGCGAACCTTCGTTTTCGATGATGAGGTTTCCTTCTTCACCGATAGCTTCTCCGAAGTAATTCATGTCGGAAAGTGCGCTTTTGACGATGGCGCAATTTTTCTCGGTGAGCGTAACTGGCGCTTCAGGTGAGGACATGCGAGTCATAAAGTAACAGCGTTCCGTAGCGAATGCGGTGACGGCTAAGGCGAGCAGAATAAATAGAGTGCGGGGCATGGATTTTTGATGGGGAAGATGGGTTAATAATTAAGGTATTCGACTCCTATGTAATCTTCATCGATTAGGTTGTTGTTTGAATCGAAATATTCACATTTTAATTGATAATTACCTATATAACGACATTCTTCGCCTCTTCCGCCTATACTCAATCTTGTTTTTCCGATAAGCATTCCTTGAGGATTGTAGCGGCGTTCGTAAAATCCTCTAGGAAAATGGACTGTATGTTCAGAAACGGAGCCGTTCGGATGGAAGTTGTAAAGGATACAGCTTTTCATATAATAGCACGGTTTTGTTTGAGCTGAGGTTAGTTTTCCTTGAGAAGAGTAGAAACAGTTAATTTCGGAACCATCCGTAAGTGTTACGATTTCATTTTCTTCGTAACTTGTTTTGGGGCAGACCGCGAAGAAAGGTGCTGCATGAATCGCGGGAACGGTTAAGCAAAAAATTAGGGCGAGAATGATTTTTGCCATTTGATTTTGAAATTCGGTTTTCATTTTCATGGAGAATGTTCCTGATAGATTGGGTGATTATAAACACTTTGAATAATGTCTGGCGCCCAAATAGATGGTGGAGATGGAAAGAGAAAAGTAGATAAAAAACACAATGCTCTTCCTTCCCCTTACCAGCGATGGTTTTCGTCAAGCGATAGGATGGCGTATGTGCTGTCTATTGGGTGACGCGTTCCCGTATTGGGAATGCCGAGGGAATCGAGGAGCGCTCCTAGCAAACAGCTTTTGGTCGCTGCCCCTACGTTCGGGCAATTTGTCGGGACGGACGAGACGATGCCGATGACTTTGCCGTTCCTGACAATCGGGCCTCCGGAATTTCCGTTCTGGAGCGCCATATCGAGTTGGTAATTTTGAGGCTCTCCGCGGAAACCTTTTCGGGATGAAATAATTCCCTTGGCGGCTTTTACGCTGCGTCCTTTGGGATCTGGAAATCCGTAGGCGAGAACTTCTTCGCCGATATCGTAAACATTCCTGTTGAGGGTACACGCCTTGAGGTTTTGCCGGGACTTCAGGATGGCAAGCTCCAAATTGAAATCGATGTAGATTGGTTCTAACCGGGTGAGACTGAAATCCTCTCGCGATGCGTAGAGAAAGCGGTTTCCGTTTACAATTTGCGTACTTGTGACAATCGTGTTCGGATTGATGGCGAAGCCGCTTCCTATCCTGCTCCTGTCGATTGCGTAGAGTCCGTTAAAGTCGAGAAACAGCTTGATGTTAAATTCCTTGATAAGGATTGCAAAGTTTTTGCTGATTTGGAAGATGAATCTTTGCGGGGCGAGTTTGTCATCCTGAATGCCGACGTAGGATTTTACCAGGTTGTTTTCTGCGTCTTTGTAGCTGTACGAATCCGTCAAGCGGAGTAGGGGAATTTCTAATTTTTTCCCATCAGTGTATTGAACTTTAATCTTGAACACTTTGTCCGAAAAGAAAACGTTCAGTTCTCCGGAATAATTGAAATAATCGTCGTCGATGTAATCCCTTTCCCGTCCGGAATAGTATGATTGGAAAAAATCGTTGAAGTAATATGTCTGTTCCCCTTCCGTCGGGAAAGGAATCTCTTGCGGCGTGTTTTCTTCGTTCTCCATTTTTGGATCCTTTGCAATAAAGCTGAAAATTTTTCTCGTCATTCCCAAAATAGCGAAGCCGAGAATTCAAAAGGTCGCCTGCCGGGCGACATTTTAAGTTGCCGGGGAGAATGGGAACGTGCGGGCTTTCGCTATGACGGCTGATTTTTCGATTTGATTTCCTAATTTTTAAAGCCTAAATTCTAAATTGGTGACAATGGATAACGAACAGGAAAGTGGCGAACAGGAAGAACGCTCGGCGCGGCAGTTCCGGCGCGACGTTCGGGCGCGTCGCGTAAACACGATGGAAATGTGGAAACGCGGCACCCTGGACGACCGTCCTGTCAGGGAACGCTGGAGCCGGGAATTCAAGAAACCGAAGGTCAAGAAAATCAAGGATCCTTCCGAAAAGTTCGACGAAAACGATTCCGTGGAAGGGCTGGTACTCGGCGTGCACCGCAGAACGTGCGTCGTGCAAATTTCTCCGGGAAAGGTTGTCGATGCGACCTACCGGGCCGCGGTTGTCTGCGAACTGAAAGAGTTCCCCGTCGTCGGGGATTCCGTTGTCGTAGCCCGGGCGAAGGATGCGGAAACGGATGCCCCCTATTCGCTTCTGAGGGTCCTTCCGCGAACGTCGGCGCTTGTGCGTCCTGGACCGAAGGACAAGTCAAGGCGCGAACTCGTGCTCGCTGCGAATATCGACCAGGTCGTCGTCGTGTCGAGCGTGGCGGAACCTCCCTTCAATTATGGCTTTGCAGACCGCTTCCTGCTTGCTGCGGATCTTTGCCGCCTGCCGCTTGTCATGGTGCTGAACAAGACGGATCTTTCCCCTTCGATCCCGGAACGGGTCTTGGATTTCGCTTCGCTTGTGGATAAATTAATCTGCGTCAGCTGTAAGTCCGGCGAGGGTCTCGACGAGTTCCGCGATGTCTTGAGGGGTAAAACTTCCGTGCTCTCGGGGAAGAGCGGCGTCGGAAAGTCGAGCCTTGTCAATGCGCTGGTGCCCGAGGCGGAACTGGATGTCGGAAATGTTCGCGAACTCGATGGAAAGGGACGGCACACGACGACGTCTTCGAGCCTGTTTACGCTTCCGTTCGGCGGGAGGATTATCGATACGCCGGGCATTCGGGAATTGGGAATTCTAGATGTTGAACCGCATGAGCTGGCGAGAAATTTTCCAGGCTTCTTTCCGGACGATCTTTTTACGTGCAAGTACAACGACTGCATGCATATAGGCGAACCGGGCTGCGACGTGATTTCCCGGGTTGAAGCGGGCGAGATTCCGCGGGCGAGATACGAAAGCTATCTGCGGATTTTAAATTCCGGAAAATAGTCAGAACGAAAAGTTTCCCCATTGGCGGGAAATTTCCAACTGGGCCTTGAAAGTCCGCAAGCGGGCATCTTCCGAAGGAATGTCGAGCGTTTCGAAAACCGGAACATCAAACCGAACGCCGACGGCGAACCGGCACGGCAACCGGATTCCCGCTCCGAGAACGATTTCCGCATTGAATTTTTGCATTCCGGAAATATCGCTCCAGCCTTCAAAAACTTTTTTCCGCTTGGACAGGAGATTGAAACTCGGGGCTATCCCGCCGCTTGCAAAGAATCTCGTTCCGAATTTTGCCCGAATCAAGACGGGAATGCTTAGGTCTAGGATTGCAGCGATATCGCTCTTTTCGAAGGATTCGTTTCCTGAAACCACTTTGCTCTTGGAGCGGAAATCCAGATAATCCAAATCCAGTCCGGCGAGAAATGAAAATCTTTCCGAAACGGGAATGTCCAGGCTTGCGCCCGCGGAAACGTTCCATCCGAGACTCGACGGCAAGGCCATTTCCGGATTTTTCCCGACAAGGATTCCGCTTCCTATTCCGACGGCTGATTCTATGCTGGCAGGTTCTTTCGCGTTTATGGTGCCGACAAGAACGACGCCGATGAAAAGTATTTTGCAAAAAAAACGCATTCTAACGATTTCCTTGGACTAGAACCTGTTTCCCGCTAAAGTTTTGAAAAGTTTTTAGGGAATGGGGAGCGTCTATAATGTCCCAGAACTTTTCTTTCGAAGGGAGAGTCAGTTCTGCGGCATAAGAAAGGCAGGGATAAAATAAAGTCCCTATTTCGCAATAAGCTTCAGCGACTCCGGCTATGAAGATGGAGTCGATATCAATAAAATTATTTTCATCGCCTGTCTGGGTTAGTTTGCTGAAATCCGTTTTTACAATGCTGTCCAATGCGGATACTTTTGCATCAAAAAGTTCAGAACAATCGATGAAATCTTTTGTTGCTTTCAAGTCTTCAACAGAAAGTTCTATATTTTGGATACTTCTGTCTTTGGTAGTTTGAACTTGTAGATAATTGTTTTGGCTACGGACGATTCTTTTTTGAAAAACACGTTGAAAATTAAAAGTTAGACTTTCGATTTTTTTAAATTTCTTTGTTTGAACAAACTCTGTGTCAACGGATAGTAGTGAGAATTGTTGTACATATCGTTCTGAAAAAACTTCTTTCAAAATATCTTGTCCTGTGTATTTTTTTGCTCTATGGCTGGATTTAGTCTTTCTTTTTGTTTTTAAATTGTCTATATGTAAAACATGGTCTTTGTCGATAATGGTTCGAAAACCTTTTGATTCTAGTTCTGCTTTTATTGAGTCCAATGTTTTATGAGAATGTTTGTTTGTTTTAACGATTGGAACAAGAGTATTTTGTGTAAAAGTTTGATTTTGTGAAAAAAACGCTGTATTCGTATAAATCGTATCTAGTGCATTTTGTCCTTGCAAAACAAGCATTGATTGAGGCGAAAAGGAAATTTTTGGTTCAGCATGGAGTTCAATGCAAAATAAAAGAAACGCTATAAATAGAATTTTAACCATATAAATCCTCCATTAGTATTTTGGTTTTCCGTATTTAATTGATTTGATGACAATTGTATGCGATGCCGGATTGAATGGGGCGTTATATACATTCTGAAAGCGTTCTTCTGACATGTCTGTTTCTACCCCATTGTCTGCTTTTCCTATTTTATATACTATAGCCGGTTCTATTCCTAAATTTCCTTGAGAATAAATCGCTTTTTTTACCGCTTTTTTGTATGATTCCCAAATGGTTTCCCCGTTTGAAATAAAGTACTTAGCAAAATAAGCGTATTCGTCTTCGCTACGATAGTGATTGCAGTTGAAAAAACAATTATAGGAACGTATATATTGCCATCCTTGGGATTTGTTTCCTAAAATTGCATGGGAGCCGTTAAACCACTTTCCTAGAACAGGTAAATCATTATTCAAAATAAGACAGGCATCAAAGATAACCCAGTAGGTGGAATTTCCAAATTTTTTATTTCCTGCGCTTAAAAATTTCCCGTCATAAGTGTAGAATCCTGATTTGTTTCCATGTCCAACGAAAAGAACAAATTCTGAATGCGATAGATTGTCTTTTTGTATTTGCGATTTTGTTACGGAAGAGTCGAGCCTGTCTAGAACGTGGCTTGTCTTGATTTGTGAGTATTTTGAATTGATATTGCTCGTTATTTTTTTGACAAAGTTTGCCTTGTGCTTATGGGAGCGAGGTAGATTGTTGGAATTCGTTTTCGAATAGTCCTGAATGGAATAGGTGGAAATGTTTATTTTGCTTGGTAGGCCCCAGCGGGTTCCTGAAAAAGTGTAGGAGTAAAAAAATAACAAAATGAGGGTTAATTTAAAAAACAAAACTTTTTCTTCCTTTAGGTTTAATTGTTTCTTTTTGTTGCTTTCACAAATGTAGTATTTTTTTTTGTATGTACCTTTTTTTTTGTAAAAACGTTTCCCTTTTTAAGCAAAAAGGCGCTCAAAAAATTCCTTGAAAATTTGGAAAAATTTTTCCTAAATTAGCTCGCAAAGTAACGCGCAGTGTAACATCGTAAGACCAGTTGCATGGCGCGTTTTTTGTTTTAAAGAGGTAAAAATGAATCGCCATCTTTTTCTTTTGCTTTTCGTCGGTTCTTTGTCGGCGTTCCCACCGTTTGTGACAGACCTCTACCTGCCTTCGTTGCCGTCGCTTGCGAATTTCTTTAAGACGACTCCTTCGCTTGTGCAGATGAGCCTTACGATGAGCATGCTCGGACTTGCGATCGGGCAGCTCTTTGTTGGGCCGTTGAGTGACAAGTATGGTCGAAAAAGACTTCTCCTTTTCTCCCTTGTTGCGTTTGTCGTTTCGACCGTTCTGTGCGTTTTCGCTCCAAATGTTTTCCTGTTCGATGCGTTCCGTCTGTTGCAGGGAATGGCCGCTTCGGGAGGGATTGTCATCGCCCGCGCGATGGCGACGGACAAGTGCCGCGGAAAGGTCCTGACGAAATTTCTTGCGGTCGTGAGCGCTATCAACGGGATTGCCCCGGTGACGGCTCCCGTTCTTGGCGGAATCCTTCTCGGCTTTGTGGATTGGCGGGGAACCTTTGCCGTGCTTCTCGTCTATGGATTTGCTCTGCTTTTCGGTTCGGCGCGGGTCTCGGAAACGCTTCCCGAAAGCCGTCGCAGCCACGCTTCGCTGGTCCTTACGTTTAGGGCTTATGGAGGCGTCCTGAAAAATGCTTCGTATCGGCGGTATCTTTTGCTGTATGCGGTTTCCGCCTGGATCCTTTTTGCCTATATATCCGCTTCGCCTTTTGTCTTGCAGCAGGGCTACGGGCTTTCCCCGATGGCGTTCAGCTTTTGCTTTGCCGTGAACGCGATTTCCATCGGGCTTGGGTGCGCTGTCGCCGGAAAGGGGAGTGAGCGGAAGATGATTCTCGCTGGCGGGCTCTCTCTCTGCGCTTTTGCTCTCTTGACCGCTTTGGCGCTCCATTTCCGCGCATCGCTCTTTGTAATCGAAGCTTGCTTTGTCGCCCTGCTCTTTTCTTTTGGACTTTTGCAACCGCCTTCGACATCCCTCGCGTTAAATTCCGAACGGAAAAATGCCGGAACCGCATCGGCGCTTCTCGGGGCTTCGGGATTTCTGATGGGTGGAATGGTCACTCCGCTTGTCGGTTTCGGCGATATATTCCGATCGCTGGGAATGGCGCTTTTGACCGGGGCGGTCTTTACGCTTTTAATGGCTGTTCTCGCTTACCGGAATCTTGGGCGTTAATCTTTAATTGTGAAATCATTCGATCTGTACTCCCATCAAATCGAATTTTTTTCCTCGGTTTTCCACAAAGAAATTTCCGTTTTTATAAATACAAGCTTTTGCCTGCTTTTTTGCGGTTTGTCGAGTTCTGTGGATTGCCGATGTTGAATCTGTTGAAGCGTCGTCAATGTCGAATGCCATGTAGTCTATATCCATCCAGTCTCCCGTGATGGTTAGACGTAAAACATGATAGCCTGAATCGAGTTTCACTTTGGTGGAGACCGAGTCAAAAGAATCAAATTCACCGTCATTGATCACTGTTTTTGGAACTTTGATAGCGTCGGAAATGTCTGCACCGTTTACTGAAAGCTTAAAGCCGGCTGAATCATTGTTGGATGCGACGAATGCGGTCATCTTGTAAGTACCTGTTTTTTTTGCATGGACGCTGTATTCGAGCCACTCGTCTTTCTGGTTATAGCCGACGACAATTCCGAAAGATTTCTGGTATATGTCTACGCCGGTTTCTTTGCGATAGTCGCTGTCGCCTCGATTCTTTGAATCCTTGTCGTAATAGGAATCGTTGCCGTCGCCGACGCCTGGAATATCAAAATCTTCGGCTTCGATTTTTCCTGGAATTTCGAAAGCTTTGCCTTTGAACGGCTTTTGCGGAACAGGGATGACTGGCTTGATATTTGCATGGCGCAGCATCATTTCTGCATAGCGAAGTCCAAATTCTTGATAGGATTCACTGCTGAAGTGGTAGGCGTCCTTGCCGTTTCCCTTAAGGCCCGTAGATTTTACCACATAGGTGTTTTCCATAATGTCCGGAAGGGCTGCGACTTGGTTTAACGCAAAGCCATAGCAGCATCCGCCCGCTTCCGCATCTTCCATTTCTCCGGCAAGAAACGGAATTGTATCTGCGCTTAAGTTTAGTGCGGTTAGAATATCGTCGCGCGTCTTCTTGACTTCCTTTTTCCAGTCGTTGCCATTCATTGCTCCCGATTCACCTTGGTGAAATATGAACCCTTTGATGACGCCAACTTCCATTGCTTTTTTTGCCACTTCGACAATTCGCGCATGGGCATTACCGGTTGGGCCGTAATCCTTTGCCCAGCTAACTAGCCAGTTTGCTTCCCCGGAAAGGTATGTGTCGTATTTGTCCTTGTCGAAAAGTTCAATTTTTGTTCCGCCTACGGCGACGGGAATAATGCCGATTGTTACATCGGGAAGCGAGTCTGCCAGATAACGTCCAAACCAATCCGCTATGGAAAGTCCTTCGTTGCAGTGGAACATCGGGGGAATAGCCGGGTAGATTTCTCCCACAACCGGTCGATTAATCGAGCTTCCGTTGGCGAGTCCTGTTGGATGGAAAACCCCGTTGCAGACGGTCGTTGCGAACATTTTGTAGCGAGGGTGTTCCACATTGTCAATTTCATCGCGAATATCGCCTGCACCCGCCATATTGGATTGCCCGTATGCAATATAAATGTGGAAATTCGGGTCTGGAGTTGCCATTGCCGAACAGATGGAAATCATTCCGTAGATGGCCAGGCTCTTCAATCTGTTTTTTTGTGCGGATTGATTCTGTTTCTGCATAGTTATACAAAATACTCTTTTATCTGCTTTTGCTCCGTATATAGGGGAAAAAACATGGATAAAAAATCAACAGAAGCTGTCTTTTGTGAAGATCCTTGCAGGAGAACGGAAAAAACGCCTGCCCGGAGGCAGGCGTTCGATTGAAATTTTTATTCCTAGCGGTCGTCGATCGGGAGCCACGGGCGGGCGGAATGTCCCGTGTAGATCTGTCGCGGACGGTTGATTTTCGATTGCGGATCGTCGTGCATTTCTTTCCAGTGGGCTATCCATCCGGGGAGACGCCCAATGGCGAACATGACTGTGAGCATATTCGTGGGAATCCCCATTGCATGATAGAGAATGCCCGAGTAGAAATCGACGTTCGGGTAGAGCTTCCGTTCGATGAAGTATTCGTCCTTGAGCGCGGCCTCTTCGAGTTCGGAGGCTATATCGAGCAGCGGGTCTGCGATATGTTCCCGGTCGAAAATCGTGTGGACGAGCCCTTTCAGGACCTTGGCCCTCGGATCGTAGTTTTTATAGACGCGGTGTCCGAAGCCGTAGAGCTTGAACGGATCCTGCTTGTCCTTTGCCCGTTCGATGACCTGCTTGACGGTGAGTCCGCTCTGGTGGATTTTCATGAGCGTTTCGAGAGCTGCCTGGTTCGCTCCGCCGTGGAGCGGTCCCCATAGGGCGCAGATGCCCGCGCAGACGCTTGCGTACAAACTTGCCTGGGAGCTTCCGACCATCCGGACAGTCGAGGTGGAGCAGTTCTGCTCGTGGTCCGCATGGACGATGAGAAGGACGTTCAGCGCATGGACGAACAGCGGATCGACGTTGTAGGGCTTCGCCTTGCTCGAAAACATCATGTTGAGGAAGTTTGAACAGTAGCTCTTTTCCGCATCGGGATAGACGAACGGTTCGCCGATGCTCGCCTTGTAGGAGAACGCGGCGATTGTACGCACCTTGGAGATGAGGCTTGCGACGGTGAGATTGAAGGCATCCTGCTTGCTTTCGTCGTCGTAAAAGCGCGGGGTGAAAAGTCCGAGCGCATTGACGACCGCGCCGAGGATTCCCATCGGGTGGGCGGAAGGCGGCATTTCGCGGAAGAAGTTGAGCAGGTTCTCGTGGATGAGCGCGTTCTCGGTCAGAAGCCTGCGGAACGTGCCGAGCTGTTCACGGGTGGGAAGCTCGCCGTAGATGAGAAGCCAGGCCGTTTCCGGGAATGTCGTATAGGCTGCCAGGTCCTCGATGTCATATCCGCGATACCGGAGAATTCCCTTTTCCCCGTTGACGAAGGTGATTTGGCTTTTCGTGCTGCCCGTATTGGTGTAGCCGTAGTCGAGCGTGACAAGTCCAGATTCCTTGCGAAGCTTGGAGATGTCTATCGCCTTTTCGTTTTCCGTTCCGGTCACAACAGAAAGTGGGTAGGACTTTCCTTCGTAATTCAAGGTGGCGAGGTCGGCCATTGGGATCTCCTATGGTTGGGGGGTGAGGGCGAGAATCGCCCGATAGACATTTTCGAAAAGTTGCGGGAGCTTGCCTGTCGGGACGGCGGAGAAGGCTATCCGGAGAAGTCCTTTCAGCATGATGGTCCCGGTGCTATAATTCTTGAGGAGTTCCACGCGGACCGATTCCGCATCGACGCCTTTCGGACGGACGCACATAAAGTAACCGCTATTGAACGGCATCGGCTCGAAGGCTTCCCGATATTCGGGATGCTCGGAGAGGGTCTTCTTAATCACATCGTAGCGTTTCTTGAGCACGGCGTATTTCTGCTCTTTTTCCAAAACGTATTCCGGGCTCTTGTAGGCTTCGAGCAGAATCTTCTGGGAAATGCTCGGGGCGTTCGAAATGTTTCCGCGGATGGCGCCTGCCGCCTTGCTTTCGAGAGCCTTGAGTTGTTCCGGAGTGGCGCCCTTGAAGCCGAACGTGATAAATCCCACGCGGAATCCCCAGACATAATCTTCCTTTGTCGGACCGTCGAGCTTGACCGCGAGGATGTTCTTGTGCGCATCGACTAGCTTCGCGAAGAGCGATTCCCTGGTAACGCCTTCTTCATAGACCAGTCCAAAGTAAGCGTCGTCGAGCAGGACCACGATCTTGTTACCCTTGTCTGCCGAACGGACGAGCGTGTCTGCGATCCGGGATGCTTCCTTCTCGGTTGCGGTGTATCCCGTCGGGTTGTTCGGAAAGTTGAGAAGGACGACTTTCTTTCCGATTTCGCCTTTTTCTAGCGCCTTTTCGAGGGCTTTGACGTTGAAACCTCCGTTTTCGAATGTTTCGAACGTGTCGATTTCCGCTCCGTAGGCGTTTTCGAAAGCGAGTTCGTAATTGTCCCAGTAAAGGTCCGGCATTAGGACCTTGTCGCCCTTGTCGAGGAATAGGTAGCCCGCAATGGAAATGGCGTGGGTGAGCGCCGCGGAGACGACCGGACGGGAGAAGGACTTGCCTTCGATGCTCGGGTTTTTGCGGAGAATCTGGGCTTTCCATGCGTCGCGGAGTTCGGGGTTTCCGAAGCTCGGCGCATAGAGGAATGCGGTCTTCGGGAGATTTAAGGACTTCTGGACGCACGGGAGGACGAGCGGGGAACCGTCATCTTCGAGAGCCGTCCCGATGGTCGCGTTGATCTCCTTTCCCTTGGCTTCGCCTCCCTGGCCAAGGATTCCCTTGCTCGGGAAGAATATCGCCTTGCCCTTCTGGGAAAGCATCTGGAGGATGGATGCGCCGTTAGCGGAAAGTTCGCTGTTGAGTGATTCGGCGAGAGGATTCAAAGTCATAGTGTCGGTCCTTGTGGAAATATTCCAACTTACAATATAGCTAATTGGCGGCGGCGGTTATGGGCGGTTTGGCCTAGAAAAGAGTCGGGGGCTTAGAGCAATGAGCAATGAGCAATGAGCAATGAGGAATGAGGAATGAGCGATTGGCCTGCGGAGCGAGCTTTTCCACGTTGTCAAGTCAGATTTACATGGGACTTTACTGCTTGTCCGCCCGATCCCGTTTCTGACTATCGACGATTCACCAAGCTCCCAGTTCTAAGCTCTGATTTCCGTCCTAAAATGAATCCCCAATCCCTCGTCCCTAAAACTTAACCGTCCGCCGACAGGATTTGTCGCAACTTGTCCGCCGCTTCTTCCAGGTTGTCGTTTACGATCGTATATTCGTATTTCCCGTGTTCCTCGGCGAAACGGATCTCCTTTCTCGCGTTTTCTAGACGGAGGGCGATAACCGCTTCGGAATCAGTCGCGCGGTGCCGCAGGCGTTTTTCGAGGACTTCAAGCGATGGCGGGAGAATCAGGATGCCGACGGCATCCGGGTAAACCTTGTCGAAATTGACCTTCCCGAAAACATCCAGATCGAAAAGAACCCGCTTTCCCTCGGCGAGCATCTTTTCCACGAAGCTTTTGGGCGTACCGTAGAAGTTTCCGTGGACTTCGTTCCACTCGACCATTTCGCCGTTCGAAATCATCCGCTGGAATTCTTCCCGACTCTTGAAAAAGTAATGAACCCCGTCAATTTCCCCTTCGCGCGGCGAACGCGTTGTCGCGGAGATGGAATAAACCATATCGGGAAATTCCCGGATGACCATGTCCTTGAGGGTTGTCTTGCCGGCTCCCGAAGGAGCGCTCATTACAAAGAGAGTGTGCTTCATTTCTTATCCTCGATATAAAGCGGTCGTTGCTTGACTTCTTCGTAGATCCGTCCGATGTATTCGCCTAGGATGCCGATGCTCATCAGCTGGACGCCTCCGAAGAAAACGATTGCCGTCATGAGGGATGCCCAGCCGGGAACCGTTGTTCCCGGGTTCAGGAATTTTTCGAGAACGCTCCAGACGAAAAGCCCAAAGGCGACCGCCGTTGCGAGCATTCCTATGAGAAAGCTTATCTTGAGCGGTGTCGTGCTGAAGCTCGTGATGCCGTCCATCGCTAGCCGGAGCATTTTCCGCAAGGGATATTTGGATTTTCCCGCGGTGCGTTCCTTGCGGTCGTAGAGGATTCCCGTCCTCTTGAACCCCACCCAGCAGACTAGTCCGCGGAGAAAACGGTTTCGTTCGGGAAGCGCATTCAACTGGTCGACGACAATGCGGTCCATCAGGCGAAAGTCGCCTGTGTCCATCGGGATGTCGATGTTCGTGAGCGTATGGAGAATCTTGTAGAAAGCGTGCGCCGAAGCCTTTTTGAAGAATGTTTCCCCTTTTCGCTTTTTCCGCTGCGCATAGACGACCTGGTAGCCCTCTTCCCATTTTTTCAGCATGTCGTGGATGAGCGCCGGCGGGTCTTGCAAATCTCCGTCGATGATGACGACGGCTTTTCCCCGAGCTTGCTTTAGTCCCGCGCTGAACGCCGCCTGATGCCCGAAGTTCCGGCTAAAGTTGATAAGCTTGTTCCGCGGTGTTTTGGGCAAAAAGTTTTCCAGAATTTCGCGGGTTCTGTCCGTGGAACCGTCGTTTACGAAAATCAGCTCGTGCTCGATTTCGGCGAGTTCCTGTTCGAGGGTCGCGAACGTTTTCTCGGCGATTTCTTCTTCGTTGTAGAGGGGGACGATGACGGATAGATACATTATTTGGACTTCGGGTTGGTTTTGGTTTCGGGGTAGAGGGTCGGGAGGACTAAATCGACGTGGTCGCAGTCCTTGCTTGAAAGTGAATCGGTGACGATGGCGAGACGGTGGACGCCTTGGACTGGAATGTCAAGTGTGTCGATTTTTCCCGGGGTAAGCCGTGCGTTTTGTCCGAGAATTTTTCCGTCGCCGAGAATTTTGTATGATATTCCGTCGCTGCAGAGGCTCTCTTCGTCAAGACCTATCGTCGCCGTGAAACGCTTGAATTCGCCGCGGATATCGAATATCGTCCGGCTCGGAGCGTGCGTTCCAAAGCCTTCGGGAAACTTCTTTCCGGAAAGCGTGAACGCATTGCCTTCGACCGTCGAATTGACGTGAAGGTCGCCCCAGCCTTGGACATTTTCTGTCGGCTGCATCAGGGACATCTGGAGCGCGCCTTCGAACCGGAAAAAGCGGTAATCTTCGACATGTGCGATTTTTTCTCCCGAAGTCGAATCGTAAATGGTCGCTTCGAGCCTGTTGTATCCGGGAAGAAGCTTCGGACCGTTCAGCGTGTCGCTGAAATTTCCCTTGCTGTAAGGCTTTTCGAAAATGGAATTCCCGTTGAGCGATATGCTGGCTTTCCACGGTTCCGCGGTTTCCTGGTATGCCGCCGAGTTGAAAATCAAAGTCTTTGTTTCGGGATCTCCCTGCCAGAAGCCGAAGGCGAAAAGTTTTGCCGGGTCGTAATTTCTCCGGGCGTGGATTTTTGCGATGCGGACCCAGTAGTTGTTCGTGACCAGCACTTGATAGACTTCTTCGAGTTTCGCTTCGCGTTCAAAGACATCGCAGGTCGTCGGAATGCGACGCTCCACCGCTTTGGCGTGATACGTTTTGGAATCCCAACAGTCGAGTCCGCGGATGTAGTAAACCTCGCCGTCGTATTTCCTGACTAGCCGCTCCAGGGAATCCGGTGAAATTTTCCGTGCGCGGTCGTAGTGTATCGAAGACACCCCGTATGCGACAAAGTGCCACGGCCTGCCATAGACGAACAGGCGCGGCTTCTTGGATTTGGTGCCTAGCCATTTCCAGATTTTCGCTTCCTCCGTCGTCAGATGGTTCCGATTGTACATAATGTTTCGATTGAAGCTTTCCTTGTAATGGATCGTGTTCCCGAAAACGGCAGTGGCGATGACTAGCGTTGCGAGAAAATTTGCGCGGAAGCTTGTCTTGAAGCGGGGCACTCCGAAAAGGAAGTAGGCGATTGCGAGCAAGTGCTTTACGGCGTATGCGGCAAGAAAGGCCATCGAAGGCATCATCACGAGGGCGTAACGCTGGTTGATTTCGATCGTGAAGTCGCCCGAGACGTTTTCGAGGATCATGTAGGTCTGGATATGGTAGAGGAGAAGGAATCCGGCGATTTTCGTATTTGTCCCGAAATTTTTCGCCAGTATCTCGCGGAGCGCCTGGATGCACAGAAAGACAAGCCCGAGGAGAAAGAGGTAGTTGAAGCTCGAAAGGAAGGGGTTCGCGAGAAGACCGTTTTCCGAAAGGGACTTCGTCATCACGGACCAGTTTCCGACGAGGTTTTCTATGAAGTGACCGTGGGCGGAATAGGTGCCACCCTGAAAACCGTAACCCTGGAAGTAGCTTATTGTGAGGAGAACCGGGACGGAAAAAAACGAAAGCGTTACAAAAAACGCCGGGGCCTTGGAGTCCTTTCGGTCGAGAATTTTCGGAAGGGCGACGGCGAGGAACGCGGCAAGGCAGAAAACCGTTTCCTGGCGGGTCTGGGCGAAGAATGCGAGAATTATCGCAGCGAGCGTCCAGTGGCGGCATGTGTTGCGGTCGAAAGCCCACTTGAAAACCCACAGGGAAAGCGCGGAGAGGAAAATGTAGAGAGGCTCGACGGACATCGATCGGAACTGGAAAAGTACCGTCGGCTGGGCAAAGAGGATGATGCTTGAAAGCGCGGAGATCAGGTCGTCTTCCGTCCACGCCCGGATGGCGAAAAAGAGGAGGAGCGCTGCGAAGAAAAGCATCGCAAGTTCCGCATGGAAAATCCAGTGGAGGTTAGGGCCGAAGAAAGGCATTCCCAGGAGATACAGGAAGGAAAGCCCTTTTGTCTTGAAACTGTCGGAATTTCGGTAGCAGTCGAGCGTGCCGTTTTGGAACTCTCCCTCGTCGCACGTTCCGGTCGTCTGGTTGAAATACATGTTCTGGGCTATCGCCATGAAAACGCTTTCGTCGCTTTGGACTCGGTGACGGGCTTCTATTTGCGTCCCGGCGAAGATTGTCGCGAAAAGGGCGAAGACGGAAACGAGAATCAGATAGGGAAGTGGCGGAAAATGCTTTTTTAGATAGGCCCAGAAATCCTTGAAAAGAAGGCTGAAAAGAAAAAAGCCCGCTGCGAGCTGGACGAGAAACAGCGGAAAGGGAAGCTTCTGGTCTAAAATGCGGATGGTGTCTTTTGCTCCGACATTCGGTCCAAGATAGACGAGAAAGGGAATCGCCAGGGCGATGAGCGTCCCGATGATTCCCGCTGGATGGCACAGGTTCTGAAAAATGCGCTTAAATCTTTTCATCGGGGGTGAATATAGTTCTTTTGTTTTTTTTGCTGTTGAGAATTTGTCGAATGTAATCTAAATTTGGCGTGAAATTTTTTCACAGAGGCTTCCCGTGGACGATTCAATAATTCAAAAAGCTGCCGATAACGTTCGAATCCTTTCCGCCGCCATGGTCGAAAAGGCGAAGTCCGGGCATCCGGGCGGAGCGATGGGTGCGGCTACAGCCGTAACGCTCCTTTTTGCGGAATTTCTCCGGTTCGATCCGAAGAATCCTCAGTGGGAAGCGCGCGACCGTTTCCTGATGGATCCGGGCCACATGTCTCCGCTGCTCTATTCGGAGCTTCTTCTCACCGGGCGCCTTTCGATGGAGGACCTCAGGAACTTCCGCCAGTTTGGAAGCATCACGTCAGGGCATCCGGAACTTTCCGTCGAACACGGAATCGAAAACTCGTCGGGACCTCTGGGGCTAGGACAGGGCATGGCTGCGGGCGTCGCCATCGCGGAACGCTACAAGGTGGCCGAGTTCGGCGACATTCTCGAACACAAGACCGTTCTGCTTGTTTCGGACGGAGGCATCCAGGAAGAAATCGCTTACGGTGTCGGGCGCGTGGCCGGGCATCTCAAGCTTTCGAACCTCGTCTTCTTCTACGACGCTAACGGCGTACAGCTTTCCTGCAAGACGGAAGACGTCATGGACCAGGACTTCAGGAAGCAGTACGAATCGTGGGGTTGGAATGTTCTTGAAGCCGACGGGGAAAATGTTTCGGAGCTTCGCGAGGCGTTCAAGCGGGCCTTTGCCGAAAAGGAACGCCCGACGATCGTCATCGGACATACGACAATGGCGAAAGGCGCTGTCGGCGCTTCGGGCGAATCTTTCGAAGGTATGGTTTCCACGCATGGACAGCCCCTTTCCGGCGCAGGCGCTTCGACCGAGGAAACGGTCCGGCATCTCGGCGGCGATCCCGAAAATCCGTTCCAGGTTTTCCCGGAAGTGAAAAAAGCTTTTACCGCGCGTCTGGAAGAACTTCAAAAGATCGCCGACGCTTGGAAGGAAAAAAAGTCCGCCTGGGACAGGGAAAATCCCGACAAGGCGAAAACGCTCCGTTCATGGCTTTCGGGAAACAGCGTCAAGCTTGATCTGAAAAACCTGGATCAGAAGGAAGGCGTCGCGACCCGCAATAGTTCGGGCACGGTCCTTGCCTATCTTGGAAAGAACTATCGGAACATCATCTGTTCCTCCGCGGACCTTTCGAACAGCGACCAGACGCAAAAGTTCCTGAACGAAACGCGCATCATGAAGCCTGGCGATTTCGGCGGGGCATTTGTACAGGTCGGTGTCGCGGAATTGACAATGGGATCCATTGCCTGTGGGCTTGCGCTTCACGGAGGGCTCTATCCGATTTGTGCGACATTTTTTGTCTTTAGCGATTTCATGAAGCCGGTCATCCGCATGGCTGCACTGCAAGGGCTTCCGGTCAAGTATGTCTTTACGCATGACAGCTTCCGCGTAGGCGAGGACGGTCCGACGCACCAGCCGATTGAGCATGAAACGCAAATCCGCTTGCTGGAAGATTTAAACAAGGCGGACGGTCGCCCGCAGATGCTAGTCCTCCGTCCGGCGGATCCTGCCGAAACAACTGTCGCCTGGGAAATGGCGTTTGAAAATGCGGACAGCCCGACGGCCCTGATTCTTTCGCGCCAGAAGGTCGGTACCCTTCCATGCCCGAGCGGAAGTTCCCGGTATGCGGAAGCTTCTAAATGCCGAAAAGGCGCCTATATCGTGAGCGACAATACGCCGGAGGGCAAGACGCCCGATCTTACGTTTGTCGCGAACGGTTCCGATGTGCTGCTCGAACACGATGCCGCGGAAATTCTCCGCAAGGAAGGTCTTTCCGTTCGGGTCGTTTCGATGATCAGCCCGAAACTTTTCATGATCCAGACCGAGGAATTCCGCAATTCCGTCATCGTTCCGTGGACGCCTGTCTTTGCCCTTTCGAGCGGGCTTCCGATCCTTTTCAAGGATGTCGTCGGAGGTTTCGGCAAGGTCGTCGGGCTAGAACGTTTTGGCGCATCGGCTCCCGCAAGCGTCCTCGAACGGAAGTTCGGCTACGAACCGGAAACGGTCGCTAGCGAAGCCCGGGAATATCTTGCGGAATTCGCAAAAAACGTTGCCGATTTCAAGGCGATGAACGGATAGTTTCGGTCCTTTACAGAAAAAATTTGCCCGTCTGGAGAATAAAATGAAATTCTTGGTCTTTTTTGTTGCCCTTTGCGCGGCCTTTTCCTCGGCGAAGGACCTGAAACCGAACAAGACGCATGCCGTCTTGAACATTTCCTACACGAATTTTGGCGATGTTCCGCAGAAGAACAAGGCACTCACCTTTGTCGGCGAGAAAAATCCGAAAAACAGGATTGTCGTGAAGACGAACAGCTACGGCGAAGTCTCGTTTCTTATCCCGCGCGAAGATTCCTACCGGATTCTCTGCGAAAGCCTGACCGGGCCTTTTGAATGCGGCGAAACCCCATACGTCTCTTCGCGGGCGAGTTACGGTTCCGTAAATGTCGCATTCGACGATACGCGTGCCGAGCTTTCGGGAATTTCGTTCCGGGCGGGAAGCGCGGAGCTGGTTCCGTCATCTCTTTCGACGCTTGACCGGACAATTGCCGGACTCAAGAAAAACGCGAAGGCGAAAGTGGAAATTGAAGGCCATACGAGTTCCGAAGGCGGCGAGGAATTCAACCAGAAGCTTTCCGAGGAACGGGCGAAAAGCGTCCGGGACTACATGATCCGCAAAGGAATTTCAAAGGACCGCGTCACGGCGGTAGGCTACGGATATTCCCGCCCGAAGGCTTCGAACGATACGGAAGAGGGCCGCAGACAGAATCGCCGGATCGAGGTCCGCGTCACGAATCCCGACGAAGTGGAAGTGGAAAATTAGCGGTTATGAGTGATTGTCGTTGATGATTTCGCTAAGCTGTCATTATCGGGCTTGAGCGGGCAACCTTCGTAAAAAAGGGATTCCCCGATCGAGCCGGGGAATGACAGCGTACCGTCCCGCTTGCCACATTCCCGAGAACTTAAACGTCTGCAGTCTAATTCCGACTCCCTTGTCCCTAATTTCTAGAAACCCAGGACGTCTGCGGAAAGTTTAAGCTTTTCAACGCAAGGCTTCGATTTGCGTTTCCCAGACTTTCTGTGCGTCGTCGGATGCGAGCCAGGAAAGATAGGCGTTTCCTTTAAACGACCAGGCGAAGATGTTTTCGATGCCGGCGGCTCGCGAGGCGCCTGTCGCGATGCGGATGTCGTTTTCGCGCCCGGCTTCGATCTGGTAGTTCTTGATCCACATCTGCGGCTCTTTTCCGAACCTTTGGGCGAGCAGAAGTATCCGCGTGGAAATCTCGGCGTAAGTCTCTTGAATCGCCTTTTCGGAAGCGCCGCGTTCCCAGTACGGATCGCAGGCGATTTCATCGACTGTGGGGAGGCTTGCGACGGAAGCCCAGTCGTCTAGACCTGCCGGAAACCAGGGTGGCAGCAGGCAAACGCAGTTCCTTTTTCCGCGGGCGTGGACGTCGGCGGTCATCTCGGCGAGAAATTCGACTAGGGATTTTTCCCGGAAAGCTTTTACGTCCTGGGTAAGTGCGCTAGGCATCTCGTATCCGAATACGGACCGGAATCTTTTCTTGCATTCCGGACAGAGACACGCCCAGTTTTCAAGCTTTCCCTTTTCAAAGTAAAAGTGCGGCTCGTCCCAGAAAATCGTCTCGGCTTGGGTGTCGCACACGGCTTCTATCCAGCGGTGCATATAGGCGCGAAATTCCGGATGGTTCGGGCAGGCTGCGATAGCGGGCTTTCCGTCGAGGGAAACCTGGCAGAGCGAATGATTGCGCGCCGTGATTTCCGAGTAGGCCTCTCCTCCGAAAACACGTCCGATACCCCAGGGATTTACATAGACTTTCAGTCCCCGTTTGACGGAAGCGGCGATGATTTCCTTCATCGTCTCCGGATAGTATTGGAGATCTTCTTCGGACCAGGTGTGCAGTACATGGGTAAAGCCGGCCGACTTGATTTCTTCGAGGTCATCCGCGGCTCGCTCGGGATTTCGCACGCCGAAATAGGCGATACCTTTTTTCATTTTAAGGATGGAACGGGGTGACATTCGACCATTGCGGGGAGCAGGCTTCCACGAACACGTGTTCCAGAACGTCTTCCCAGTCGCTTTTTCGAATGGGCTTCGGCATGAAGAACGCCTCGTCGCTCCGTTCGGGCAGCGGATAATCTTTTTCGACCAGTTCGATTGTCCAGGATTCGGGAATCGCGTCGCGGAGCTTTTTCCCGAAGGCGACGGATTCGCTTGTCGGGGAGGCTCCGTGGTCGAGGACTATCAGCGCGGGGGATTCTCCTTGGGAAAGCGGGGTCTCGAGCGCCTTTTCGCCTTGGCGGATTCCCTGGCAACTGTAGATTGCCGTGTCTGCAGGCATATCGCGAGAAAGCATCCAATCGAGTGTCCAGTTGGAAAGTTCCGAAAGATCGGTCGCAGAAGAGTCGGCAATGAAAAAAATGTGGCCCACGGTATAAAGATAGCTAAAAAAGTTAGATTTTTCCCGAAATGGAAAATTCTTCTCTGCATTTTCCCCCTCTCGGGGAATTCGACTTCATTAAACAGGTTCTTTCCGGCGGTGTTCCGATGGACGGGATCTCCCCGCGGGAACGCTTCTGGTTTGGAGCGGGGGACGACTGCGCCGCCTTTGACGGCTGGCTTGTAACGAAAGACATGTCCGCCGAAAATTCGCATTTCCGACTGGACTGGTCGTCGCCGGAAGAAGCCGTGGAAAAGTGCATCGTATCGAACGTCTCGGACATTTCGTCGATGGGCGGCATCCCGAAAATCGCGCTCCTCGGCATTTGCGTGAACAGGAACTGGGATCGGATTGTCCGGGAACGCGTGGCAAAAGCCTTTGCCGATGGATTCCGGAAGCGGGGAATCGCCCTTGTCGGCGGCGACATCGTTTCTTCGGGCGAGGGGCTTTTCTCGATAACGCTGCTCGGGCGTGCGGAAGGAAAGCCTCTCCGCCGTTCGGGGACGCGTCCGGGCGATACGGTCTATGTCTCGGGACCTCTCGGAGCGAGCGCTGCCGGGCTCTGGGCTTTTTTACACGGAAAGGCTTCCGACCCGGAACTTTCGGAAGTTGTCGCGGAACATCTGTCTCCGAAGATCGACGAGCGGTTCGGGTCGAAACTCCTGCGCCTCGGGGTCTCCGGCGGCTGCATCGACCTTTCTGACGGCCTAAGCTCGGAACTCAACCACCTCTCGCTTTCCTCCGGCGTAAAGATCCTGATTGACGAGGCGAAAATCCCTGTGCATCCCGGAGCTTCCCTGCTTGCCGGAAAATACGGAATCGATCCTCGGGAATTCTGGCTCAAAGGCGGCGAAGATTACCGTCTCCTCTTCACGTCGGACATTCCAAAAGTTATATTCTCGGAAAATAAACTCCCGGTCTATCCCGTAGGCGAAGCGTTCGAAGGTTCGGGCGTGGAAATGCGGAATCTCGCCGGAGAAACGGAAATTATTCAAGCGAACTGCTGGTCCCATTTATGAGTCAAGGAAAATCGAAAATCGGCGAACTCCTGCTGCGGCAGGGCGTCATCGATGAAGATCAACTAAAACACGCGCAGAGCGAGCACGAACGCACGGGCATTGCGCTTTCCAAGATCCTTGTGCGTCTCGGGATGGTGAGCGAGGAAGTCCTTACAAATGTCCTGGGCGTCCAGATGCGAAACTCGACCCGGATGCGTATCGGCGAGCTTCTCCTGAAGCACGGCTATATCACGGAAGCCCAGCTGAATCGCGCGCTCGAAGAACAGAAGAAGACGGGCCAGCGGCTCGGGCGCATTTTGGTGACGCTCGGATTCATGCCGGAAGAGCGCCTGGTGGAAATCCTCTCCGCCCAGTTCGAAGTTCCCTATGTAAAGCTTTCGAACTTCAACATCGATCCGGACGTCCACAATTACATTTCGGAAGATGTCTGCCGCATCTACAAGATAGTGCCGCTGTTCGTGACCGACAAGACGCTGACAATTGCGATGACGGATCCGACGAATGTACGCGTTATCGATATCGTGAAGTTCAAGTCCCAGATGGACGTAGATATCGTGATGGCAAGCGAGAAGGACGTAATGGCTGCCGTTGACCGGACATATACGTCATCGTCCCAGGGCGATTCGCTCGAAGCCCTTTTGAACAAGGCGAAGGAGGACGGCAGCGACGAACTCGAAACCGTCGATCGGGAAGCGGAACAGGTTCAGGAAGCGGATCTCACCGACGAAGAAGGCCAACAGGTCGTAAAAATTGTGACATCGCTCATCCAGGAAGCGATTGCCCGCAAGGCTTCCGATATCCACCTCGAACCGCAGGAGACCTATCTCAAGCTCCGGTACCGCATTGACGGCGACTTGCAGGTTCAGGCTCCGATTCCGGCGCGTCTCATGTCCCAAATCATTTCGCGTATCAAGCTGCTCTCGAAGATGGACATCGCCGAAAAGAGAAAGCCGCTCGACGGGCGTTTCACCGTCCGCTACCGCGGAAGCGAGGTGGACCTGCGTGTGAGCTCGTTCCCGGTCTCGCTCAGAAAGCGCGGTGTCTGCGAAAAGATAGTCATGCGTATTCTCGACCCGAATTCGGGACAGTTCCCTCTCAAGGACATGGGCTTTGCCCCGATGATGTTCAAGCAGTTCCAGGACGCTATCAACTCGCCGAACGGAATCGTCCTCGTCACGGGCCCGACGGGTTCCGGTAAATCGACAACGCTTTACGCTTCGATTCGCGAAATCCTCGACCCGACGATCAATGTCTCGACGATGGAAGACCCGGTGGAATTGAATATCGACGGCGTAAACCAGGGGCAGATCAATCCGGCTGCGGGATTCACCTTCGCCGCGGGGATCCGCGCCCTCTTGCGCCAGGACCCGGATGTCATCATGATTGGCGAAATGCGCGACAAGGAAACGTCCTCGATGGCCATTGAAGCGGCCCTGACGGGGCACCTTGTCTTCTCTACGCTCCATACGAACGATTCGGCGGGTTCGTATCCGCGTCTTCTCGAAATGGGGCTCGAACCGTTCCTTGTGGCGACCGTCATCAAGGGAATTCTCGCACAGCGCCTTGTACGCCGGATTTGCAAGCATTGCAAGGAACCGGTCGAAGTTTCCCCGGAACTCCGCGAGGAACTGCACCTTTCGCCCGACATGCAGTTTTATCATGGCAGGGGCTGCGAACACTGCGACGGGACAGGCTACAAGGGCCGTTGCGGCATCTACGAATTTTTGGTCCCGAACGAAGCTGTCCGGAATGCGGTCGTGAAAAGGGCTTCCGGCGAGGTCATCAAGCAGATAGCGATGAAGGAATGCGGCATGATCACGCTCCGCATGGACGGAATGCAGAAGGCTCTTGACGGTCTCACGACGATTGAACAGGTTCTCGCGGCTTCGTCGAAGGATGAAGACTGATGGGAACAGTCGATCTTGAACGCCTTAAGAAGGAACTGAACGCAGAACAGGTCGCGGCAGCGGCGAAAACGGAAGGTCCCGCGCTAATTCTCGCGGGGGCAGGCTCGGGAAAGACCCGGACGATTACGTACAAAATCGCTTACCTGATATCGGACAAGGCTGTCGATCCGCGGCGGATTCTCGCAGTGACCTTTACGAACAAGGCTGCCCGGGAAATGAAAAACCGTATCCAGCAAATCCTTTCGGGGCGGGTGAGCCTTGAATGGATGGGGACGTTCCATTCGATTTGCGTGCGCATTTTAAGGCTCTGCCTTTCGAACGAGCGGATTGTCCAGGCGCTGGGCTGGAAGGTAAACCGGAATTTCTCGATTTACGATGACGACGACCAGAAGAAGATCCTGAAGGAAATTTTAAAGCCTATCTTCGCAGACGAGATGGATGCGCAGAAGCTCAAGCAGGTGCGCTCCGCCATTTCGCGCTACAAGAACAGCGTCTATAAGGAACAGAAGCCAGATGGGACTTATCGAATGGTCCTGCAGACGCCGACCATTGCGATGGAAAAGGCCGTCTTCCCGGACCAGAAGCAAATTGCGGGAATCTATTTCGATTACCAGACGAAGCTCGCCGAGGCGAACGCGATGGATTTTGACGACCTTCTGCTCAACACCGTGGATCTTTTTCAGAGGCTTCCGCAGGTCGCGCTGCAGTTTGCGAACCGTTTCCAGTATGTCGTCGTCGATGAATACCAGGACACGAACGATGTCCAGTACGAGCTTTTGAAGCTTCTCATCGACCGGTCGCGCCAGAACGTAACCGTTGTCGGTGATGACGACCAGAGCATTTACGGCTGGCGTGGTGCGAATATCGAGATTATCCGGAATTTTTCGCACGATTTCGACAATGTAACCTTCTTTAAGCTCGAACGCAATTACCGCTCGTCGGCAAATATCGTGAAAGGCGCAGGCTCCGTCATTGCGCACAACGACCGTCCGTTGGAAATGACAAAAAATGTCTATTCCAAGGAACCTCCCGGCGAACCCATCCATGTGGTGAACGTGCTGGCGGATACGTTCGAGGCGGAACAGATAGCAAAACGGATTCTCGACGCCGGAAAGGATTCGTATGCGGAAACGGCGATTTTTTACCGTACGAACGCCCAGTCCCGTTCAATCGAAAAGGCGTTGAACAATCGCAGGATTCCCTGTGTCATCTATGGCGGAACGCGCTTCTGGGACAGGAAGGAAGTCCGGGACATCCTCGCCTACATGCGGCTCCTTTCGAATCCGAAGGACGATGCGGCTTTTCTCCGGATAATCAACACGCCGCCTCGCGGCATCGGAAACGGAACGCTTGACTCTCTCCGCAGTGTCGCTTCGGAAAGGGAAATCTCCCTCTGGGAGGCGCTGCCCGTGGAAATTGCGAAGGGTGGCCGCACGGCGAAAGGGCTCGATGGTTTTCGGAGCGTCGTTTCATCCTGGCTTTCGCTTCTTGGCTCGGGAGAGGCTCTCCCGATTATCGCGGAGCGCGTCATCGGAGATTCCTTCTACAAGGAATATCTCAAAAAGGATGACGAGACGACGGCGGACGAACGCGGACGGAACCTCGACGAAATGGTGAACGCTTTCCGCGAGTTCGAAGAGGAAAATCCCGACAAGGGACTCGACGAATTCCTGCAGGAAATTTCCCTCCTGACGGATGCGGACAAGAAAGTGGAGCAGGCGGAAACCCGCGTGACGCTGATGACCATCCACATGGCGAAGGGTCTCGAATTTGATACGGTTCACATCGCCGGATGCGACGAAGGCGTATTCCCGCTTGTCCGCGAATCGAACCTGCTCGATTCCCCCGAAGACCGGAAGAAACAGGCGGAGGAGGAACGTCGCCTGTTTTACGTGGGATGCACGCGCGCACGGTTCAGGCTTTATTTGTATCATGCCGGAAGGCGATTTTGGCAGGGGTCGCTCCGACCGTTTCCGCCGTCGCGGTTCCTCGAGGAAATCGATCCCGTGACGGTCTCTGTCGAAGGGCGTAGCGAAGAGGATGGCGAACCGTTTTCCGGGGACTCCTGGAACCGGGGATTCCGGGGTTACGCTTCCGGGCAAAGTTCTTTCGGCTCACGGAAATTTTCGCCTCGTCCGGATCTTGCGTCTTCCCGATCCCGTTCGGATTTCCGCAAGACGGAACGCATCGTGTATCGGAATCCGCCTGTCGTCGAAAAGGTGGAGAAGGGGCCGCGTATCGTCTATGACGAAACTTGCGAAAACCCGCTCCGTAGCGGTGCCTGCGTGGAACATTTAAAGTTCGGTCGCGGCATTGTGACAAACGTGTCGGGTTCCGGCGAGAACGCCCGCGTGGAAGTGCGCTTTCGTGACGGAAATGTCAGAAAGCTCATCCTGAAATATGCCGGCCTGAAAATTTTGGACTAGCGAAAGCCGGAGATTTTTTTTATTTTCATGTAAAACTTTGGAGAAAGGTCTGACATGCTGAGTAAAGAAGAAATCCTGAAAATCGCGAAGCTTTCCCGCCTCAAGCTTTCGGAGGCGGACATCGAGTCGTTTTCCGGTCGTTTGGACGAACTCTTGCACCACATGGAAGATTTGAAGGCTCTGGATCTTTCGAAAGTTTCCCCGATGACGGGCGTGGAGGATGCGCCCACGGTTCTTCGGGAGGACGTTCCGCAGGTTTCGCTTTCCCATGAACAGGCCTTTGCGAATGCGCCCGATGTCGAGAACGACCATTTTGTCATACCCAAGGTAATCGGATAAGCGTCCATGCCCGACGTTCATTGCATTGTTCCCGCACGGTTTACCTCTTCCCGGTTTCCGGGAAAACCCCTTGTCCCCATCTGCGGGCGCCCGATGATTCTTCGGACTTTGGAAAGGGCTACTGCCGCCGGGTGCTTTAAAAGTGTCGTCTGTGCTACGGACGACTTTCGTATTTTAAAAGCGGTGGAAGGCGCAGGGTTTCGGGGCGTCCTCACGGGAGAAGCGATGACAGGTTCCGACCGCGTAAGCGAAGCCGCGAAAATGCTCGGGCTCGATCTTGTCGTGAATCTCCAGGGCGACGAACCCCTGGCGGACCTGCAGATGCTCCGGGATGTCGCGAAGGCTCTCTCCGATGAACCCGCTTCCTGGATTACGGTGGCGGCGCCTCTTGCCGAATCGGACCGGGACGTCCTTTCCGTGGTGAAGGTTTCCGCGGATTCTTCGGGATACGCTACCGAGTTTACCCGCAAGCTTCCGGACGATTCGTGTGCCTGGTTTCGCCATGTCGGCGTCTATGCGTATTCGGCAGAGGCCCGGGAAGAATTCTCGAGCCTTCCTCAGTCGAAACTGGAAAGGGAACGTTCCCTAGAGCAGCTCCGCATTCTGGGCAAGCGTCCCATCCGCGTTGTCTTTTGTACATCCCTTTCGGCGTCGGTCGACTTACCGTCCGACGTACAAAAGGTCGAAACCATCTTGAAAAAAAACGGATACCCATGAATCAAACGGAAAATATCTATAACGGAAAAACGAAGTTCATTATTGTCACGGGAGGCGTGATTTCCGGTCTCGGCAAGGGCGTTGCCGCTGCGAGCATCGGAGCGCTTCTTTCCGGGCGGATGAAGGTTGTTCCCGTCAAGTGCGATGGTTACCTGAATACGGACCCCGGCACGATGAACCCGACGGAACATGGCGAAGTCTATGTCCTCGACGACGGTGGGGAAGTCGATATGGACTTCGGCCATTACGAACGTTTTTTGAACGTAGTCGCGCGTTCCGAGTGGAGCCTCACCATGGGAAAGGTCTTCAAGCTCATCCTCGAAAAGGAACGTCGCGGAGACTACCTAGGACATACGGTTCAGTTCATTCCGCATGTAACGAACGCTATCAAGGAACATTTCTACGAAGTGGCGAACGGCGAAAATGCGGATGTCGTCCTGATAGAAATCGGCGGGACTGTCGGCGACCTCGAAAACCAGTTCTTCATTGAAGCGGCCCGTCAGCTTTCGCACGAAGTCGAAAGCGAAAATTGCATGTTCGTCCATCTGACATATGTCCCGATTCCTTCCGGCGTCAAGGAGCAGAAATCCAAGCCGACGCAGATGTCCGTCCGCGACTTGAACGAACGCGGAATCTACCCGGATATCGTCATTGCGCGCTGCGAGGAATTTCTGAAGCCCCACATCAAAGAAAAAATCGGGCTTTTCTGCAACCTGCCTGCCTCCCACGTAATATCCGGTGTCGATGTCAAGCATGTCTATGAATGTCCGCTCGTCTATGACAAGGAAGGTGTTCCCGAAATTCTTCTGAAGAAGCTCCGAATCTACGCACCGCCAAAGCTCGACGACTGGAGCCGGCTGGTCGATACGCTGAACCGGAACGAGGTGAAACCGCGTAAGGTATTGACTGTCGCCATCGGGGGAAAATATACGCGGCTCGAAGATTCCTATGCGAGCATCGTCGAGGCGTTGAACCATGTTTCGGCGCATCTTGACGTTCATGTGGTCATCCGCTGGATCGATACGGAAAAACTCGAAACGCACCCCGAAGAAGTCGAGGCCGATATGCAGGGCGTCGATGCGGTAATCGTTCCCGGAGGTTTTGGCATCCGCGGAATCGAGGGAAAAATCGTCCTCATCCGCTATGTTCGCGAACACAAGATTCCCTTTCTCGGAATCTGCTACGGGATGCAGCTTGCTGTCGTGGAATTCGCGCGCCACGTCTGCGGCATGAAGGACGCTGGTACGATGGAAACGGAAACGCCGACACACCATGTGAAGGAACCCGTTATCGCCTACCTGCCCGGTCAGGACAAGATAAAGGAAATGGGAGCGACGATGCGCCTCGGCGGACATGACGTCCTCATCCGCAAGGGAACGCTTGCCGAAAAAATCTACGGGGCTTCCGAAATCCGGGAACGCTTCCGTCACCGCTACGAGGTCAATCCGAAGTATGTCGAAAGGCTCGAAAAGGGCGGCATCGTATTTTCGGGAAAGGCGAAAGGCGAGGACATCATGCAAATCATGGAGCTTTCGGATCATCCGTATTTCATGGCTTGCCAGTTCCATCCGGAACTCAAAAGCTCGCTTCTCAAGCCGGCTCCGCTTTTCCTCGGTCTTCTAAAGGCGGCTGATGAACGGGCCTGAGAAGAAGGTCTTTATATTGGCGCTTTGTCTTTTCGCCCTCGGACTTGTGGTCCGGTTTTCTCCATGGGATCCGGTGCCGCAGATCGAGGAATTTTCCTACGGAGAGGAATCCCGTGAACCGTCTGTGGACCGGTCTTTCCAAACCGCGAAGTCGTCGGTGAAATCGTCGAAGCCGAAAAGGGAAAAATCCCCAAAGGCGAAACATACGGTCCGTTTCCCGATAGCGATTAACCGGGCGACTGTCGGGGAACTTTGTGCGATCAAGGGCGTCGGGCCGAAGCTTGCCGAAAAAATCGTCGCCTACCGCTCTCTCCATGGGAACTTTTCGGGACCGGGCGACTTGGAAAAAGTTTCGGGAATCGGCAAAAAAAAAGCGGAAGCGATTCTCAACTCGATCGTTTTTGACTAGTTTTAAAAGAAAACAGAACGATACACTATGGCCGATACCAAATTGCACCTAGGCATTGAAGCAGGCGAAGTCCTGCTCAAGGTCGCCCTTTACGACTCTCAGGAAAAGAAGGTCGTGAAAACGGCGATACTCGATACGGAAACAAATCCGCTAGACGACGTCTCCTCTTTTGAGAATGCGCTCCAGACGTGGCTTGCTGCAAACGGAGATGTCGAGGTCGGATCGGTCGGTCTTACCGTGCCGTCGTTTCGCGCGGTTGTCCGCGAGCTGTTTGTCCCGCCCGAGGCGAAGAATGTTCGGGAATACGTGGAGTGGTATCTGGGAACGCTCGTGAATACGAATGTAAACGAATATGTGCTGGATTTCGTGAAACTTGGAGGCTCGCCGGAATTCGGATGGACCGTTCTCATGATAGCTCTCCGCAAGACGTGGGTGAATTCCATTCGCAAGGGGTTCCGCAACCAGCGGATCGTGCCGAGAATTCTCGAAGTCGATGCTCTTTCCATCATGAACCTGCTCGAAGTGGGCTCCGGTCTTGATTCCCGGGTGAAGTGCGTCATCAAGGCGGATGTTACCGGTGTAATGCTTCTGTGGGTTTCTCGGGACGACTTGCGCGCGCTCCGCTGCGTATCGACGTTCGACCTCGCGGGAAAGGCCCGGGAAGAGGCTTACCAGGAGCTCGCCGATAATATCTGGAAGCAGGTACAGAGCGTAGCCGATCTGTCCGGCATCTCGGCTCCGCAATATCTGCTTTGCGGGGAACTCGCCACAGACATTCTCTTTGTCGAGTATTTGCGAAAGTCTCTCGGCAGCTCTCCGGTTCTTCCGATGGATTCCTTTGCAAACATCCGCCTTCCGATCGAGGAAGAAAGCGCGAGACACGTGCTTTCCTGCGCAGGAGCTATCGGAGTAGCCTTGAGGAGTGCGAAATCATGATCGAGCTGAATTTAATCGAAGCGGCTTCGCGACCGGCTGCTGTCCCCACGGCGCCAGTCGTTGTTGCGTCGTCGGAAGCGGAAAAGACCGGGACGAAAAAAATCATCTTCGTGGTTCTTGCGCTTGCCGTTCTGCTTGTCGGCGGCGTTTTCGCGTTGAAGGTGGCTGGGCTTCCTCATGCGCTCGAAGGTGTTTTCCCGACACCGATTCTCGACGCTTTTGGAATTGACGATCCGAGTCGCGGCGGACCGGAGATGAATTTCCGACAGTCCGGGCAGATGACCACTGCCGGAGGTTCAATCGAGAGCCGTCGAGTCGCGGCGGAAGAAGCGGCGCTTCGCGAAGCCTTGGCGAGTTCTGCGGAACGCGTGGTGAAGGATGTGCAGCCTTCGATGTTTGGAAAGGAAAAGCGTTCGGATTTCGCTTCCTTCCTGCCTATGGAAAAGGTCGTTTACGAGAAATCGATGGTGGCGCAGGTCTTCGCCTTCATCAACGCTGTGACGCCGGATGGCGTGAGCTTTGCCGAACTGGCATACGCCGCACCGAACTTCTATTACATCCGCGGCGTTGCGGAATCTCCAAATGTCCAGCGAAATTACCTGGAACGCCTTAAAATGGGAAGCGCCGAGTTCAAGACCCCGGAACTTCCCGAAAATGCGCCTGCGACATCGCTTACCGCTTACGGTGTCATCTCGGCGAAGATCGAAGCTTTGGGAACCCTGAAGCCCGCTCCGCTTCCCTTTGTCAAGGAAAGCGAAATTGCCGGGGAACTCGACGCCTTGCGCGGGCTCGACGCCAACGGAAAAATGCACCTTTCCGGTATGAAGAACCCGAATGTCGAGGACTTTGGCGTTTACAAGTCGTTTACATATAAAGTAAGTTCCACGGCGGATTTCCAGACCGTGCTGCGCTTTATCGAAACTCTTGCCAAGAGCCCTGTCCGTGTCGGCGTTGAACGCATAAGAATGACCGCTTCCGGCAAGAACGGCATCTTGACTGCGATGACGCTCGTCATCTATTCGTCGAACTGATGCCTATCCGAATTACCGGAGGTTTTCTCCGCGGACGCCTCGTCGCTTCTCCGCGGACTTCGAAAACCCGACCGACCGGTGCGAAGGCTCGGGAAGCTTTGTTCAACATCTTGCAGGATGTCTCGGATTTTCGAGTGCTAGATCTTTTTGCAGGTTCGGGAATTGTCGGAATCGAGTTTCTTAGTCGCGGAGCCAAGTCGGTTGTCGCCGTCGAGAAGAATTTTTCCCAGGCGCGTTCCTTGGAAGCTTCGTATCTGTCGCTCGGAATTTCGGATTCGCTCAGCCTGCGGACGACCGACGCGGTGAACTTCCTAGAGAAGGCGCTTGTCGCAAAAGAGCGCTTTGACTTTATCTACGCGGATCCGCCATTTACGGAAGCCTATCCCGACCTGAGGCCTTTTCTCGAATTGCTCAGGCCTTCGGGAATCGCGGTCTTTGAAGTTCCTTCCCGGAACATTCCGGAATGGGCGAAGCTCGGAAGAATCCGTCCCTACGGGGAAAGCTCTCTCGTCTTTTTCCGTGCAACTTTGTAGATTTGGAGCATGAATCGTAAAGCCGTTTTTGCCGGTTCGTTTGACCCTTTTACGCTCGCACATTTCGACATTGTGCAAAAGGCTTCCCTTCTGTTCGATTCGGTTGTCGTACTGGTCGGGGTGAACCGGCGAAAGCGTCCATTTCTTTCCGCAGAAAGACGGATGCGCCTTATCGAAAATACGCTCGGGGTGATGCCGAATGTTTCCGTGGATTCCTTTGAAGGGTTGACGGTGGATTACCTGAAGAAAACGGGTGGCGATTTTTTAATCCGCGGAATCCGGTCCGCTTCCGAATTCGATGCGGAACGCAATCTCGCCTGGAACAACTCCCGGCTTGCCCCTTTTGCGAAGACTGTCTTTTTCCCGGTTGCGCCGGAATACGCTGCGATTTCGAGTTCCGCCGTGCGGGAAATCCTGTCCTTTGGCGGAGATGTCTCGAAAATGCTTCCCTCGGCCATCCTCAACGATTTACGCAACGGAGATTTGCCCGATGTTCGGACTGAAACCCTTTAGAGAACTCTCGTCCCCGATCCGCATCTTGCTTTCGGTCAATGCGGTTTTCTTTGCGATATGCTTTCTTTCGAACCTGTTCGGATTGACCGGCATCTATTCGTTTTTTCTGGGTTACGGATCGCTGATCCCCGTAGCCTACACGGATGTCTGGCGTTTTCTGACCTATGCATTCTTGCATGTGAATGTCTGGCATTTCCTCTTTAACATGCTAGCCCTCTGGATGTTCGGCGACGATGTCGCGCTGGAAATCGGGTTTCGCCGCTTCTGGATTCTGTATCTTTTCTGCGCCGTGTTTGCGGGTGTGTTCAGCGTCCCGTTCTACCTGTTCGGTGCACTGTCCCCGATGGCTTTCATCATCGGAGCGTCCGGGGCGCTGATGGGCGTTTTTGTCGCCTATGCGAAACTTTTCCCGAACCGGATGATCCTTCTTTTCTTTATCGTGCCGATGCGGATCAAGCACGCCATCTGGGTCTTTGTCGCGCTAGACGTTCTCTTTGCGAACTCCGGCGATACGATTGCCCATTTTACGCATCTGGGAGGCATTCTTTCCGGGTTTTTCTGCATGTACCTTTTCGAACATCGCATTTGGGACAGGTTCCGGGGAAATCTTTCGGACGGTCTCCGTGGAAAGGCGAAAAGCTCCGCGGAACCGCTTGAAGGGGAAGTGCGGTATCTAGATAACGAAAAGGAGCTGAATGCGATTCTTAAAAAAGTGAGCGAGAACGGAATCGCTTCGCTTACGGAATCGGAAAAGTCGTTTTTAATCAGGGAAAGTGCCCGTCGGAACGGTCGGCGTTTTTATAAAGGTTCTCTATGAAAAAAGTCCTGGGTTTTGGCGCCGCGCTGGTCGATCTTTTGGCAAAAGTCGACGACAAATGGATTCTCGAGGCGAATGTTTCGAAGGGAGGCATGAACCCTGTCGATGAGGCGACTCTCCGGAAACTGCTTGCCCGGACCGAGAATCCGCAAGTCGTGCCGGGAGGTTCCGCTTGCAATACGATAGTCGGGGTGGCGAAGCTCGGCGGCAGGGCTTCCTTTGTGTCGAAGGTCGGAAATGACGAATTCGGCGAACTTTTTGCGCGGCATCTCGAAAAATGCGGCGTGGAAAACCGGATGTCAAAATCTTCCGTGGCGACGGGGACTGTTCTTTCGGCGGTCACCCCGGATGCGGAACGGACGATGTTCACTTTCCTGGGAGCTTCGGACGAATTCTTCGCTTCGGAAATTTTCCCGGAACTTTTTGACGATGTCGGAATCCTCTATCTGGAAGGCTATCGGGCATACAGCGAAGAATGCTTTGAAACGGCTGTGCAGATGGCGCATCGAATCGGGGCGAAAACCGCGCTTGACTTCGGCTCGTTTGGCGTGGTGAACGATTGCCGTGCGCTTTTTGAAAGGCTTTTTGCCGAGCGGAAAATCGATATCCTTATCGCGAACGAGGACGAAGCGAAGGCCTTTACGGGATTGTCGGAAGAAGCTGCGCTCGAAAGGCTTTCTGGAATTTGCGAAATCGCGGTGGTGAAGCTCGGAGCGCGAGGTGCGCTTATCGCTTCGGATGGCGAAGTGTTCCGGGTGAAGTCGGGGAGGGCGAAAGCGGTCGATACGACGGGAGCCGGCGATCTGTGGGCTTCGGGATTTCTCTACGGGATGATGTCGGGATATTCGATGGACCGTTCTGGAACGCTCGGAAGCCTTGTCGCGAACGAGGTTGTCCAGGTTGTCGGTGCGCAGATTCCGGAAAACGGCTGGAAGCGGATTCGCGAGGAGATGAAGCATGTCTGAACAAGTCGAAATGCTCGAATGGATGCCCCTAGAAACTTTCGGTTCGCTTGACGAGGCGAAAGCGCTTGTCGATTTGCTTAAGGAAAATGCGATTGAAGCGAATTTGGTAAACGATGTGAATCTCGGGGGCGATCCGCTAGGACTTGATTTCCAGAATCGCGGAGCGGATTCCTGCATTGTACGGGTCCATGCGAAAGATGTCAACCGGGCGCGCCGAATCCTCGAAGCGGGTGTTCGCGCTGAATCTTCCGATGCGGATGCCGCAAGCATGGAAATGCTCGGAAATTTTTCCGACGAGGAGCTTCTCGAAATCTTGCAGAAGCAGGATGAATGGAATCCGGAAAATGTCATCCTTGCCCAGAAGATTCTCGAATCGCGTGGCAAGGCTTATTCGGACGAAGACCTGAAGCGGTTTTTCGACGAACGCGTGGAAGTCCTTCGGAAACCGGCCGCGGTCAAGAAGTCCAGCGTTCTCCTTGCTTTTTTCGGAGTCGTTCTTTCGCTTTCGCTCGATGCGGGAAACTTCCTTTTTCTAGGCTGTAAGGATTATCTTTATGCGCTTCTTGTTTCCGGATTTTGCGCCTGCCTTTCCTTCATCGCGGGGCTCAACTGGACTTATCGGAAAAAACGCTTGCCGAACGGCGAAAAAGTCTTTGCGTTCTCTTCGGGATTGCGGAAAACCGCTTTTGTCGAACTTGTACTTTCCGCGTTTGCGCTCGGTCTTGTCGTTCTAGGAATTGCGGCGCGGACTATCTAGTGCACGCCGTCGGCGTTTCCCTGTGGAATCGTTGCATACCACTTCTGGATCCTTTCCTGTACATCCCTTGAAAAGTTCGGCTTGTTGTCGAGGATCTCTTCGGCGACATCGAGCATCTTTTGGATGAGGGGCTTGTCGTGAATCCAGTCGAACCAGCGGAAGACCCAGGCCCCGCTCTGTTCGGAGCCTTCGAGGTTTCCCGCACCGCGTTCCTGCATGTCCATTTCCGCAATTTCGAATCCATCTTCGGTAGAAGCAAAGCGGGACAGACGTTCATGTGCGGGACTTGACGGCGAAACCAGCAAGAAGCACCAGGCTTCCCGGTTGCCGCGTCCGACGCGTCCGCGCAGCTGGTGAAGTTGGGCAAGCCCGAAGCGGTCCGGATTTTCAATGACCATCAGGTTCGCTTCGGGAACGTTTACGCCGACTTCGATGACCGTTGTAGCGACTAGTACCTGGATTTTTCCCCGGGAGAATTCTTCGAGGAGTTCGTCGCGTTTCGTTTCATCCATCTGGCCGTGGATCATTCCGACTTTCCACTTTTTTGAAAAAAGCGAAAGTTCTTCGGCGACTTCGTTTGCACTTTTTGCCTCGCCTTCCCCGTCAAGCTCTACGCGGCTTACGACCCAATAGCAGCGATTTCCGCCTTCCACTTCGCGGAGAAGAAATTTTTTCATGTCGTCGCGCTTTTCCGGGGTGACCAGCCGCGTTTTCACGGGTTTCCGCCCGGCGGGTTTTTCGTCTAGGACGATTGGAACGAGATCTCCGTAGAGCGTCATGGCGAGGCTTCGCGGGATGGGAGTTGCGCTCATCACGAGAAGGTCGGGAAAATGTCCCTTGGCGAGAAGCGCTTCTCGCTGGTTTACGCCAAAGCGGTGCTGCTCGTCGATGACAATAAATGTCAAGTTCTGGAAGAGGATGTCCTTGGAAAAGAGTGCATGGGTTCCGATGACCACCTGTGTCATTCCCATTTGCAGTTCCCCGGAGACTGTCTTTTTTTCTGCCGGGCTGCATGCGCCGAGAAGGAGCGCCGTGCGGATTTCCGCGGCATCGAAAAAAGGCTTGAGCGCTTTGTAGTGCTGCCTTGCGAGGATGTCTGTCGGAGCCATGAGAGCGCACTGTTCTCCGGTTTTTGCGACGGCAAGCATGGTTAGCATGGCGACGACCGTCTTGCCGCTGCCGACATCTCCCTGGAGCAGCGCATGGAACTGTTTTTTCCTGCGAAGACCTTCGCAGATTTGGGATATTGCTTTATCCTGTCCGCGTGTCAGGGAAAAAGGCAGTGCGCATTTTGCCGCCTCGATTGATGTCATGTCGATTTCACGTGCCTTGCCGCGCAGGACGAGACTTCGTCTTCGGACGTTCATCCGCAGACAGAAGGGGAGAAGTTCTAGCTTTTTCAGCTGCATCTTGGCTTGCATCGCCTCGGCAAAAGTTTTGGGGAGGTGCAGGCGTCTAAGGTTTTCAAGGACGGGAAAAAGACCCATGTAATCGGTGAGTTCTTTCGGAGGTGCGTTCGGAACGGACAGGTTCGGCATCGCAAAAATCTTTGCATAGAGGTTCCGAAAAAAGCGTTGCTCGATTTTTGCCGAATGTTCCGCTTCCGTGATGGAGTAAACCGGTTCGATTCCACCGGAAAACTCTTCATCCTCTTCCATTCTCTGCATTTCGGGGTGCACAAGCTGGAGTCCGCGATAATCACCGAGCTTGCCGATAGCGCACCAACGCGAACCGACCGTGATGGCGCTAGACCAGTGTTTCGCTCCGCGAAAAAAGACAAGGTTGACTTCTCCCGATCCATCGCTTAGGACCGCAACGAAGCGGGATGTCCTTCCGCGGACAAGTCCCGCCCGGACGATTTTTCCGATAAAGATGACGTTTTCTCCGGCACGGCTTTCGGCAACCTTGTCTAGGCGAGTCCTGTCTAGCCATGTACGCGGGACGTTATACAGCAGGTCGGATACGGAATGGAAGCCGGAATCGGAAAGAGCCTTGAGCCTTTTGGGGCCAAGCCCCGGAAGCGAAGAAAGATCCATGGAAGGTAATATAGGAATTTGAAGAACTGTATCAGAGCTTGGTTGATAGATCTTAGATCTTAGAGTTTAGAGTTTAGAATTGAGGACGTCTTAGTTGTAGGGGGTAGTCCTGCGGATGTCTAGGTTTTTCGGGAAGCGGGATTGGGACACGCGATATGGAAAGTCCGCTCGGCTGCCAATTTCTCATTTCTAATATCTGACCAACTCCACGGATTCCTGTTTCCTAGTTTCTAACGATCATCAACTAAACATCAATTTTCTACTTTTCAAACGAGGTTTGTATGAAAAAAACGCTTGCCACAGTACTTTTTTCCGTATTGGTTGCCTTTGCGGAAAATCTGACCATCGAAGGAAAACTTTCCGAGATTGCCGGAAAGATGCCGCCCAACGATCTCTATAGCTATGTCTATGTGATGAAGTATAAAGTAACGAAAGTCGTCGAAGGAAAATTCGGCGCGAGGGAAATTTTAGTGGGAGTCTATAATCCGCTCGTTCCGCGTGGACAGGTGACGGACAAGATGGCTTCAAAGGCGAAGGGAAATGTTAGGGCTTTTCGCATAGGCGATAGGCATCTCCTGAAGCTGGTTCCGCTGGAAGGAAACTATGACGGCGCTGTGGAGGACGAATATTTTGACGACGAGTCGGATCGATTCCTCGCGGTAGAGGTCTTGGACGCGAAATAGTCCGATGGTCTTTTCTTCACAGGTCTTCCTCTTTTATTTCTTGCCGGTGTTTTTTGCCGGATACTATTTTCTGCTTTGGCGGCGTGCAAGGCATTCTACGCTGAACTTTTTCATCACCGTTTTCAGCTATATCTTTTACGGTTGGATGGAACCGTGGCTCGTGTTCCTAATGTTCGGCTCGACATGGGTAAACTACTTTGCCGGTAGGCAGATTTCCGCCCCGGATGCTTCGAATCTCCGGAGAAAAGTTTCGCTTGCCTTGTCTGTAGTCGTCAACTTGGGAACGCTCGGTTTTTTCAAGTATTATATGTTCGCGATGGGCGGCGTAAATCTGCTTGTGCAGATGTTCGGGTTGGAACCGTTTTCCGTTTTGCGCGTACTTCTGCCTGTCGGAATTTCGTTCTATACGTTCCAGGCGATGAGCTATACGGTAGACGTCTATCGGGGAGATGCGCCACCGGTCAAGAATTTTGCCACTTTCGCCTGTTATGTTTCGCTTTTTCCACAGCTAGTCGCAGGGCCCATTGTCCGCTACAACACGGTCGCCGAGGAACTGGAAACGCGTACGCACACATGGGAAAACTGGATGCGTGGCATGACGTACTTCTGCCTGGGTTTTGCGAAGAAGATCCTGATTGCTAACCAGGTGGGAATCATCGCGGACCGCGTCTTCGGTGCGGAAAGTCCCGGCGTCGTGAACGCCTGGTGGGGATCTGCCGCCTATATGATGCAGATTTATTTTGATTTTTCCGCCTATTCGGATATGGCGGTGGGGCTCGGGCTGATGCTCGGGTTCCATTTCCCGCGGAATTTTAACGGTCCGTATCGTTCGGGAAGCATTTCGGAATTTTGGAGCCGCTGGCATATTTCCCTCACGACATGGCTAAAGGACTATCTCTATATTCCGTTGGGCGGAAACCGCGTTTCCCGTCGGCGGACTTATGTAAACCTGTTTCTGGTGATGCTCGCTTCGGGTATTTGGCATGGCGCAGCGATGACTTTTATCTGTTGGGGACTTTTCCATGCGTTTTTTATGATTGTCGAACGCGTAAACGGCAAGCGGGCCCTGTATTCGAAATTGCCGCGGTTTGCCCAGGTCGTCTTGACGCAGGTCATCGTTCTTTTTGGCTGGGTGCTTTTTCGTTCGCCCGACCTGTCTTCGGCGGGAAAAATGTGGGGCGCAATGCTCGGACTTTCGGCAGTGAATCCCGCAAATCCGATTCTTTCCGCGGAAGTTTTTACGCCGACTTCGATTGTTTTCATGCTGCTCGCTTTCGTCTATGCCTTTTCGCCGGTTCGCGCCTATGACTGGTGCCAGAAAATCAGCGTCCCGCGCCTTGTGACCGCTTTTGCCCTGTTTGCTTTTGCCATACTCGCACTCTTTACGCAGAGCTATAATCCGTTCCTGTATTTTCAGTTCTAGTCTGGATTTGGAAAACCGCGGACGTCTAAGAGAATGAGGAATCATGCGTGAAGAATGAAGACTAAAATTCAAGCCCCCAACCCTAATTTTCCATCCAACCTCCGCGAACGGTCCGAAATTTTTCTATATTGGAATCCGCTGTGCAAAATATGTGCTGCAATGCCCTCATAGCTCAAATGGATAGAGCACGCCCCTCCTAAGGGTGAGATCTACGTTCGATTCGCAGTGGGGGTACTTTTTTACCCATGAAGCGACATTGCGTTCTGTTCACGGTGATTTTTTTTGTGATGCTGCTTTTGCCCGCATCATGGGATTTTGTCCATTCCCTGCGGAATGGGGAATCTTTTGCTCCGTTCGATATTTTTCGGGATGCGGTTTCTCCGGTGCAGCGGGAGCTTCTTCTTGCGCGCGAAGCGGATTCCCTGGAACGCGGAATTTTCGAAATGGATTCGACGATCGACCTGGAAAACATCGTTTCGAACCTGAAGCGGAACCTAGTAACGGTCAACGCCTATCTATCGGTGGATTCGACGGATTCCCTGGTGCGGCAGATTTCCCGTTTTCAGGACCTGCTCTCGGAACTCGAAACTGACGAAGCTTTGCGCGACAGCGTGAAATCCGAAGCAAAAAAGATTCGGGAACGGTTTTCGGGAATTTCCTGGCGGAGAATCGCACAGGCGTGGAGAGAATATGGGTTTCTTTGTGGCAAGTATCTGCGGGCCTACGAAGGCAGGTTGGAAAAGGAAAACGCCTTTGTCAAAAGGACGCGTCCTTTTTACCAGTCGCTTGCCTGGAATGTTTTGCGCGATCCGGGGGAAAAGGCTCTCAGGGCGGATTCCGGTTTTCTGTTCTATCGGCAGGACGTGGAGTTTCTGGTGCGTCCGCATCCCTGGAAAACGGACAGCCTAGACAATCCCGTCGAAGCTGTCCTTGCGTTTCGCGCGGAACTCGAAAAGCGCGGCGTGGAACTTCTCGTCGTGGTTGTTCCCGGAAAGCCTTCTATCTATCCCGAATTCCTGAATCCGACGATGTATGGCGCTTCTGGCGACGGAATTTCTCCCGGACTTGCCTTTTTGGATTCCCTTGAATCGCACGGGGTGCTGACGGTGAATCTCTACTCGGTACTTCGCAAGGAAAAGCTTCGCGACAGCGAACGCGATTTTCTCTACCTGAATACCGACACGCACTGGACGCCCCGCGGAGCGGAAGTCGTGGCGAAAGCTGTCGCGAGCAAGGTAAGGAAGCTCCCTTTTTACGCAGCGATTCCCAAGGAAGCCTTGACCGATTCGCTAGTCCTTGTGAAGCGCAAAGGCGATATAGCGACAATGGCTGACTTGGAAAGTGAGTTTCCGATGCAGACGGTCGAAGCCTATGTCGTGAAGAATGCAAAAGGCCCGCTGCGGAGCGATTTCCGGAAGGCGCAGATTTTGATTTTGGGAGACAGCTTCTCTAGGATTTACGAGACGGATTCTCCGATGTCCGCAGGCTGGATTTCCCGGCTAGCGAAGAACTTGCAGGTTCCTGTGAGCGCGATTGTATCGGACGGGGGGGCGAGTACCCTTGTGCGGGAAAAGCTCGCTCGCCGTTCCGGCGTCCTGAAAAACAAAAAGCTGCTCATTTGGGAATTTGTTGAACGCGACTTGCGCTTTGGTGCGGAAGGCTGGAAAAAAGTGAGGCTGGAATGACGAACGAAAATTCCTGGTGGAAACGGGCTCTCAAGGTTTTACCTGGCGGCGTGGATTCCCCGGTACGGGCTTTTGGTGGGGTCGGAGGGGAACCCGTCTTTGTCAAGCGGGCAAACGGTCCTTTTCTCTATTCGGACGATGGACGCGAGCTCGTCGATTTTATCGGGTCCTGGGGACCGATGATTCTGGGGCATAATCCGCCGGAAGTCATCGAAGCGCTCCGGGAAGAGCTTTCGCGCGGCCTGAGCTTTGGAATGGGTACGGATATCGAAGTGGAACTCGCGGAATTGATCCTTTCGAAAATTCCCGGAATGGAAAAGATTCGCCTGGTGAATTCGGGGACGGAAGCGACGATGAGCGCGATTCGCGTGGCTCGCGGAGCGACCGGTCGGAACAAGATAGTCAAGTTCCGGGGCTGCTATCACGGGCACGGGGATTCCTTCCTGATCCAGGCAGGTTCCGGGGCGCTGACCCATGGGGCTCCCAGCTCCCTAGGCGTCACACCGGGAGTCGCCGAGGATACGCTTGTTGCGGATTACAATCACATCGAACAGGTCGAAGCTCTTTTTCTCGCCCATCCGACAGAGATCGCCGCGGTAATCGTGGAACCGGTCGCCGGCAACATGGGCTGTGTTCCGCCGCGGGAAGGCTTCCTTTCTGGACTTCGCACACTCTGCGACAGGTTCGGTTCGGTTCTCATCCTTGACGAAGTGATGACGGGCTTTCGCGTTTCGGATGGTGGCGCCGCCAAGCGATTCGGCATCGTTCCGGACATGATTACGCTTGGAAAGATCGTCGGCGGGGGAATGCCCCTCGCCGCTTACTGCGGAAAGGATACCCTGATGCGGAACGTCAGCCCGGACGGAAAAGTCTATCAGGCGGGAACGCTTTCCGGAAACCCGATGGCGGTGACCGCAGGGCTTGCCCAGCTTCGGCTTCTGTACAAATTAAATCCCTGGGATGCGCTTGAACGGAAAGGCGAATTTCTCGCCGAGGAAATCCGGAAGGCTGCAAAAGATGCAGGCGTTTCGGTCCAGGTGAACCGGGTTGCTTCAATGTTTACCGTCTTCTTTTCCGGGAAGCCTGTCGTAGATACGGAAACGGCTCTCGCTGCGGATACGAAGCGCTTTGCGACATTTTTCCATGCGATGCTCGAACAGGGTATTTTCTTTCCGCCGTCCCAGTTCGAAACGACGTTTATCGGCAATTCCCATACGGATGAAATTCTCGAAAGAACCGTTGCCGCGACGAAGATTGCGTTTGAAAAGGTAAGAACATGAAGATTACGGAAGCGGTCCAGTTCCTGTCCGAAGAGGCGAAAAAGACGGCAACATCTTTTGACATTGTCGCGGGGCATTCCAAGTCCGAAGGAGTTTCGGTTTTCAAGGGAAATGTCCAGAATACGGAAATTTCCGAGTCGGTCGGGGTCGGCATTCGGGCTTTCAAAGGGGAACATCCCGGTTACGCCTATACGGAACGCCTGACCGAAGGCGCCTTGCGCCAGGCGCTGAAAGACGCACTGTTGCATACGGCCTTTACGAAGCCGCTTCCCGTCCGACTTTCCCTGCCGGAGAACCGACCGTTGCGGAAACTGCCATACAATCCGGATCTAAAGAATGTGACGCTTTCGCAGATGGCGGCGCTTTCCATGGAAATCGAGAACCGTTGCCTTGAACTTTCGAAAGAAGTAACGAACGTGCCTTATCTGGGTGCCCAGAAAGATGAAAGCCTCACGGTTTTTGCCAATTCGAACGGAGTCTATTTCGAAAAACGGGAAAATGGAATCGGTGCTGGCGTGGGCGTTGTCGCGGAACGCGGAACTTCCAGGAAGACGGGCGGATACGACCAGAAAGCGCTTTCCTTCTCGGAACTTTCGGCAGAAAAGATCGCTCGGATATCCGTGGAACGCGCACGGGAGCTTCTGGAACCTTCGAAAATCGATGGCGGAAAGATGCCGGTCGTACTCTCGGAGCGTGTCGCCGGGCAGATCGTCGGGATGTATGCTTCGTCCTTTTTTGCGGAACAGGTACAGAAAGGGCAGTCCCGCTTGCAGGGACGCCTCGGAACGAAAATCGCCGGAGCGAACCTTTCCCTCTATTCCGACCCGACCCGCGAGGATCTTCCCGCGGTAAAAACATTTGACAGCGAGGGAACCTTTGCGGACCGGGTAACCGTTGTGAGAAATGGCGTACTAGAGGATTTTCTCTACAACCTGGAAACGGCGGCTGTTGCCGGGCGAGCGAGTAACGGCTGTGCGGCGCGTTCCTATTCGGGAAAGGTCGGCACATCCTTTTCGAATCTTGTCGTTCTTCCCGGTGAGCGGACGACTGCAGAACTTTTAGGGCTCTTTCCTCGGTGCCTTTTAGTACTTCGCCTCGAAGGAAACTCCGGATGCAGCGCGGTCAGCGGAGAAATGAGCATCGGGGTGCAGGGAATGTATGCGGAGAACGGAAAGGTCCTTCACCCGGTGGAAGGGGCGACGCTCAGCGCGAACTTTATCGATCTGCTCGAAACGCTTGTCGCTATCGGTTCCGAATACCCGGATGCCTATACTTCTCTCCAGGTTCCGGCTCTCGCGTTTCCCGAAATTTCCGTTTCGAACTGAATTGTCAAGTTTTTGTAAAAAAAACGTTCGTCTTCTTTTTTTTTGAAACCGGCTTTGCGGACGATTCATCTAAAGGATGAAAATTCCGGAAACGAGTTTTACAAGGTGAATGATGAAGAAGTTTTCCATTTTGTCCGTGTCGCTCCTCGCGTTCTTGCTTTTTGCCTGTTCCTCTTCGGAATCCGCGGATGATTCGAAAGGGTCTTCTGCGCGGGCCATGCGCACGCTCCGTGTCTCGGGATATATCGCAAGGCCGGATTCGACGACGGGGACGTATTCCGCAAGCGGCGAACTTGTCGCGAAGAACCGTGTGGAACTCAAGGCGGAAATTTCGGGAAGGCTTGTAAAGCTCTATGCTTCCGATGGACAGCGCGTTTCTAGGGGCTCCTTGATAGCGAAAATCGATGATTCCGAATTGCGGGCGAACCTGAAAAGCGCGAATGCAACGCTCGAACTTGCAAAGAAGAAAGAAGCCCGTACCCGAGCCCTTTTTGAAAAGGACGGGGCGACGGCCGAGGAACTGGAATCCGCGGAAAATAGCGTCAAGCTTTCGGAAGCGTCGAAGGAACTTCTCGAAGCGCAGATGGCAAAGACGGAGATCCGGGCGCCTTTTTCGGGAAACCTCGGCGTGATTCGGGTTTCGGAAGGTGCCTATATGGCATCGGGGACAGAGATTTCGACTCTAGTCGATTCGAGGGAACTCTGGACGGAGTTCGAACTCCCGCAACGCTATTCTCGCAATCTTGCGAAAGGCGATCGGGTAAAACTTGTCGATAGCGAACAGGGAACAGGCGTGGAGGCGAAAGTCCGTTTTATGGATGCCGAGCTTTCGAATACGAGTCGCACGCGAAAGGTCCGGGCGGTTTTGAAAAATCCCGACGGGAAGTTCCTCGCCGGTTCCTTTGTCCGGGTGAATCTCGTATTCGGGAAAGGTTCGGAAATCGGGATGCCGATTCCGTCCGAGGCTCTTACGCTTGACGCGAAAGGTTCCTATGTCTTTATCGCGAAAGGCGGCAAAGCGGAGCAGGTCTATGTGGAGACCGGGCTTCGGACACCGATTACGGTCAACATCCTCCGGGGACTTTCGATAGGGGACACGGTGATTGTGTCCGGTCTGATGAGTATGCGCAACGGGATGAATGTCGAGGTGAAGGAAATCAACAACAACATGAGTTACGAGGCGCATGAATGAGTTTTTCGACGCTTTCCATTCGCCGCCCGGTGCTGATGACGGTTCTCGCCCTAGGTATCGTCCTTATCGGGGCTTTTGGGGCGATGAACCTGGGAATTCGCGAATACCCGAACGTCGATTCGCCGATTATCACGGTGCGGACTAGCTATTCGGGTGCGAACGCCGCAGTTGTCGAGACGGAAGTAACCGAGATTCTCGAAGCGTCCATCAACAGCGCAGCGGGCATCAAGTCCCTCACATCGACAAGTTCCGACGGTAGCTCTACGATTCGCGCCGAGTTCGAAGTGGGAACCGACCTGGAAGCAGCCGCAAACGATATCCGCGACCGTGTTTCCCGCGTCCAGCGGAAGCTCCCTGATGCTGCGGATGCGCCTGTTGTTTACAAGTCCGATTCGGATTCGGACCCGATTCTCATCGCGAGCCTTCTCTCGGACGTGCGGGATGCGATGGAGCTTTCGGAAATAGCCTCGAACCAGGTGAAGGAACGCCTGCAGACGATTCCCGGCGTCTCGGAAGTAAATCTCTGGGGCGAAAAGACCCCGGTCGTGAGGCTTTGGCTCGATCCGCTCCGTATGAAGGCTCTGGGCGTGACCGCTTCGGAGATTTCTGCGGCGCTATCGAAGGAAAACGAGGAGCTTCCCGCGGGAAAAATCGAAGGGCAGGCGACGGATCTTTCCGTCCGCACTCTCGGGCGCCTGGAAGCCCCGTCTGATTTCAATTCGGTCCCGGTCAAGGTTATGTCGGACGGTTCCATTATCCGGATTTCGGACGTGGCGACCGTCCACTACGAGCCGAAGGATACGCGCACCGGATTCAAGCGGAACGGGAAGAACGTTATCGCGATTGCCCTCATTGCGCAACCCGGAACGAACCATGTGGCGATTGCAGATGAATTCTACAGACGCATTGCGGATATCCGCCGGGACTTGCCGTCGGATATCCAGATTCTCAGCGGCATGGATTCCTCGGTGAACATCCGTTCTTCCATCCGGGAAGTCATCGAGACGATTTTCGTTTCGTTCCTGCTAGTCGTCGCCGTGATTTTTCTCTTCTTGCGCGAATCCCGCTCGACGCTCATCCCGATGGTTGTCATTCCGGTTTCGATTATCGGAAGCTTCTTCGTGCTGTATCTTTTCGGCTTTTCGATTAACGTGTTGACCCTTCTTGCCATGGTCCTTGCGATTGGACTTGTTGTCGATGACGCTATCGTGATCGTGGAAAACATCTACCAGAAAATCGAACGCAGGATGTCTCCGCAGGCGGCAGCTGTCACCGGGACGAACGAGATTTTCTTTGCGGTCATTGCGACTTCTGTCGTACTGATGGCGGTGTTCGTTCCGATGCTTGCGCTCGGCGGGACGACGGGGCTTCTCTTTCGGGAATTTGTGGCTGTCATGATCGGGACGGTCGTAATTTCGACGTTTTGTGCGCTTACGCTTTCGCCGATGCTCTGCTCGAAAATTTTGCGGGCGCAGAAGAAAGGCTGGCTTTACCGAAAGACGGAACCTTTTTTCGAATGGCTCAATCGGGTTTACGATAAATCGCTGAGCGCCTTTTTGCGGGTTCGCGGAACGGTCTTTGTGATCATCGCTGCGCTGCTCTTTGCCGCCTATTACTGTTTCACGCATCTTTCGAGCGAAATGGCGCCTCTCGAAGACAGCAACATGTTCATGGTGAACATTTCCGCACCGGAAGGTACGGGCCTTGCGCAGACAAAAAAGATGACCGAGGCGTTTGTGGAAGAAATGACCGCCTTGATGGATTCTTCGGAATATGAGGAAATCCAGGCCGGCGCGCGTTCCGGCGGAAGCGCCATGATTCGGGTCACGCTTACGAGCGACAAGGCGAAACGTCGCCCCCAGAGCGAAATTGCTCGGGCCGTGCAGGTTCTCGGAGCGAGCTATCCCGATTTACGTGTGATGGTCTTTGAACCGCAGAGCGTCAGCACGAGCCGCGGCGGGCTTCCAATACAGTTCGTCTTGCAGGCAAGCGATCTGGAAACGCTTCGCGACTTGCTGCCGAGATTCACTGCCGAAGCGGAAAACAGCCCGGTCTTCAGCGTCGTCAATTCGAATCTGAAGTTTACGAAACCCGAACTCCACATAGAAATTTTGCGGGAAAAGGCCCACGACCAGGGCGTTTCCGTCGATGACATCGCGAGGACGGTCGCGCTTTCGATGGGCGATCAGACTTACGGGGAATTTTACAAGGACGGTCGCCAGTACGATATTATCGGAGCGGTTCCCTATGAATATCGCTCTTCACCTGCGAAAATCGAAGAGCTCAGCGTACGAAACGCTTCCGGGGAAATGCTTTCTGTTTCGAACTTCATCACCTACCGGGAAAAATCCGCCTCGCCTTCCCTTCCGCGGTATAACCGCTTTAGCGCGGCGACCGTTTCCGCTGGACTCATGCCCGGAATGACGGTGGGTGACGGCGTCGCCGAAATGCGCCGGATTGCGCACAAGGTAATTCCCGATTCGCTGAATATCCAGACGGAACTCGCCGGCTCTTCGAAAGAATACGAGGAAAGCTCGTCGGGGCTTTACATCGTGTTCCTGTTGGCTCTTGCCTGCATTTTCCTTGTTCTTGCAGGGCAGTTCGAAAGTTTCCGCTCGCCGTTCGTCACGTTCTTTACGGTTCCGCTTTCGATTGCCGGGGCGATTGTTTCGCTCTATCTTTTCGGTCAGACGCTGAACATCTTTAGCGAAATTGCGCTGATTCTTCTGCTCGGGCTTGTAACGAAGAACGGAATCCTGATTGTGGAATTTGCGAACCAGATTGCGGAACGCACAGGCTGTTCACGCCTTGCCGCGGCGAAGAAGGCGGCCCGCTTGCGCTTTCGCCCGATTCTCATGACGAGCTTTTCGACGGTTCTCGGCGCGGTTCCGCTGATTCTCACCGGGACTCCGAGCCGTGTCGCGATGGGCGTCACCATCGTGTGTGGGCTCTCGTTTGCCACGTTCCTCACGCTCTTTGTCGTTCCCGCCGCTTATTCCTTTTTTGCCGGAAAGCCTGCAAAACGGATTTCCCTCGATCCGGAAGGGGTGCCTCTATCGAATCGCCCCGTTTCCGCCGGGCTGGTGCTGTTCGCTCTGGGTGTGTTCCTTTTTCCGCAAGACGCAAGTGCGCTTTCTCCCGACGAGGCTGTCCGCATCGCCCTAGAGAAAAATCCTTCGGCGCTTCTTTCCGAGGAAAATGTCAAAAGTGCCGAGACAGGCGTAAAAAGTTCCCGCAAGGGACTTTTGCCAACGGTGGATCTTTCGCTTTCGCGTTACTACACGTATGGCGATGAGTATTCCCGTTCGCAGACCGGAATGAAGACGGATATCGATAACGATCTGGGACATAGCGACGCATTCCAGCTTTCTGTCAATTATACGGCTTTCAACGGTTTCGGCGATATTTCGAGTATCCGAGCGAACAAGGCTCTTGTCGAAAGTTCTAAGGCGGAACATCGCGCCTTGCGGGAGACGGTCGCCGCGAGCGTCCTTGAAGCCTATCTGGATGCGATGATGGCGAAGGCTTCGCTTGAAATTTCCGATTCGAATCTTTCCGTTTCCCGTGCGCGTCGGGAACTTTACCGAAACCGTCTTGCGGTGGGGAGTGCGACAAGACTCGACGACATTTCCGCGCAAATGGATTTCGCTTCGGACAGCGCAAGAAACCTTTCGCTCCGTTCGGACCTTTCCGCTTCGCTGCGAACGCTGGATGAACTTTTGGGTGGCGGGGTTGTCAGGAAAGATTCCGACATCCGGGATTCCCTTGAAATCGACCGGAATCCGTATTGGAAAACACCGGATGGTTTGGAATTGGCGAAACGGCGTGCATCCGAAAACAACGCGGAACTTTTTTCGGCAAAGGCTTCGCTCAACTATGCCCAGGTAAATCGGAAAACGGCAAATTCTTCGCTCTACCCGAAACTCGACCTGCATGGTTCCCTAAACGCCACGGCAAGCGCATCCGAAAAGGGAAATCCCGAAAAGTCGAACAGGGAGTATTTTCGGGTCGGGGCGGCACTTTCGTGGAATCTTTTTAACGGACTCGCTGACAATGCGAAAATGGAAACGGCGAGAATCGCGGAGCGAACTGCCCGAATCAATGCGGAAAAGGTCCGTCTGAATGTGGAAATCCGCGTAGCGAACGCCGTGGATGCGCATCTCCGGGCTTTGGAGACTTTGTCCGTTGCCGAGGGGAATGACACGCTTGCGATGGAAATGCTCGAACTCGGGCGGGAACGCCTTAAGGAAGGCCGCATCACGAATTTCGAATTCCGCGAAACGCAGAACCAGTGGCGAATTGCCCGTGAAACGCTTCTTTCGGCAAAAGTCGCCGCCGCCAAGGCGGAAATCCAGGTTCGGCTTTTGACGGGTGAAATTTTAGGGGCTAGAAACTAGGGACTGTGTCCGAGCTTTGTGGAGATGGATGTTCCGCCAAGACTGCGGAATCCTAGTTTCTCGCCAAGCAAGAAATCTCGCCATCTTTTTTCGACCGCTAGAACAATAAAGTAATCAAATGCTAAATTTGTACTTATGATGAAAGTAATTCTTCCCGTTGCCGGAACCGGTTCTCGACTGAGACCTTTCACGCTTTCTTTGCCGAAGTGTCTCCTTCCTGTGGCGGGAAAGGCGCTGATCGAGCATATTATCGAATCGTATTCATTCCTGCCTGTTTCTGAACAGATTTTCATCACTGGCTACAAGGGGGAACTTGTCGAGGACTTTGTACGGCATCGCGGCTTTCGGAATGCGCATACCGTCCGGCAGAAAAATCCCCAAGGGCTAGGCGAGGCGATTTCGCTCTGCTTGCCATTCCTTACGGATGACGAACCAGTCTTGATTATTCTCGGCGATACGCTTTTTGACGCGGACCTGTCATTTTTGAAATCGGAGAAGGAAAATGTCCTGATGACCCGTGAAGTCGATGACCCGCGAAGGTTTGGTGTTGCCGTGACCGATTCCTCGGGATATGTGGAGCGCCTTGTGGAAAAGCCGGAAACCTTCGTGTCTAACGAGGCTCTGGTCGGAATCTACTATATCGCGGACATCGCCGCTCTTCGGCGGTCGCTTGAAAAAATGATCCGCGAAGACATCCGTACACGCGGGGAATTCCAATTGACGGATGCCCTGCAGATAATGCTTGAATCGGGTTCCCGCTTTCGGACTGCGCCGATCCGCTCCTGGCTTGACTGCGGTACGGCGGAAACCTTCCTCAGGACGAATGCGAAGGTCCTTGCGAAAATGCGGACGGAAAATGTCGAGTTTCCGGGCTGCCGGATAGTTCCGCCTTGCTATATCGATAGGACGGCCCGTCTTCGCAACTCGGTCGTCGGACCGAACGTCTCGGTCGGACCGGAAGTCGTCATCGAAAATTCAAAGGTCGCGGATTCTGTCGTTTCGGAGCGTACGATCCTTTCCGATTCGGAAATATCCCATTCCATTTTCGGCGGGGATTCCGAGGTCAAGGGGTTCAAGGGAACACTTCTTTTGGGAGACCATTCCAAGGTCGTTTCGGGGGTCTGATTGAAAACCTTTGTCCTGGCCAGCGCATCTCCACGGCGTTCCGCGATTCTTTCGCAGCTCCGCATCCCGTTTCGGACTGAGCCGTCTTCGTTCGAGGAAGAGGGGACGGGCATTCCTCCCGAGGAGCGTCCGCTCCGCTTCGCCGAAGGAAAGGCTCTGGATATTGCCCGAAAATTTCCGGGAGAATTTGTGCTGGGGTTCGATACGCTGGTCTTTCTGGATGGATGCCCGCTGGGAAAGCCGAAGGATAGCGCCGAGGCTCTGGCGATGCTCAGGTCGCTGAACGGACGGAGCCATAGGGTCGTTTCGGGGGTGGCGCTTGCCTACGGAGGGAAGCTTCTCGCTTCGGACTCGGATGCGACCGCTGTTCGGTTCCGGCGTGTTTCGGAGCGCAAACTGGAACGCTACGTGGATTCCGGCGAACCGATGGGCAAGGCCGGTGCCTATGCCATCCAGGGTCTCGGTGCGGGACTTGTCGAATCCATTGACGGCTGCTTTTACAACGTTGTCGGTCTTCCCGTGGCGAAGACCTTAAAGCTTATCGAAAATTTAGGAGAATGATCATGACCATTTCTGTCGAACCCAAGACTTCGGACGAATCTCTTGGCGCATACCTAAAGAGAATCCGGGAATCCAAGGGTCTTTCGCTCGAGGACCTTTCACAGAAGACGCGGGTTTCGCTCAAGTTCTTGCAACAGATCGAGGCTGGCGAATGGGACAAGTTCCCGGTCGAAGCCTATGTGCGCGGCTACCTGAATTCCATTTCCGAGACGCTTGGACTTTCGATGCCGGAAGTTCTCGCCGCTTATTCCAAGGAGGCGGGATCTTCCTATTCGCGGGAATTCCTCGCTGCGGAAACGTTTTCCTCGAACGATGAATCCTTTGCCGGGAAAAAACTGAAACAGGGAAAGGGCGGATCGAAAGTGGCGATTCTCGGCATCGTGATTCTGGCCGTTTCTTTTTTTGCGGGCGTCTATTTCCTAAAAAACTCATCGGATGCTGCACAACCTCTTCCGGAAAAGCCCCAGATGCCAGCCGTAGAAGAGGACACTTCCTCGTTTGAAGCGGATGTCCCGGACGGAGCGGAAAACATTCCGCCCGAATCGCTCTCGGTCGCTCCGGACACGCTCCCTTCCGCCTTGCCCGATACCGTGAAAAAGGTTTCCGCCAAGGGAAACTCGGCGACAACGTTTATCGTCTCGTCGGATTCCCGGGAAAAGGCTGTCAGGGATTCTGCAGAAAATGCAAACACGCTATCGGTTTCGCTTACCGGCAAGGATTCGGCGGCTAGTTCCTGGGTCGGGATCTACCGCAGCCTGAACGACAATAAGGTCTTGCGCGAAGGGTACATCTCGTCTTCGCGTTCCCGGATCTCCTATTCCGATGGGGACACGCTTTGCCTTGTCATCGGCAATCCTGACGCCGTGGGCCAGATGCTTATCAACGGCAAGCGCTCGTACGTTCCGGTTCGCAAGGGCTACGCGAGCCGCTTCTGCGTCGCCCCGAACGGCAAGTTTACGAGGAGATGACCGATGCGCGAAGCGAAAATCATCCGCAATACGAGCGAAACGCAAATCGAACTTACGCTGAACCTGGACTCCGCCTCTCGCGGAAAAATTTCTACCGGTTCGGGATTTCTCGACCACATGCTGGACCTTTTCCAAGTGCACGGCGGCTTTTCGCTCGGAGTCAAGTGTCACGGCGATACGCATGTCGATATGCACCATTCTGTCGAGGATATTGCGATTTGCCTGGGAAACGCTCTCGCCGAGTGCCTCGGGGACAAGAAGGGAATTGAGCGCTACGGATTTTACCTTGTCCCGATGGACGAAGCCTTGGCGCGCGTCTGCTTGGATTTTTCAAACCGGATAGGTATTGTCTGGCGCGTGCATTTGCCGGATGCGACCGTCGGCGCGGAAAATATGCCGGCAAGCCTCTTCGAGCATTTTTTCAAGACGCTAGGCGAAAATGCCCGGATGAATCTGCATGTCGAGCTTTTCTACGGAGCGGACAACCACCATTGTCTCGAAGCGATCTTCAAGGCGTTTGCGCGGGCTGTCGCCATGGCCGTTTCGCCTTCCCGCCGGGTACAGGGCGTTCCGAGTTCGAAAGGCTCGCTTTGATCTAGCGTCCCAGGACCGGGATGCGGACTTGGTCGCCCGCTTCGAGATGTTCCAGCCTGATGTTCGGATTGACGGATTGGAGTGCGGACAGCGTGTAGAACTTGGGGAGTTTCATCGCGTCGTTCCCGTAGGCGCGCGAAAGCAGCCGGAAAAGGTCGTCACCGGCTTTGGCTGGGACTATCCGGTACTTCGCTGCGTTGGACGGGTCGGATTGCCATTCTGAAAGGGCGTTCATGAACCGGTCCGCAAAGCGTTCCGCCCTGTGCGAAGCGGAAGTTTCCTTCTGACCGGTTGCCGCGGTCCGTCTTTCGCCCGCTCGCACAGTCTGTTTTTTTTCTCCGGGAAGTTTTACCGTAGGCATCGCCCCCGAATAGATGGTGAGGGCTGTCTTTTCCTCTTCCGCGTCCGGTTTGAGCGGCTCCGCCTTGAGGATAGAATCCAGTTCGGCGATATAGTTTTCGTCCGGCCAGGATTCTAGCGTGTATTTTCTGTTCACTTCCAGTAGCTTCCTGTCTGCCGGATTTTCAGAACAGCCGTAAAAAAGGCTTGTAGCGGTCACGGCGAAAAATAAAAGGACTTTCTTAGGCTTCATACCCTAAAAAATACTATTTGCGAATTGCCAAAACGGGAAAAAACATCTAAATTTGGCGTAACCAACGCTTAATCAGCAGGATTCAAAAATGAAAAATGGTATTCATCCCGATTACAAACCGGTCGTGTTCGTTGATGCGAATACGGGTAAAGAATTTATCACCCGCTCCACGAAGTCCTCTGCCGAAAAGAAAGTGATCGATGGTGTCGAATATGGCGTAGTTTCCCTTGAAATTACAAGCGACACGCATCCTTTCTGGACAGGCAAGCAGCACCGCGTGGATACCGCTGGCCGTATCGACCAGTTCAACAAGCGTTTCGCCGGCAACGGCACGCTGAACATCGCTGCGGCAAAACGCAAGACCCGCCGCGCGGTCAAGAAGGATGAATCCGAGGAATAATTTTTCGGAAAGATTCTTTACGGCTTCCTTGGAAGAGGGAGCCTTTTTTATATCCTTGAATCGATGCTTTTTTTTCGTCCCCTGCCCGCTTTCTGGATTTTCGCCCTTGTGACGGGAACGCTTTTTGCCACACCGGCTGTGGAAAATTGCGTCAACGGGATGCGCATTGCGGGCGTCCGCTTTACGGGGTTAGAGAATACCGATCCGCGGGTCGTGGAACGGGAACTTTTCCATGCGCCTGGAATGGGGTTTTCCGAGCGGGAATTTTTCGCCGAGAAATCCCGGCTGGAAAGTCTGGACATTTTTTCGAATATTACACTCTCCTGTTCGGAAACCGGCGGCGGACAGGACCTAGAGTACCGCTTTACGGAACTTCTGCACTGGATTCCTTCTCCCGCGGGGAAGAAGACCGACCAGGACGGCTGGATGCTCGGCGCTGCTCTTGCCCACCTGAATGTCCTAGGCGAGGATATCCGCGTGGAGGCGCAATACCGCATGTCGGTAGATCCGCTTTTCGAGTCGAAGGAATTTGCGGTTTACGCAAGTTCGCCGTGGCTGTGGAACTTGCCTGTTTCCTGGAATTTCGAGTTCCTGCGGACAGATTCGTGGGACGACTTGCGCGGATTCGATGACCGCTCCTGGTTCGTCCATCTAGAACTCGATGTGAAGCTCTGGCAGAACGTCTATCTCGTCTGGGCTCCTTCTTACCGCTATGTCCAGAGTTTCGGTTCCGTGCCGGATCTGGGATTGGGCGTACTCTGGGAAAGCTGCGATTCGAGGATGGATCCGCGGCATGGCGCGTTCGAGGAATTCCGTGTGACACGCTACGGAGTGTTCGATTCAAGCGTCGAAAGTTTCGTGGAATATCTCTGGGACAACCGGCTCTATTTTTCTCGGGGACGCTGGATTACGGGGGCTTCTTCGCTCTTTCGGTTTCGACCGGGGACGCAGATGTTCTTTGAACGCCTGCACCAGGGCGGCGCAAATTCGCTGCGCGGCTTTTCGCCCGATTCGAGCATCCACGGTCGTCACGAAGCTATCTGGAATGTCGAAGAACGTTTTGTGCTTTTGGAACGGCGTCCGTTTTCGGTTCTTGGAGCGAACCTTTTCTGGGGTGTGCAGCTCGTGGCTGGTGTCGAAGGCTCTTTCCTCTGGGACAGCCAGATGCCCGGATGGGAGGATTACCGGCAGAGTGTCTATGGCGGAATCCATTTCCTTATTCCGGCGCTGGACCGCCTGAGAATTGAAGCGGGCTACAGCCCGGATGGGGGAGGCGTAAAGATTTCCGTAGGGCTGTATGATAAAAACGTGTCTTTGCGGTGGCGATCCCGTTAAGTTGAAATTATATTTGGGTCTATGCCAATCAATTATCTAGAACTGCCGATAGGACCGAAATATCCCTACGAAGTGGATTGCGTGGTCGAAATTCCCAAGGATACGAACGTCAAGTATGAATACGACGAACGCTATCACGTGTTCCGTCTGGACCGTTGCCTCTTGTCTTCCATGAGCTACCCGTGCAGTTACGGGTTAATACCGAGCACCCGCGCCGATGACGGCGACGCTCTGGATATGCTGGTCTATTGCTCGGCACCGCTTGCGACAGGAACGGTCGTCTCGTGCCGTGCGGTGGGCGTACTCGACATGACGGATGGCGGAAAGAAGGACTACAAGGTATTGGGTGTCCCGCTTTACATTCCGCATCCGATCCGGGACTTGCAGGATGTCGATCCGATGTTTCTCAAGATTACGCGCAACTTTTTCCAGTATTACAAGGAGCTGGAAGGCAAATCCGTTGAAATCGGGGACTGGCTTTCCGCCGATTTCGCTCGAGAAAAAATCGTCGAGGCGCACAGGAATTTCTTTGCGACACAGGTTCAGACACCGGAAGTCCGCTACCAGGAACCCGAAGCCCAGTCGGAGTACAGCCCCAATTCCGACCTGATGATGATTTAGGTTAAAGAGTTGAAACCGAAACGTTAAAAAAAGCCTCGCGAACGCGAGGCTTTTCGCTTAGGCTCGGAAATTATTCGGCGGCTTCCATGTCCTCTTCGCTGATTTCCGCGTTGTGATAGACATCCTGGACGTCATCGTCGTCTTCGAACTTGTCGAGGAGCTTCAGGAGTTTCTGCGCATCGGCGTGGTCGAGCTTTACCGGGTCGTTCGGAACGTAGGAAATTTCCGCGCTGAGCATTTCGATGCCCGCGGCTTCGAGCGCCTTGGTTACGGCGTCGAAGGATTCCGGCGAAGTGGATATTTCATGAACGCCGTCTTCTGTCGCCATGTCGTCTGCACCAGCTTCGAGCGCCACGTCCATTACCTGGTCTTCGGTGTACTTGGAAGCATCTACGTCGATGACGCCCTTGTGGGTGAACGCCCAGGCAACGGAACCCGCTTCACCAAGGCTTCCGCCGTTCTTGTTGAAGATGTTGCGGATGTTGGAAACGGTGCGTGTCTTGTTGTCCGTCATGCATTTTACGAAAATAGCGACTCCGCCTGGCCCGCGCCCTTCGTAAATCGGCTCTTCCATGATGACGTCCTTGCCTTCGCCGGTTCCCTTCGCAATCGCGGACTCGATGTTCTTTGCCGGAAGGCTCTGACTCTTTGCCTTGAGAATCGCTGCGCGGAGACGCGGGTTCGCATCCGGGTTGCCTCCACCGAGCTTGGCGGCGATGGAGATTTCCTTAATGAATTTGTTCCAGGCCTTTGCGCGTGCGACATCTGTTTTAGCCTTCTTGCGCTTGGTGGTTGCCCATTTGGAATGTCCGGACATATGTACCTCGGGTGTTCAAATTTTAATGTCCCAAAGATAGAATTCTATCGTGCGGTCGGGTTGAAAAATTTTAAAAATGCTTGCTGAAAGACGGTTGCCAAATGACAATTTTGTCGAAAGGATGGTCAATGCGAAAGCGTTTTCAGGTAATTGTCTATCGCCTTCCTGTATTCCTCGACACCGATGGCGATACGTCTCGCCATGTCCTTCTGGCCGTTTTCGGAATTCATGTAGCGTTCCTCTTCCGGGTTGCTGATGAAACCTAGCTCGATAAGTGTCGCCGGCATGAACGCGCCGACTAGAACCATGAAACCCGCGCCGCCCGCACCGGATCCTTGCCGGGGAATTTTCCCACCGCCGTAAGACTGGATAATCTTTTCGGTAAACGTGTAGCTTGCCTGCTTGTACTGTTCGAGGCGCGCCTGGATTTTGAGCCAGTCGAGCGGGGAAAGCTCGTCCTTGGAATTCTTGTCGCCGTAGAGCGATGCGACCTTGTTTTCTCGCCTGGCTATCGCGCGGTCTTCTTCGCTTTCCGGATCGCGCAGAACGTAGATGCGGAAGCCCTTGGCCTTGGCTTTTCTCGCCCCGTCGATGGAATTGCAGTGCAGGCTGATGAACAGATCGCCGTTCCAGCGGTTTGCTATCTGGGGACGTTCCGATAGCTGGATGAACTTGTCCGTGCTGCGGGTGAGCTTCACGCGGAATCCGCGTTTGATGAGTTCCTTTTCAAGCCGTTTCGCAACCGATAGTACGATGTCCTTCTCGTTTGAAAACTTTCCGATGGCTCCCGGATCCTTTCCGCCGTGGCCCGGATCGATAACGATGTTTTTCACTTCGCGGGAACCGGCGGGCGCATTTTTACTTTGCGGAGCAACCTGTATCTTGGATTTCTTTGTTTGCGTGGAATCATTCGTTTGTCCAGAATCCTGCTTTGCTTGTATGGAGTCCGAAATGGGGGAAGCCCCAGTCCGCTGAATTCTTTCCGATTTCAGGAGGCCGGATGCCGAATCGAGCGAATACTTTTTTGAAAAGGCCTTGCCGAAAATTTCCATCGTTTCGGAAGCGGGAACCCAGATGGCGTCGTCTGCGAAGTATGTGGGCGCGGAAAGCTTTACCGCCTTGCCGTTTGCAAAAATGTAGGGGAAGCCGACGACGAACGAGCAAGAAAAAACGTCCCCTTTTGCCGTAAAGTGTTTTTCGATGGGCTTGAATTTGGTGACAAGACCTTCCGACTTGGCGAGCTGCTCGATTTCGATCATCCAGGTCCCGCTTTTTAACTGCGCACGGACGCTTGCGGGCGTTTCGGTGAAAAGGCCCGTGAGCAGAAGAAAGAAGGCGAAAATCAGCGTCTTGACGCCTTGACGATTCGGGCGATGGCGAGTTTCGTATCCCGTGCGATGATGTCTTCGCGTTTGTCCCTGTTGTCCTTGCCTCGGCATATACCTACTTCGATCTTGACATATCGGTTCTTGAAATACAGTTTGAGAGGAATGAGTGTCAGCCCTTTCAGCTCCGTCGCCTTGCGCATCTTCTGGATTTCGGAAACGTGGGCGAGCAGTTTTCGCTTGCGTTGCGGTTCATGGCCAAAACGCTTGGCGAAGGAATAGTCGTCGATGTGCGCCCCGATAAGCCAGAGCTCGTTTTTGTCTTTGGAAACGTCAACCCAGGCGTCGTTGATGTTGCACTTTCCGTCTCGGATGGACTTGATTTCCGAACCGACCAGCATGATTCCCGTTTCAAAGCGTTCATCGACAAAGTACTGGTGCTGCGCTTTGCGGTTTACGATCGTCGGCGTCTTGGGGGAATCCTTGCTCATAGCTCTTCGTCTCGGGTTTCGAAAATTCGGTTGAGTTCGCGGCTCGCTTCGAAGACTGGGCGGACCTGCGCTTTGACGTTCACCTGTTCTCCGGTACGCGGGTTTCGCGCGGTGTGGGCTTCTCGAGCCTTGAGCTTGAACCTACCGAATCCGCGAATTTCGATGTTCTTGCCTTCGGATAGGGCTTTGGAAATGGCATCCAGAAAACTTTCCACGATGACTTTCGTATCGACTTGCGTGAAACCTATTCGCGATGCGATTTCTTCGACGAGGTCCTTTTTCGTGATGTTGTTCCTGGATGTCGCCATGTCTACTTGCTCCAGCCCTTGTACTTTTTCTGCTTGTCGGGGACGAGATCGGATAGCGCCTGGATCAGTTCCCGGATGCCTTCTCCGGAAAAGGCTGACGTGACGATGAATTTTTCTTTCTTCGCCTTGAACTTCCTGACGGCGGTTTCGATACCTAGATCGGACTTGTTTAGCGCGATAACGTAGGGCTTTTTGACGAGCTTCGGGTGAAAGTTCCCGAGTTCCTTGCGGAGCGTCTGAAATTTTTTCCAGGCGTCTTCTTCAAAGGCGTCGATGACGAACAGGAGCGCGTAGGTGCGTTCGATGTGCTTGAGAAATTCATGCCCTAGCCCCTTGCCGGAACTCGCCCCGTCGATGAGCCCCGGAATGTCCGCGACGACAAAGGAATGCGACGCGTGGGAGACGATGCCGAGGACAGGTTCGAGAGTCGTAAACGGGTAATCGCCGACCTTGGGCCTTGCCGAGGAAATCTTATTGACGAGCGAGGATTTTCCCGCGTTCGGGAATCCGACAAGCCCGATGTCCGCAACGAGTTTCAGTTCGAGAAAGAGTTCCCGGCGTTCGCCGCCCTGTCCGCGTGTCGCCTTCTCGGGACCTTGTACTGCAGGGGTTGCGAAATGGACGTTTCCCAGTCCCCCGCGCCCGCCCTTGGCGGCTATCCAGCGCTGGTCCGGTTCGGTGAGGTCCGCAAGGATATGTCCTGCCGCGTCCTTGACAATCGTGCCACAGGGAACGTCGATTACCAGATCCTTGGCCGACTTTCCCGTGCAGCGCGCCGCTCCGCCGTCTTCGCCGTTGTCCGCCTTGTAGATTCTCCGGTTTCCCATGTCGAGCAGGGTGGTGTATTGTTCGTTCGCCCGCAGGATGACGCTTCCCCCGCGCCCACCGTCGCCACCGTCGGGGCCGCCTAGGGGAACGAATTTTTCACGTCGGAAGCTGCTGAGTCCGTTACCGCCCTTGCCGGAGCGAACTTCAATTGTTTTTTCGTCTAGGAACATGTGAGACCGATTCCTTCGTCAAGTCCGAGTGCGATGTTCATGTTCTGGATGGCTGCCCCGGATGCGCCTTTGCCCAGATTGTCGATAATGACCGTAACCTGGAGAGCCTTGCCCTTTCCGAAAACGTAGAGGTGGGCTTCGTTTGTATTGTTGCATTCCGTCGGGTCGAGCGATCCCGCATCGAGCGTTGGCTCTTCTTCATAGGGGAGAACCTTGACGAAACGGGAGTCCGCATAATGCGTAGCGAGAACTTCTTGCAGGTCGCTTGCCGAAACGTTTTTCTTGAGAGAACTTGGAACGATTGCCGTGGAAACCGCCATGCCCTTGTAGTAGGGACCGACAATCGGGTTGAAAATCGGGGGATTTTCGAGACCGCAGACTTTCTGCATTTCGGGGAGGTGCTTGTGGTGATGCCCTAGCGCGTAAGGTCTCGGGGCGAAAAGCCGTGGCGACATTCCCGGGTGCGAAACCTGGGCGCCTTCCGTTTCGTAGTTTGCAATCATCTTCTTTCCGCCGCCCGAGTAGCCGGTAAGGCTGTATGTGGCTAGGTCCGCATCCTTTTTTAAAAGTCCAGCCGCGATCAGCGGATAGACTCCGAGAATGAATCCGGAAGCGTGACAGCCCGGATTCGCGATTCTCGGATTTTTCTGTATCGCTTTCCGGAATTCAGGGGAAAGTTCCGGGAGACCGTAAGCCCACGCGGGATTTGTCCGGTGTGCGGTCGATGCGTCGATAATTCTTGTCTTCGGGTTCGTGCAGAGCGATGCGCTCTCGGTTGCCGCGGCGTCGGGAAGACAGAGAAACGTCACGTCGGAATCGTTCATCAGGCGCTTGCGCTCCTCGGCGTCTTTCCGGAGTTCTGGGGCGATGCGCAAGATTTCCACATCGTCCCGCTTGGACAGGCGTTCATAGATCTGGAGCCCGGTTGTTCCTGCCTCGCCGTCGACGAATACGCGAAATTTCATGTTCGCACCTCGCTTGCCGTTACAGGCGGCAAAATCACTGGTTCTTGCCGCAGCACTTCTTGTACTTTTTGCCCGAACCGCAGGGACACGGATCGTTGCGACCGACGTCCGGGGTTGTCTTGTGGATGGTCGAAGGCTTCACGGCGCGACCGTCGTAGAAGAGCCACGCTCCCTTGACCTTGTGGAATTCGGAAAGCTCGTGGTGCTCGCGGGCGACGGAACCCTGCTTGTATTTGCAGATAAATTCGACCCAGCCGATGTTTTTTTCTTCTTCCGTCTTTGTCTGGAGAATCTGGATGCCTAGCCACTGGGAGCGCTTGCTCCATTCCTCGACGCTTCTCTCGTCATAGTCCGACTGCTGGGACGGATCGAGCGATTCCTTGAGCCACTTGACTTCGTGCTTGGCGTAGGCGGTATAGCGGGATCGCATCAGGGCTTCCGGCGTGGGTGCGAGCGTCAATCCCTTGATGATAGGTTCGCAGCATTCGGAATAGGCCTTTCCGGATCCGCATGGGCAAAGATTTTCGTCTGCCATAGTAATTCCTCGGTTTTCTTAACCAGAAAAAGTTTATCTAAAGATAAGTTATTAATCCTCGGCCTTTTTCAAGAGCCAGAATTCTTCCTTGCCCTTTCGTTCGGGGATGCTTTCCTTGGCGGGAACCCTTTCGACGACATCGAAAATTCCGCCGAGGCGCGCCATCAGCTCGCCTTCGGATGTCGGGTGCGGGGGACCCTGGAGTGTGTTGCCGTTCAGGAACGGGTAGAAGAACGCGATGACTACGCCGTCGTCCTTGAGCATCTTCTGCCAGACTTCGAAACACTCGTCGCGGCGTCCCGGGTGGATCCCCGTGAACGTGCAGTAGTCATAGATGATATCGAACTGCTGGCCGCCCTTTTTCGGGTCTTTGGGACTGAGTTCGAACAGGTCTAGGTTCAGCGACTTGAAGTTCTCGTGTTTCCGGGAAAGCCTGTCGAGTTCATCGACCGCTGTCGGTGCAAAATCCACTGCGAGAACGTCGTGTCCGCGCATTGCCCACGCTTCCGCATCGTAGCCGTAGCCCGCGCCCGGGACAAGCACGCTTCCTTCCTTGGGGCAGCGCGGGTCCTTGAAAAACTCGAGCAGGGCCGGCGTGGCCTTTTTTAGGTTCCAGTAATCCTTGTGTTCCGTGTAGAGATTTTCCCAGAACTCAGGCAGATTCTGTGTCAGCATGGGTTACCTTCTGTTGTTTTTTGTAAGCGAGCTGTCCGCAGGCGGCAAGGATGTCGCGTCCGCGCGGATTTCGGATGGTGATCTGGATTTCCGCCGCCCGGACCTTTTCGAGGAATCTTTCCACTTCCTCTTCCGTGGGGGCTTCGATGTCCGGATCGTCCATCTGGTTCAAAACGATGGCGTTTACCTTGCAGCGGCGAGGCGCGCAAATTTTAATCAGTTCCTTGGCGGAAGCATCCGTGCAGGTGACGCCTTTCATCAGGACGAATTCGAACGTTACGTAGTTGTCGGTCCTTCGCGTGTATTCGTCGGTCGCTTCGAGCAGCTTTTCGATGGGCCAGACCCGGTTTACGGGCATGACGGAGCTTCTCGCCGCGTTGTTCGTGCTGTTGAGGCTTACCGCGAGGCAGCAGGGCGTGTTCCTATCGACCAGTTCCTTGATTTTCGGGACGACTCCGCTCGTGCTCACGGTCATCTTCTTGCGACCTAGGTTAAAGAACTTCTGGTTGTGGAGCGTGCAGCATGTCCGGTGGACGTTTTCGAGGTTGTTGAGCGGCTCTCCCATGCCCATGAAGATGATGTTTGTCACCTGGGCGGGTTTCCCGTCGGCGTCGATTTCGCCGGTCGCCTTTAGGTAGTCGTTTACGCGGATGATTTCTTCGAGAATTTCGCCCGCTTCGAGGTTTCGGATGAACCCCATCTTGGCCGTCCGGCAAAAGGCGCAGTTCTGGGCGCAGCCGATTTGCGTGGAGACGCACACGGAAAAGCGTCCGTTAGTCGGGATGAGAACCGTTTCGATGTGCTGGTCGTCTGCGGTCCTGAAAAGCCATTTGACGGCACCGTCAACGGAGACGAGATGTTCGACTTCGGAGAGGGAACGGATGGCAAACGCCCGGGCGAGCTTTTCGCGCGTCTGCTGCGGAATGTTCGTCATCTGGTCGTAGCTCGAAACCTGGCGGCAGAAAAGCCAGTTCTCGATTTGGTCCGCCCGGTAGGACTTTTCGCAGTTAGCGGAAAGCCACTCCTTGAGTTCATCTACCGTGAGGGATTTGATATCTTTGTAATTGTTTGTCACCGAAAAGCAAAGATAGCAATTTTCGCCTGAAATGTAAGGAAAAAAGGAAATGGAATTTTTCCGTTGGCGGAAAAAACAGGAAAAGAAAAACTCCCGCAGGGAAGCGGGAGAGGGTGCTTTGGGAGGGTTTTCTCTTCTATAAGTCTCACTTGTTCGCGAGGATGTTCTCGAAACGCAAAAAATTCGATTGGCTTGTCTCGATATATCCTTCTTGGTCATATCCCTTGTGGTATTTTTTTATCAAGTTCACAAGGGGGTGTATGCGAGAATCGGTCACTATCATGCTTTCAAAACGCGCAGCTTGATCATCATAGCGTTTCGTACTGCCATGGGAAATTCTCAGCTCGGCATCGTGCGGAATAAGGAAATTTGCCCGATTGCCCAAATTCGCGTAAAATTCGGTTAAAAAAATATGAATTCCGGCAAGGTCCAAATCGCCAAAATGAATGTAAACATTCGGGATGTTCTTTAGCCACTTGACCAGATCTCCGGTTTGTGGATAGCGGGAAACAAACAATAGTTTAACATCCTCTAGATGAGCTGCGTCTTTTTGCAGCTCGCTACGCAGTTTTTCAAAAAGCATTTTTTGGTGCGCGACGAATCGAAAGTTTTCCATGTTTTCGATACCGACGACGACAACGTTTTTTGGCAATACGAAGTTTTCGAAATCCGAGATGAATACGAAAACTCCATCCGGAGGATTGATAACAAAATGCTTTCCGTTTAGGATTGTGTCAATCGAATCGTAAGAATTGACGAGAAAGCCTTTGCAACTGCGGACTTTCTGAATTTTTGAATTACCCGTAGTGCGCGCTAAATCGGCGCGATGAATCTCGTCTGCATCCTTGAACGTCGATGTTTCAAGATTTCTAAACGCATCGTTCTTCGAAGCAAGAAACGCTTGCAGGGCCTTTGCTTCTGGCGCATAGCAAACCATGCCGCGTCCATTTTTTACGTTGACGAGAATTCCCTCTTTCAGCATTTCTTGGCACAGAGCGTCCTTGCACTCGCTAGCGTTCAGTTTATCGCCGCGAAAAAGAATTTGCATTCTTTTCAGCAAAGCTTCGGTAATTTTCAATTCACTGCTCATGTGACGGAAACCCTTGCCACGAGAGGTCTCACAACGGTTTCGGATTTTTCGTTTTTGGAAAGAAGGTAGGTGTAACGGTACTCGGAAACACTTTGTGTTGTGGGAGAGCCGTTCACGAGATAAATATTACGTGAATTTGCAAATTTCAAAATGCCGTTTATGTTGGTCGGATGGAGTTTTCCGATTTCGTCCATCATGCAGTGAAGCTTGAAATTTCCGAACTTTCTGGAAATTTGCGCCTTGAAAACATTGATTAGCATGATGTTTACCATCGCTTTGACCAGAACGTCTGTACCTTCGGAACCAATGTTTGAAATTTTATCAATCCAGCCGGTATCGTTATCGTTTTCCTGGACACGGAACTGCAAACGGAATGCGTCGGATAATTTCAACTGGTCTCGGTTCGGCTCGTCCTTAAGGATGCGGACAAAATGAAGCAGCAAATCGACAGCCTTGCGGTTTGCTTCCTCGGTTCTGGTGTCGCTGAACAAGTTCATTTCGCCCATCTTGTATTGGTTTTCGGCATTGAACATCTGGATGGATTCCAAAAGCTTCATCAACTTGTCGTTACTTTCTTCGGTGCGGAGCGCAATTCTCTTGATGACGCCGGCAAAATTCTTTTCGTTAAAATCGCGATTGACGCCGCTTACAATCTTTTCGATTTCCTGCTTTTGCTTCGTCATGTTGCCGACTTCCTTGGCAATTCGCGTGAGGATTTCGGTGTAACGCCCGCTGGTGCGTTCGCGGTAATCGTTAATCTTATTGTTCAGCAAGAAGTCGCTCAGGTTCTCGGCAAAACCAATGTAGGCGCGGTCCGAATTCAAGTCCGCAGGGAACTTGAATGTATTGCGGGGCGAAAAGTTGTTACGGAACTTGTTGACCGACTTTTCGAGATCTTCCTTACGCTTAGTGGAATCCACGATGGCGGCTGTCAACTCTTGAATGATTTCAGTGCAGTTCTTTGTGCAAGGAGCTTCGCCGATATCCTTGATGTTTTCTGGGCAGAGCGTTGAAATGGAGAATTTGTCCGCACCGGCAATATCCGCTTCCATGGCTTTCTTGCGGGAATTCAACTGACTTTGCATTGTATCCTGTTCCTGCTTTTGGGCGTTCAGTTTTTCGCGCCGTGCGTTGAACTTGTCCTGCAAGGCATTCAGCTTGGATTCAACAGAACGCTTTTCTTCCTTGAATTCATCTTCGCGATCAAAAAGCTCAGCCTTGTCGCGGTGATACAGTGTTACCAGCCCGCGATGGGTGTCAATATCGTTCAACTCGGCAATTAGGCGGGCGATTTCCGCATCGCATTCCCGCAAGACGGCAACATCCACATTTCTGCGTTCCAGTTCATTTTCCTTCTGCGTCTGGATTTCGTCGCGTTCCTGTTTTACTAGTTCTTCCTTAGCGAGAATTTCAGCTCGGAGCTGCGTCTTGAAATCGTCTGCAATTTTTTGCAAGGCGGAAACATTGTCGCGGTAGGCTTTTTCGATTTTTGCGGTTTCACGCTTTTTCGCTTCGCGGAAGCGGTCGATATTTTCTTCTACAACAAGAATTTTCCGCGAGATTTCTGCAATTTTTTGCTGAATTGCAGCGCGGCGTTTCTCGATTTCTTCGGCGTCTTTTCGTTTTAAACTTTCCAGTTCGTTGTTCAAACGCTTGACCGTCAAAGGAATCTGCACCAATTGGTTTTCAAGATTCCTAAGTTTATCCAGGAATGCTTTAATTTTCGTTCCGTAACTGCGATTCACATTGGCGATGCGTTCATCCAAATTATCTTGCAGAGTTTTTACCGCATCATCGTTTTCGGCAAGGGCGGTTTTCAACTGTTGATGTTCCTTTGCCAGGCCTTCTGGAGTGCGAATGCGAACCGGAAGTTCTTCCAGATTCAGCTTGACGCCAAACAGCGATTCGCCCTGAGTCCCCTCAAGCAACAATAGCTCAGGCGAAAGGCCATTATTGTAAAGGACCGTTTCTTCGTCAATGATTTTACCGATGGAGTTTTCCCAGCCGGGCTTGTTTGCGGCAAGCCATTCGTAAAGCGAGCCTTTCCGCTTTTCTAAAAGGGCATCCAGTTTTTCAAGGGCGGAGGCAATTCGCTCGCGAGCTATGGCTAGCTTGTTGTTTTCTTTTTCAAAACCCGCCTTGCTTTCCGCAATTTCGGCATCACGCTGCGCCAGGACTTTCGTGAGTTCTCGAGCCACTTCGGACTTTTTAACTTTTGCCTCGTTCTCGGCGGAGCGACAGCCGTCAATCTGCTTTTTGCAGGACTCGATTTCATCTCCAAACGGATGCAGATACTTTAATTCAATCTGCGATTTTTCATGATCCGTCTTTTCGTTCAGCAAGTTCTGCTTGACATTGTTCGCCGTTTCAATTTCGGCGTCAACCCTTGCGGAGACGGCGTTTTTCGCCTTCTCTAGTTCCGTCAGACGGTTCCGCTTTTCCGCATTCAGCTTTGATTCCGATTCGTTGATGCGCGACTGCTGAACCCGCTTAAAATCGTCAAGCTTATCGTCCACCTGCTGAATTAGGCGGTCATATTTTTCGGCAACGCTTTCAAATTCGCGGGTGAGTAAACGCCTGCGTTCTTCGACACTTTCCTTTTCGTGCTTTAAAACGCCCTCGCGTTCCTGTTTTTTCAGAACATCTTCAATATTCTGTGATGCATAATAATTGCTTTTTTCACGGCATTCTTTCAGGGAACTCTCCACCAGCGTAAGCGCAGATTTAAGGCTGTCACGTTCACGGGTAAACTTGTCGCTTTCCTCGTGCAGCAAACGCATCGTTGTGCCCAGAGACTGTTCCACCTTTTCAATCTCACCGGAAACGGTCGGAAGCTGCACCTTCGTAATTCGGTAAGCGTAATTCAGTTCTTTGCAACCCGTTTCAATATTTTGCTTCAAAAGAAGCAGCGCATGGTAAACATTTATGACTCGGTCCGCTTCCGAGCGCACGACACATTCGCCTTTCCTGTTCTTTTCGAACCACTTTCCAATATCGCTGTATTCCTGTTCGAACTCCGAAACTTGGTTCCTAAAATAGCGCAAGTCAATAAAGGCACTTTCGCCGTCCATGGACTGGATAATCGTATCCTTGATAAAGTCGGCGTCCAGCTTTGAATTCAAGAAAACGTTCTGGATGCTGCGCGGAATATTCTGGTAGCGGGAGCTTTCGGCAAGCGAAAACTTGTAGAATTCCTTTTTGACATTCTGGTGATTTCCGTAAATGATATCGCGAAACTGTTCATAACGATCGATGGTGGAACTCATGTAAACGGGACGATGATAAATCTCGTTCAAACGGGCGCGAATATTTTTAGTTTCCGAAGGGACTTCGCCATTTTCATCGACAATAAAGTCGCGATTATACGGAGCGTCGATAAAATGAAAACTGGCGCGACCTGCGGATTTGCTTACCAGAACGCAGTAGGCGGATTCGTCACGAACCACTTCGTAGATGATATAGGAATTGGCGCGTTCAAAGTAGAAATCGTCAAAAGACTTTTTTTCCTTGGGGATGCCGAGTTTCTGTTTGTCTGCGTTGTAAAAGAAAAGGAGGGCGCGCAACAGGGTGCTCTTGCCCACACCCTGCGTACCAATTAGGTGAACATTTCCGTTCAGGTTGATTTCTGCATAACGTACATGGGCGCTATTGATGAATACAATTTTATTCAGGTAACGCATCGGCTCCCTCCACCACGTTCAGGCAGTTCACCATTTCTTCGAGGTAATGGAACGCCGCAGTCACGCGGTAGCTGCCGTCCATCTCGTTTTCGATTTCCACAAAGCCGATTTTCAGCAGGTCGTCCACTAGCTTGTCCACCACTTCTTCGTGAGCCTTCCTGTCGTTATAAAGCTTTGAAGTCTTTTCCTTCAACTCCAAGTCGCAGGCAATACGCTCTAGAATTTTGGATTTCGTAAAGACGTATCCCGATTCAAACGTTGCGTTGAAAGTTTTCAAGAAATCCAGGCGGTCGATCCAGTCGCAAAAACGCGAAAGCTTATCCAACATTGTCACCCGCTGTTCCGCACGCGAAAAATAGAAGTAACCGTTTCCGCATTCCAATACAAATCCGACACCCTCGTAGTATTCCCTGTAAGCTTCCTGGTCGTCTTCGAGCAGGTCATAATACTTGCGGTTGGCGTCATTCGTACTGTTTATCGAAATGAATGCGCCCTTGCTCAAGATTTCAAAAATTTCCTTACTGGATTTTAGCATAGTACCCTAAAATTATTTCGCATAGATTAGCGGATATTCAAAGCCGGCCATTTGCCCGTATTTGTCCGAAAATTCAAGCTCGTCATAAAACCCGCTGGCCACCTGGCAAAACAAAACAAGTTTCCCTTCCATGTCCATTTCAAAAGGATATTTGTAGTTCATGATGAAATGGAACAGGTCGCACCCTTGTGCCGCGAAGGCGTTTTTCAGTTCCACCTGGTCCACCATCTGCTGCACGGCACTTTCTACATTCAAGTCCGCATCTGTCAACGCCTCGGCTAGACGCCCCTTGACAGAACCCTTCAGATGGGCGCGGTTGCGAACTTCCTTTAAAATGGCGAGACCATCATCGTTCCGCAGTTTTTCAAGCGATATCTTTATACGGTATGATGGTTGCGGTTCCATCCAAACAGCATTTGTCCGCTCCACAACGCTTTTGACATCGGTATTCGTTTCGAGCACCTGCTGGTCGCGAAAATACTTGATCAAGCGAATCTTTTTTAAGAGTCCGCTCTGGTAATCGATCAAGTTCAGGTAGTCGATAATCTGGCGTTCAATTTCAAGCAGATTGTGACTGGACTCGTTCAAATCCGCTTGCAGGTCATCCACAACCAAGCGCATATCCAAATCCATCGCCGACTTGAAAAAAAGCGTCTGCTCTTCAAGAACCTTTTCGGCTTCGCGAATCATGAGCCTGATGCCGTTCCGCTTTTCGTCAAGATGCTTTAGTTTGGACTTCTTGATTTTATAGTTCGGCTCGTTTTTGTATGTATCATCCACATTGCGCTTCAAGTCGATGACGTTTCGCTTTGTGTTGAGCGCGATATTTTTTAGACAGCGACGAATTTCGCGCAGGTAACTGTATTTTTGGTTTTCGTTAGTCTCTTGAAGGTAATATTCGATGGTCTCGTTCAGGTGGTCAATACTTGCCTTCACGCTTTGGACATTGATTTCTTCGTTGACTTCAAGAACTTCTTCAAAGAACTTGAGGTAAATATCTTCCAGTTCCAGAAAATTTCCGTTGTCGCGGATGACGCCATAATCCACCAGATAATGGATGCGTTCCTGCTTGTAATCCACCAGCTGCTCCGCCAAGTCCATGCGGAACGAAAGCAACTTGCGCTTGGCAAACATCTCCTTTAGGAGTTGCTTTTCGCGAGAAAGCGCATTGAGCAGTTCATCGATGGAGCGAAAACTAGACATGGTTTTTCTCCAACCCTCGCTGATGAAATTCCGTAAGATAAAGCGGAACTTTCGCTATTTGACCTTGCTTGCGAAAATCCGGTATTGAAAAACGGGAACTTTTCCAAGCGTTATCTGGCTTTAACACGGTTGATAAGAATTTCGCTCGCAAATTTCCTTGAACCTTTACTTCGGTCGATTCAACCCTTAGAACATCTGCCGCGTCTTCTTTTTCGGTGGCGGAGCGTTCTTTTCCTTTTTCGTCTTCGCTTTCATCGAACCTTCGGAAGACGACTTGCTCGAGAATAGCGTCGCGTTGTCCGCCGACTTTTTGGTCGAAAAATGGTTGCCGTCGCAGGTTTCGCCGGGAACGTGCCCTGCGGAATAGAGGCAGTAGGTCGTCGCTCCGCAGAACTCTCCGGCGAGCTTTCCCGTGTTGTTGCAGGTCTTTTTCCCGATGACGCCTGCCGGCATGGTAAACCCGCGGACAGGAAGGTCCTTGTGCAGCTCCTTCATGACTTCTATCCAGGCGGGGAGCGGGTCTTCGGACCCCGTGTGTCCCGGTCCCATTGGCGCGGGAGAATCCGTTCCGACCCAGATGCCTAGCGTGTAGTAGCGCGTAAACCCGATGTACCAGGCGTCCGCATAGTTGTTTGTCGTTCCGGTCTTTCCGCCGCTCGGGTGCCTGAAACCGCTCGCTCCGACGCGGGCGCCTGTCCCGTGGATGTTCACGTCCTTTAGCATATCGACCATGATGTATGCGCTTGCCGGCTTGAGAACCGTGTGCTCCACGCTTTTGTGCCGTTCGATGATGTTCCCGTTCTTGTCCGCGATGGAATCTATCATGTAGGGTTCGATGCGGACGCCGCCGTTTGGAAATACGGTGTAGGCGGAAGTCATTTCCCAGAGCGTACTGCCGATGGATCCTAGAGCGAGACTCGGTACGGGCTGCAAAGGCGCTTTCCGGATGCCGAACTTCCGCGCGTAGCTGACGACGTTCGGAAGCCCGTACTTGATGCCGGTGAGGACCGCGGGCAGGTTCATCGAGCGGTAGAGGGCGCGCCGCACGGTCATCATCCCTTCGAATTCCTTGTCGAAGTTCGCCGGACGCCACGTCTTCGACGGATCTGCTTCGTCTTCGATGGTGACGGGCTGGTCGTTGATGGAGTCGCACGGAGAGGCTCCCGCTTCGACGGCTGTCGCATAGACGATGGGCTTGAAGGATGAACCCGGCTGCCGGAGCGACTGGACGGCCCGGTTCCATCGGGACTCGTTGAAGTCGTTTCCGCCGACCATGGCGCGGATGGCGCCCGTTCCGTTTTCGATGAGAATCATCGCCATCTGGGGTGCGTGGTAGCGCGAACTGTCCGGAAAGCGCCACTTGGATGGGTCCTGGGCGGTGTCTTTGGCAAGATAGTCCTTTTTGAACAGGGCGTAGATGCTGTCGAAGTGAGCGACGACCGAATCCGCCGGAAGCTTGTACTTGGCGGAAAGCCCGAGCTTCCAGACCGCGCGCTGCTGGATGCGTTTCCGGATGCGTTCGATGTGCCGCTTTTCCACGTCTTCGGCAAAGGCCTGGATTTGCGGATCGATCGTGCTGTAGATGTTCACCCCGTCCGCATACAGCGATTTTTGCCCATACTTGTTCTCCATGAACTTTCGGATTTCCTCGTAGTAATAGAGCCCGGAGCCGTTTCCCACCTGGTGCTTCACCGTTTCGAGCGGATAGTCCAGATACTTTTTGTAGTCCTCCTTGGAAATGTAGCCCGCGTCCTGCATCGCGAAGAGGACCGTGTTGCGGCGTTCGAGGGAGGCTTTCGGATGCCTGTCGGGGCGGTAGCCTTCCGGGCGCTGGAGCATTCCGGCGAGAACCGCGTATTCGGGAACGGCGAGCTTGTCGAGCGACTTCCCGAAATAGAATTCGCTGGCGGCTTCGAAACCGTAGTTTCCGCCCCCCAGATAGACTTCGTTCATGTAGAATTCGAGGATTTCCCGCTTGGTGTAAGTCTGCTCGATGCGGACAGCCGTCATCGCTTCCTTGATTTTCCGCGAGATCTTGCGCTCCGGGGTGAGGAAGAGAAGCTTGGAAAGCTGCTGCGTCAGGGTCGAGGCTCCGCGAATCTTGTCGCCGCGCGTCACGGACTGGATAACCGCCTTTGGGATAGCGAGGATGTTCAGCCCCCAGTGGCTGTAGAAGTCCCGGTCCTCGGTCGCCATCACGGCATTCATCGCCATTTCCGGGATGGAATCGATGGGAAGCCACACGCGCCTTTCCACGAAGAACTCGTGCACGGGAACGCTGTCCTTGTCATAGACGGTCGTCACCAGTTTCGGTTCGATGTTTTCGAGTTGCGAAAGGGACGGAAGCTCCGGGACAAGGCTCGAAAAGTAGAAGGCTGTCGCAAGGACGAAGACGACGCACGGGACTAGGAAAATTCCGAACCAGATAAAGACCTTTTTTCCGGGTCTTGGAAGGAATCGGGCGGCGAACTGGGAAATTCTATGTACGAAAGCGTTCATTTGGTCACACTCGAAAAGATGGTGCTGGCGAAACGGGACGATAAAATGTAACTTTATGCCGAGTGAAATTCAGACGGAGTTTTTGAAAATGGGCTTTTTCAAGATATTGTTTCCATCGGCGGCGGCTCTCTCGGCCTTAGGACTTGCCGCCTGCGGCTCGGTCGATCATGACCCGCCAAAACTCAAGAGCGTTTTCGGGACGGTATCTTCGACGGATACGCTTGTCGCCGTGTTCGACAAGTCGCTTGATGATTTCAGCGATTCCATGGTGACGTCGAACGTGCCGATCACGGTCGTCAAGCAGGCAAAGTCGAAAATCTATATCGTGGGGGCGACGGATACGGTGGCGGGCATTCCGCGCTTTGAACCGTCGAGCGAAAACGATACGCTTGTCTTTACGGGGCTTCGGGACGATGACGACAACCGGGCGAAAGTCCAGACAGCGACGTTCTCCACGTATCCTTTCCTCGACAGCGACGAATACGAGATGGACAAGGACGGAAACTGTCGCTCGAACAAGACGCCAAAAAATGCGGAACTCCTCGCGGATTCTTCGCGCTTTTTCAACGGGGTGAAGTTCTCGAAGGGCGTGACGGTGACGGGAATTCTCGCCGGGCGATACAGCAAACAGTGCGAGGACGATGCGGACACCTATCGGATAATTCTGCAAAAATACGATACAGTTTCTGTCGTGCTGGACGGTTTTTCGTCGGAAAGCCCGCTCCTTCTCGCCGTTCTCGGGCCTTCGAAGCGGAAGGGGAGCCCCGCGTTCTGCACGGAAGACAACCAGGAATTTCTCACGGTCGATGCCGGTGAAAGGAAAAAAATCGCGTCGATTGACACGGCGTTTGGTGTTGGCGACATCCACGAATGCGGGACGGCGACCATCACGGACAACCAGTCCTATTACATCCAGGTCCGCTTCTCGGAAAACCTGAAGACGAAGGAACAGAAACCCGTGCCCTACAAGCTCACCGTTTCCATCAAGCAGCATCGTTGATTTCTAAAAATTCAAAAAATGCGAAAAAATCCCTTGACAAAAATCAGGGGATTTTTATATTTGGACTGTCAATGCGAATGTGGCGTAACTGGATAGCGCAACTGGCTACGAACCAGTAGGTTGCAGGTTCGAGTCCTGCCACTCGCACGAAAGCTTCGAGAAGACCTCTCGGAGCTTTTTTGTTTTAGCCTTCATTTTTCGGCAATTGCTCTTGCATTTTTTGGCGGGCGTCCCGGATGCTTCGGGATCTGCCTTTCCTGGCTTTTTCGGGCGTTTTCCCTTTTTGAACCCAGGATTCGATATTGGCGAGGGCGTCTATCAGGATTTCGAACAGGGGAGAGGAATAATGGGAATGTGCGGGCGACTCCGGGGAGGATTTTCTTCAGGTTGAAGTCATGGAATCTTTTTCAGCTTTGGCGACCAGGTGGGTGAGCTTGATGGGGGTTGCTTCTTTGTTCAAGGGATGGTTGCGGGCGCGAAAATTCGAAATGTGGATAGCTTTTCGGCAGCGCGGGCGGGCATGCGGCAGTTGCGAAAATGTTTCCGGAAAGCGGGCTTCCGCCGAAACGGGTGACGACCGCAGTGTTTCCGCAGTCGCAAAGGGCTTGGAATGACGGATTGTCCCACAGAAGAAACAGACGATGAATATCCAACTTCCTATAAGCGAAGCCGAGCGAAAGAAATTCGATCGGTCTGCTTGCGCATTTCGGGGAATTTTCGATTTGTCCGCGATATTTGAAAAATAGCGGCAAATTTTCGAGTCTATTACCAGCTGATTCATGGGCGAATCTTTAACGACAAAAAAGGATTCTATCGATCGTTTCTTTATTATGAATCAGATTCGTGAACGGGCTGGTATGCCGATGTAAATGACTGGAAATTTAACTACAACCATATGTCGTGCTATTACGACTTGCCCGACCCGGAGCCGTTTGGCGAAAAGCTTTCCCCGCTGAAGTGGACGGATTAAATTAGTCTGCAAACGAAAAAGCCCGGAATTTCCGGGCTTTTAAAATCGATGAGGATAAAGAAAGATTATTTCTTGGTGAGCATCTTCACGAGCTTCGTGAACACGCGGTCGGCGAGCGGGTTCGTTTCGAGGCCTTCGAAGAGGTTCAGCTGGTTGAAAACGATCTTTCCCTTTCCGAACGGGATAATCTGCAAATCGACGCCGGTCCTGATCTCTCCGCCGGAGATGGTCACGGAACGCGCAAGGACCGTCGCGTCAGGAAGCTCGTTCAGCGAAATGCTCGGGATGACGGAAGAGGAAAGGTCGTCGAGAATCCGGTGGCCGGCAAATTCCGAAAGAAGCGCGGAATCGTTTACGAGATAATGCACGGACAGCCCGTTTGCGCCGGTCGAAAAATGCGCATCGATCGTCTGCGTAAAGTAATGGCTCGAATTGAAGGATTCGATGTCTTCGCGGTTCAGGTCCGAGAGGAAGAGCATCTTGCCTCCGTCGCGCGTCAGTTCGACGATTTTTGACAGGACGTCGTTGTTCCACGAACTGAGGTTTGCGGTGAAGATGATCTTTTCCTTGCCGGCGAGGGCCGCCATCGCGTCGGCGGTGGTTTCCGCGTTGTTGTCGAGGAAGCAGACTTCGGACATCGCGGACTTGACATCCGCATCTTCGAGGACGAGCATGTTTTCCGACGTCGTGCTGACGACGGAACCGAGCGCGGAGAGCGAAAGGACCAGCCTGTAGTCGCCCGGCGCCTTGGGCGTGACGACCGTGTATGTCCCGAGCGGCGTGAGGCTTGTCTGTCCCTTGGCCTTGTGCGTGTCGCTCGAAACGGTCTTGTCGTTCTTATCGACGATGGAAATCCCGATTTCGATATCTTCGAGTCTCGCCTGGTTCAGGAGCGCGAGCTGGAAGGATATTTCCGTCTGCGGGGCGCAGACCGGTTCAAATCCCGTTACGAGCAGGCGTGTCGGAGCGGTCGCGTTTTTGAGGAACGCTTCGAGGCCTTTCGTTTTCCGGTTTTCATCGACGATGCCGCAGAAATCCGTACTGAAATCCGCCCACTGGTCGAGCATGAATCCGGAAACGAGCGGATTGCTCTGCACTGCGCTTATTTGGGTGAGCTTGCTCTGGAGTGCGATCCTCCGGGCGTCGGCATTGAACTCCGCAAAGTTCTTCCAGATGGAAAGGTTCCTGTTTGCCGCAAAGGCTTCGACCTGCTTGAATAGCTGCTTGATCGCCTTGTTGTTTTTCTGGCTGCGCGGTCCCTTGATGTCCGTTGCGGAATTCGGAAAGAGCGTATGGTTCTTTAGCGTAACGAGAATTTTCCCGTCGGTATCGTTCACAAAGCTTTCGTATTCGTCCTGGAAGTTCGAATCACCGAGCGTCGTGTCGGGAACGACAACCTCTTCGGACATATCCTTGTCGCAGTAGTGGGCGAGGAAGTCCGTGAGAGCGGCGTTCGGGCTCATGCGCAAGTGCATTCGGTGCGAGGAATACAGGAGAATCTTTTCGTTCGTCACGCCCATCAGCTTGCCGGTATCCTTGTGAAACTCTTCCTCGTTCGACAGATAGACGCAGTTCAGGTTGCTGATGATCGGGCGGCACTTGTCGTAATTATCGACCGCGTTCAGGAGCTTGTTTCCGTTTTCGAGGACGAGCGGACCGTTTTCCGAGCCGAGGATCCATGCGACGATGCTCGGGTGGTGCTTCTGCTCCATCACGATTTCCTCGATGAGTTTGTACACTTCGTCGAGACCGCGGGGGGTGGAACGCATCGTGTGGATGGGAAATTCCTGGAAGACGAGAAGTCCCAGTTCGTCGCAGATGTCGAGGGCGGCGCTCGTGAGGGGCGCGCCGTTCGAGCGGATCGTGTTGAACCCCGCCTTCTTGACGGCTTCGAGGTCTTTCTTGAGCTTTGCCGTGTCGGATGTCCAGAGACCGCCTTCGCTCGAATGCTGAGAGTATGTCACGCCCTGGATCTTGATGATGGAATCGTTCAGGTAGAAGTCGCCTTTGATGCAGTCGAACTTGCGAAAACCGAATGTTTTCACCACGGAGAAGGAATGTTCGACGGTGTTTTTGCCTTTTGACTTTCCTTCGAGCTGGACTTCTATCGTGTAGAGGCTCGGCGTGTTCGGGGTCCAGGTCTCCTTGCCCTTCTTGCCGTCCTTGAGCTTGAGGATGAAGCGGCTCGAGGCGTTTTCCTTTTCGAGCTTCAGATCTTTCACCATCTCGCTCACGAGGCCCTGGGGATTCTTCATGAGGATGCGGAGCCTTGTCGAGAAGCCACGCGGGTTGTTGAACGAAACGTCGACGGCGACCCGATCCTCGTCCATGTCCGGTTCGAGCTGTACGCCCGTGATGAAAGCCGCCCCGCCGAGAACCAGATCGACGTTCCCGTAGATTCCGCCGAACGGATATTCCGACCATGGCAGCCCGACAGGCATTTCGGACGGACGCACGAAGCGGTCGTCCGCGCCTTCCTTGCTTTCGCGCCCGAGGTCAATCCGGCTGTTCACGGAACCCATGTTCGCGACGCGCACGCAGAGAACGTTGTCTTCGCCCGGCTTGATGGCCTTGGACAGGTCGAGGATGCACGGCGTATAGGCGCCGAAGTGCGAACCGAGGTACTTGCCGTTCAGCCAGAAGATGGCATGCATGGAAATGCGCTCGAAGCGGAGAAAGACGCGCTTCGTAATCTGCTTTTCATCGACGGTGAAGTGCTTGAAATAGTAGGCGGCGTCCTGCGAAAGCGACATCTTGTCGAAAAACTTTTCCCAGACGCTCGGCACCTGGATTTTCTGCGTGCCGCCCGGATACGTCGCATACCAGCGGTTGATGATGCCCGTGTCTTCTGTGTCGAACAGAATATCCCAGTCGCCGTTCAGGCTCACGATAGAGTTCATTCGCGTTCCTTTGATTCCAGACATGAAATTTTTTTCCAAAGATAGAAATTTTCGCGGAAAAATTTTGGAAAACGCTCTCTGCAAGAGCCTGGGATACTTTTTTCCGGGTGAAAACGAAAACCATTGACAAAGCTTTTTTTTTCTTATCGTTTGCCGCGGAGTTCTTTTTGGAAATGTTATGCTGTATAAAATTTGTTTTTTGTTGTTCTTTTCAGGAACTTTGTTATCTGCAAAGGAGTATCGAGTTGTTAAGGATGTCAAATCTTCTCACTCTTTTATTCCATATGAAAATCTGGTAAAATTTGAAATTGAAACTGAGTCCTCTAGCAGGTGCGAAGCTCGCATAGAGTTTTTTTATGGTAGGAGTTGGGAAGGCTTGGTTGAAGTTTCTGGCGATTGCGATGTAAAAAAAATACATTGCCTTACAGAGAACGGAGTGTGGCTTGGGAATGCTTATCGGCGTTTACTCTTTGATTATGATGAACATTTTGCTAAAGGCTATTCCTACAAAGATGTCGAATTTCCTGAGTTCTTTGATACTAAATTTGTTGAAATTGTTTTCGATATCAACGAATGTGGTTATGGCTATGAATATGTGGACGGTCGTTGTGTAAAGATACCGGAGCACTCACATCTGTCTCGTTCTGGAGGTTGGAATTGTGACTATGGCTATAGATATGCGGATGGTAGCTGCCAAGAACTAGCTGTTTGTTCTAGTGGACAATACAAGGTTTCTGATTTTGAATGTGACGATTTGCCGGAACATGCGCATGCGCTTGTCGGTGGGAAAAAGGGTTGGGAGTGTGATTCCGGCTATCATTTGGAAACTGTTGGCGAGTTTGAAATTTGCAAAGAAGATCCTATCCTTAATGATTTGTCTGCTGAAATTGCTGGATTTATTGGGGGAGAAATTCCGGTTGGGACAGGGCTTGCTTTTGGAGGCGAAATCGGTTTGGAGTGGCTTTTTTTGCAAAAAAAAATAAATTTGGGACCGGCTGTGACAATCGGGGTTATTTCTAGTAGCCACTATAATTTATCTTTTCTTAGTACGAGATTGAATTTAGCATTTGTTTTTGCTTCAAAACTTGACAATATTCAATTCTACTTGAGACCGGTCGTTTCTATGAATTTAGGGACTAACGTTGATTTTAGCGAGGATAACGTTGAAATATCTTATTCGGTGCCTTTTTCTACGGCAGGAATAGAAGTGGGGACTCGGTTTTGGGAATCTTCGAAAGAACGTAATTTTGCGATTGATCTTTATCTGATGTTTTTTTCGACAATCTTTAGAGATTCGTTGGTTTCTGATGAAAAATTGATATTCTTGGGAATGCGATTTATATTTTTATAGGAGATAAAGGATGAAATATCTATTCTTTGCGTTGTCTATTATAATGAGTTTGATGGGTTGTTCTCAATCTGAGACGATTGTTGCTTCAAACGAAGGCGGAGAAAAAGAGAGGGAAATGCTTGTCCCTGGCGAAACTTTTAATGTTGTGGATTTTTATATCCTATCAGAAACAGTTTTGAACCTTGTTTTGAAAAATAATACAGAAAAATATCTTAGCTTTTATCTAGATTATTCTGTTAAATGTGATTCTAGTGCTCACATTTCATATTATAGTTCGGATTACATCAATTTGTCTGCGTTCGAAACAAAGACGGAAAGGATTTATGTAGCAAACAAAAAAAAATCAACGGTCTGCAATCTAGAAATGACTTCCGTTAGAGCTTTTGATTCGGAAAAATTCAATACTTGGACGGGCGCTTTTCGAATAACCACTGCAAAATTTTAATTAAAATCATCAAATCAATCATCAAGCGTCCCCTATTTGCTGCGTCAGGGACTAGCCTAAGCTAAGTATGAAATGTTGAGAGTGAGGAGAGTAAAAGTTCGCTTAGCGATCTGCAAGGCCTTGCGCGATAAACAGTCATCCTGGAGCATAGCAGCGCGGAGCGATAGGATCCAAGTCTGAGCTTAGAACTGATTCTATCACTCCTTTCGGTCGTTCCAGAATGACGGCGGACATAAACCGTTCCTCGGACAACAAAAACTTTTATCCCGGATAAATTTGCAAAATTTTTCCGCTTAGATGCCCCAAAAAAAAGAAAAAAATCCCTCCAAAAATCCACAATTTTTTCTATATTTGAAGCCCCACAGCAAACCTAAAAAAAGGAATATTATGTATTCTATTGTTGAAACAGGTGGTTTCCAGTACAAAGTCGAAGTCGGCAAGACTTACAAAGTCCCGAGCGTCGATGCTGCTGTCGGATCTTCTCTGGAGCTCAAGTCCGTCCTTCTTTTCTCCAACGGAAAGGAAGTCAAGGTCGGCACCCCTGTCCTGAACGATGCTTCTGTCAAGGTCGAAGTTCTCGCCCACGACAAGGAAGACACGATTATCGTCTTTAAAAAGAAGCGTCGCACCCGTTACGTCCGTCGTAACGGCCATCGTCAGGGCTATACGGAAGTGCTCGTCACGGAACTTCATGCCGGTGCAGAATCCGAAGTCGTCGATCCGAAGATTATCGAACGCAACCGCGCCCGCATCAAGGCCCTTGCCGCCCAGAAGGTCCAGAACGTTCCTCTGACCCGCAAGGAAAAGATTGCCCAAGGTCTTCCGAAGCCCGCCAAGGTCAAGAAGAATTCCATCCGCAAGTCGAAGGAGGCTTAAACAATGGCTCACAAGAAAGGTCAAGGCTCCGTTCGTAACGGACGCGATTCCAACCCGAAATATCTCGGCGTCAAGAAGTATGGCGGCGAAACCATCAAGGCCGGCGGCATCATCGTCCGCCAGCGCGGTTCCCACTTCCACCCGGGCGTAAACGTCGGCATGGGCAAGGATTTTACCCTGTTCGCCCTCGTCGATGGCAAGGTGAAGTTCGAACAGAACGCAGGCGCCCAGAAGGTTTCGGTCTATCCGGAATCGTAAGCGGCTCTTTCCGCGATTTTAACAGTCGGAGTTTTCCGGCTGTTATTTTTTTGCCCTTTTTGCGCGATGCAGATTTTTGGCTAATATTTAATCATGAAGGAATACAAGGAAACAAAGAGGCTGCGAAAGCTGCGCATCGAAGAAACCGAAAACGGACGGAAGTTTCGGGAGCGAATCGTCAAGTCCAAGAAAATCTACAATCGAAAGGCTGAGAGAATCTCTCGGCCTGATTTGTTTCCAGGCTGTCCGTTGACGGGGTTTTCCTGTTCTAGACCTAGATTTCGATCTTGTGGTCCTTGAGCTTTCGCCAGAGTGTCGCCCGGCTGATTCCGAGGCGTTCCGCGACCTCGGTCTTGTTGCCTTTGCAGATATCTAGGGCGCGCAAAATGTGCCGCTTTTCCATTTCGTCTAGCGGAAGGATTTCGTCGGGAGAGTCGTAACCGAGCTTTTGGGGGGAGCCGCTTTCCAAGGGCGTTCCGGGGCGGCTTTCGGATGTCCTTCCCGGAGCGGGCAAGAGCTCTTTGTTTGGCATGGAATCGTTCAGCTCGTCCGGCAGGTCTTCGAGCCTGATTATTCCGTTTTCGGAAAGCACGACCGCATGTTCGATGATGTTTTCGAGTTCGCGGACGTTTCCCGGATAGCTGTAAGTGGCGAGGGCCATTTGCGCTGCCGGATCAATCTTCTGGATGACCTTGTGCTCTTCCTTTTCGGATTTCAGGATAAAGTATTTGACGAGGTTCGGGATGGTCGAACGGCGTTCCCGGAGCGGGGGAACGTGGATGTGGAACGTGTTCAACCGGTAGTAGAGGTCTTCCCGGAAAGTCTTTTTCGTCATTTCGACGGCGAGGTCCGCGTTGGTCGCCGCGATGATTCGGACATCGAGGTAACGCGTTTCCGTTTCGCCAACCCGCCGGGTTTCGTGGCTTTGCAGGAATCGTAAAAGCTTGACCTGCGTTGCCTGGGAAAGCTCGCCGATTTCGTCGAGGAAGAGTGTTCCGCCGTTCGCTTCTTCGAAGAGCCCTTTCTTGTCGGATGTCGAGCCGGTAAAGGCGCCTTTCTTGCTGCCGAAAAGCTCGCTTTCGACCAGGTTCTCCGGAATCGCGCTGCAGTTTACGGCGATAAAAGGTTCGCTTGCACGCTTGGAAAGCCGGTGAACGATCCTTGCGAGAAATTCCTTGCCCGAACCGGATTCGCCCGTAATCAGCACGGAACTGGTTGTGGGGGCGACCTTGTAGAGAAGGCGCAAGATCTTCTGCATTCCGGGCGTATCCCCGAGGAGGTTTTCGAGCAGATGATCCTGCAACTCGCGGTAGCTGTTTGACGTTTCTAGCCCTTGTTGATGTTTTTTTGCGACATCTTCGAGCGTGCGGAGGGAGACGGGCTTCACAAGATAGGACTCCGCCCCGTGGGAAAGCGCGCTTTCTGCGTCCTTGGCCGTTTCGGGCGTACACAAGAGGACTATCGCCGCTTCCGGGTTATGCGACTTGAAAAAGCTGATGACATCGACATCGCGGTGCAGGAGCAACGAAATATCGAGAAAGGCCAGATCGATCTTCTTTTTTCCGACGGTGCTGAAAAGGGCTGTCGAATCGGAGACCGTGAAAAGTTCTACACCGGAAAGCGACCAGGTCCGCGTGACCTGGTCGAGAGCCTTCCTGTCCGCATCTGCCAACAGGACGTTCATGGGTTTCGTCTAGCCCTTTTTGTGCGCTGCGACGATTTCATCAACCTTGGCTATCAGGTCCTTGTAGTTAGGCGGCTTCGAGAAGATGGACGAAACGCCGAAATGGTTCGCGATGTTCAGGTAGTCTTCCGAGGAGGTGCGTCCGCCTCCGCTGATGGCGATGATGCGGTCAAGCTGGTTCTTGTTGCGGTAGTCGAGGATGACTTCGAAACCGTCCTGTTCCGGCATAATGATGTCCGTGATGACGACATCGTATTCGTTCTTGTCGTAGAGCTCTTTCGCTTCCTTTCCGTTTTCGGCGGTGTCCACTTCATAGCCGGACATGCCGAGCATATCCTTGAGAACGGAACGAATATCTGCTTCGTCGTCGATGATGAGTACTTTAGGCATGGGATTTGTCCTCCGTTTGTTTTGCCAAAGGCCAATATAGCTCAAAATTAGTTCCTTTTTCGATCGTCGTGTTGATGGAAACGTATGCTCCGGCGGATTTTATGAGTTTCATCGCTACGGCGAGTCCGATTCCCGAACCCTGCCCCGGTGCGCGGGTCGTGAAATAGGGCGTGAAGACGTGTTTCAGGACATCGGGCGTCATGCCGGTTCCCGTGTCTTTTACGGAAATGTATAGGTAGGAACCAGGGGGAACGGTCGAAAATTGCGAAACGATCTGCTCCGAGACATCTTTTCGGACGCAGGAATAGGTTAGGGAACCGCCGCTCTGGGTCATGGCTAGGATGGCGTTCTTTCCCATGTTCATCATGATGCGGTGAAAGTCGGTCGGGTTGCCGTAGGCGAACATATCGTCCCCGGATTCCTTGAATATCTGGACATTCTGGGGAAGCATCGGGAGAAGCGCGTTCTTGACCTCGTCGAATACCAGCCCCACGTTGAAGTTTTCCGTATTCTTTTCCTGCTTGTCTTCTTGCTGCTTGAGCTGGTCGTAGGTACGCTTCACGAGGCTTGCTGCGTTGTTCATGGAGCGGCGCATGTTTTCCAGGTATTTTTTCGACTTCTCGCAATCCGCGGTTGCGGGAATGGTCGCCTGGGCGAGTTCGCAATAGCCGATGATTCCCGAAAGAATGTTGTTGAAATCGTGGGCGAGGCCGCCTGCCAGGTTGCTCATATCTTCGAAGTTCGACGCCTTGATCAGGTTTTCGCGCAGCTGGTTTCTTTCCTCTTCGATTGTATGGAAATCCGTCGTGTCTTCGATTAGCCCGAGTATCCCCTTAATCTGCTGGGCCTCGTCGAAGATGGGGACCACGGTCTGCTTTTCCCAGTGCTTCTTTCCGTTTTCATCGATGGACGTCTCGTTTCTTACAACGATGTGGCCGGAAGATTCCAGCGCCAGCGTTTCCAGTTCGCTGAATTCCGGACTTTCAACGATGCTTATCCTGTTTCCGCGTACGGCGATATCCTTCTTGTTCTGCTGCGTGTAGGCACCTGTGAGGTTTTTCGCCCAGAGTCGTGCCGGGATGTTGTCGAGCAGGGAATTTAAAAAGACCTGCTGAGTCTGATAGAGCTGCTGGAGCGTGATGATTTTAAAGCGGATTGCGTCGCGTTCGTCGTTGAATTTCGCCTGGAGCTTGGAAAACTTTTTTTGAAAGTCCTCCTTTTCGCAGGAATCCCGGAGAATGACCTTGTAGCCGAACAGGATCCGGTTGGAATAGAGCGGCGAAATGTAAAGCGTCGCTGCGAGCGAATTATTGTTCAGATAGACGGGGACGTTGTTTAGCGGGCCTAGGATGCGGAGATCGGGGATGAAGCGGGAAATAGGGTTCTGCAGGAGAATCTTTTCACCGAAGCCCAGCATCTTGCAGACCGACGGGTTTGCCATTTCGATCTTTCCGTCGGAATTCAACAGAATGACGCCGTCTTCGAGTTCCTGGACGATGAGCTTCAGGGAACCGGACGTGTCGATTCCCATCTGCGAAATGGCGGAGTTGGCGCGGTAGAGGACTATCGTAATGAGGAACATGAAGATGGCGGCGCTCTCTCCGTAGAGGAAAAGTCCCATGGCCGGGAGGAGGGCGTCCATGGTGACACCGCCGACGATTGCCGTAACGAATGTCGCAAAGGTTATGCGATGGATGCGGTGGGTTCGCGTATGCAACGCCTGGAACGAGATGACCGCCGAGCAGATGACCGGGAAGACCAGGAATGCGACAATGGCGAAAACGGTAAAGAGGGAATTGACCGCGGTATAGCCATACCAGTTTTCCACGATTTCGGGATAGAACCTTCCGGAAATTCCTGTGGCGAGGACGAAAACGATGCCTATCGCGTTCCAGAAACGAAATGCGGGAAGGATGCGTTTCCAGAAAGGCTTGAGCGATTCTCCGGCGATTCCCATAGTCGTGCGGATGATGGCGTAGCCGTATTGGACCCAGCAGAGAGCGCCTGCCAGATAGACGATTTTTCTGGACGTTTCCGAAATGTAACTTTCCGGGAGCTGTTCTACGAAAGCGAGAACGTTCCAGAAAATGTCCAGGAGGAGCAGATAGATCAGGTTTTTCTGGAGGTTCTTGGCGAGGATATTGGAAAGGACGGTCGAAAGGATTAGCGGAAGCAGCACCATGCAAAACAGCAGCACAATGGCCCCGTGCAGAAAGTGGATGTTGAATTCGAATGCTTCCATCTCTTAAAAAGTCCTTGCTTTTAATATAATCAATTTTTACAGGATAAGACAAAAAGACGCCTGCTTGCGCAGGCGCCTTAAGAATTTAAAGAAACTATATTGCACGATAGCTGATTCTCTTTTTTCTTTTTCCGTTGTTGTACAAAGTTTCAAAAAAATATTCGCTTCCATTAGGAGCCTTTTGATATTCAATATCTCCTTTTTTGTTGAAGTACAATGCTCCCTTGCTTCCCTTTACATGATATTCAAAAACTTTCCCGGCCACGTTCTTTTTGTTCTCCAGCCACCAGTATTTCCAGAATTCTCTTTCTTTGGAGTAACTATGAAATAGTTTTCCATTTTCATATTCTTCCCAAGAATCACAGTCTTCCTTTTGAGGGGTTACGGAATTGCAATCCTCTTTTTCATAGAGAATTTTTCCATTCTTGTCGTATTTTGTGAAAGAGAAAAGTCTTGAAAAATTATAACTCATGGAAAAAACGAGTTTTCCGTTCTCGTATTCTTTCCAATAACTACAGTCTTCTTTTTGAGGTGTTAAGGATTTGCATTCTGCTTTTTTAGAGAACATATTTCCGTTTTTGTCGTATTCCGTAAAATAGAAATACATACTTCCCGTTGGCTCACTGAAGATGGCGGAAAAAACAGGTTGATTTTTCTTGTTGTAAACGTTCCACACTGAAAGCGTTGAAAACTTGCTAGATGATCTGTAATATGATAAAATTTGTTTGGAATATATTTCTTGATTGTGTGAATTTCTAAGACCGTTGACTTCATTCTGCAAATCATTGATACTGTGGTATCGTTTATTTGGAAGTCTTTGTGAATGAAGAAAAGTTTTCGTATTTCCAATGTCGTCTTCAATGTTTAGCAGATTTCCATGTTCGTCATACGTAAAGTAATATTCTGTATCATTAGCGATAATTTTTTTAGGCAGGTTGTTTTCGTATTCAACATTGGCGATAGAAGAATTAATTACGGCCTGTTGACGCTATCTGATCCAAATAAAGATCAAGGCCGCCTGGACGAACGACAGGAAGACCAGGTCCA
>CAKUXP010000005.1 GCA_934700345.1 uncultured Fibrobacter sp. | reverse complement strand
AGAAGTCAGATATCAGTGATCAGTGACTAGCGAGCAGCTAGGGAACAGGGAGAAGGGATTAGGGATTGGACTGTCGAGCGAGCCGTTGTCAGAGCTTAGAGCTTAGTTGGTAGTTGACAGAAGTCAGATATCAGTGATCAGTGACTAGCGAGCAGCTAGGGAACAGGGAGAAGGGATTAGGGATTGGACTGTCGATCGAGCCGTTGTCAGAGCTGAGAGTTTAGAGCTTAGATTTGCAGACATCTATGTTCTGTTTTTCAGCAATTTAAATCCCGCTGTTCAAAGCTTTAAGTTTTCTCGACTAAGTTCTGAATATCGGGCATAGACCCGACAAATGTCATTATCGGGCTTGCCCCGATAATCTGCTCTCAACTCTAACACCCGAAAACAGCGTGGCCTTGGGGGTTGTTGCAAGTTATCGGAACATAGAGCTTCGTATAGAGAACTTAGCTAATCATAGACCGTTGTTAATAACAGTCTGTTCGCTTCAAATTTCTCGTTCCGAATCTAATCGCCAACTATCCTAAATTCTAAGCTCTCTCAACTAAGCTCTGAACCCCGTGTCCCGCTAGACGCATCCCAAAAGTTTAGACGTCCGCGAACTAATCCCTATTCCCTAATCCCTAAACTTGACGTCCGCGGTTCTAAGCACTCAGTTCTCTCAACTAAGCTCTAACCTGCCCTGGGCCGGGTAGGCCCCGAAATGACCTCATCCCGCTTCTCGAAAGCTTAAACGTCTGCGGACTAATCCCTAGAATAAAAGTCAGCAGACTGATCACCCAATACACAGCGGAGGCTCGCGCCGAATTCCGGGTTGAACTTTTCGAAGGAAATCCGGTTGGAATTCTTCTTGAAAACGGCGACCGTTCCGCTGGCTGTCCAGAGGTAGGCCTTGTCGCCCGCATCTTTAAACTTTCTCGATTTTTCGGGGACGCTTGCCTTTTCAAAGTGTGCCCCGCTTGCGCGAAGCCCGAAGCCGAATTCATCGGTTCCGTTGCCGTTATCGTTCCAGCCAAAGGAGGCTTTCAGTTTTTTGACTGGGTCCGTTCCCGCGTCTTGGGAAAGCTTTTCCCAGTCGGAAACGCTCGGAATCCGAAAGTCCGGCGGGCAGGCTTTTTGCGCGCTGTTCCAGTCGTAGAGGCGTCCCCAGATGTTGCATTGCATACAGACGGAGCCTTTGACAGGCGCATACTTGATGTTTTCCGCAGTCCACACGGCGTTTCCGACGCGCACCCATTCATAGCGGTTTCCGTCCCTGGAATCTTCGTAGGAACCTTGGATTTCGGGGGCTCCATCGGAGTCGAAAGTTTGCGGAAATCCTGCGACGGTTCCCATTTTGTACAAGGTAATCGACTGGACTTGTCCGTTTTCGTAAAAGCGCTTTGCCGTTCCGTCCAGCGCGCCGTCCCGGTAGTGGAAGGTTCCCCGGATTTTTCCGGATTCGTAAAACTCCTCGGATTCTCCCTGTTCCTTTCCCTGGACAAAGTTCCGCGTCCGTTTGACGGCACCCGATTCGTAGTATTCCGTTTCGATGCCGTTCTTGACGCCGTTTTCATAGCGGACTTGTCGATACGGCTTTCCGCTTGGGTATTTTTCTGTCCGGATATCGTCGCAGGCTGCGAGAAAAAGGAGGCTTAACGTAAAAAAGGAAAAGAAAATCTTAGGCATTTCCGGATTCCGAAAGTGGTTCCATGTGGACGTTAATTTGTGTACGCTTTCCGTATTTGGCGCGCAGTTGCTTTTCGATGGACGTCGCGACGTCGTGGGCTTCGACTAGCGAAATGTTCCGGTCAAGCTTGATGTGGACATCGATGGCGTAATCGTTTCCGATTTTTCGGGTCTGCAGATTGTGCAGCCAGCGAACCTTGTCCGTGTTGCGGATGATATCGCAGATTTCCTTTTCGACATCGGGCGGAAGGGACGCTTCGAGAAGTTCCTGGACGGTGGGAAATCCGATCTGGAAGGCGACCTTGATGATGAAGATGCTGACGAGGACTGCGGCAATCGGGTCGAGAATGGTGAATTTGCCGCCGAGGAAGAACGCTCCGCCGATTCCGAGAAGGGTTCCGATGCTTGACAGGGCGTCGGAACGGTGATGCCACGCATTGGCGATAAGCGCCTGGCTATTGATGCGATGCCCGGCGTGGGCTGTGTAGCGGTAGAGCATCTCCTTTGATGCGATGCAGACGACCGCTGCGACGAGGGCGATGATTCCCGGAGTTTTAGGTACGTCGCCTTGGAGTATCTGGACGATTTTTTGGACGCCGCTTACGAAAATCCCGATGGCGACTGCGAGCAGGGCAAGGCTAATCAGCATCGAAGCCATCGTCTCGAATTTTCCGTGTCCGTAGGGATGGTTCCTGTCGCGTTCTTCTCCGGAAATGCGGACAAAGACAAGGACAACTGCGTCGGTCGCAAAATCCGAAAGGGAATGGATGCCGTCGGCTACCATGGCGGATGAATTTCCGAAAATCCCGGCGAGCAGTTTTCCGATGGTGAGGATTAGGTTAACAAAAAAGCCGTGCCACGTGACTCTTTGCGCTGTTTTGACGCGATCTTCTTCCATAGGTTCTGAAATGTAACTAATTTTACGGTATGAAAAAAATCCTATTGAGCCTGCTGTTTCTTTCGTCGGCGCTTTTTGCCGAAGATTTGACAGATTCCCTTGCGGCTGTTGAAAAAACGGCGGTCGCGGAAACTTCTGCAGAAACGGTTTCTCTCGCTCCTCCTGAAACGTGTCCGTCGGATTCGATGCTTTCCGTAAACTATGCCAAGTGCAAGCAGGCGCTTACGATTGCTGTCGATGCGCAGATGGACCGCAAGGTGAATCGCGATCGTTCCATGGAAATGGCTTCGACGGCCGGGGCTTTTCTCGGCGGAGCCTTGGTGGGCTTTTTGGTCGGTTGGCTTGTTTTTTAATATGAATTTTATTCGCTGCATTCTTTTTCTAGGGACGATAGCCTTTTCGTTTGAGCTTCGGGAAATGGGCCGTCTCGATAAATCGGGCGGTCTCCCCGGGGCGGAAATCGCCGTCTATGTTCCCGAGCAAAAAATTCTTGTTGTCGCGTCGGGCGATGAAGAACTCTCCGTGGTATCCTTAAAGAATCCGGCAAAGCCTCAAGTGCTGAACGTCCTGACGTTTCGCATGGAAGTCCCGAGCGTTGCCGCTTACCGGAACCTTGTCGCCGTTGTCGAAACGAACATTCCGAAAACTGCACCGGGATTTCTTCACTTATTCGAAATCCAGAATCGTGACTTGGTAAAGCTTCGGACTTTTTCCGTCGGAGCGCAACCCGACATGGTCGCCTTTTCTCCCGATGGGAAAACGGTTCTTGTCGCCTGTGAAGGTGAATTTGACGAAGAAACACATGAAGATCCCGAGGGAAGCGTCGGACTTGTCGATCTGTCGGAAGGCGTTGAGCGCGCGACGGCTCAGGAATTGACTTTTGGAATGTTTGACAGCCTTTCCCTTGCGAGTTCCGGGGTGAGGCTCGGCGGCCCTGGCGGCTATCTGCAAAATCTAGAACCCGAATATATCGCCTTTTCGCCGGATGGAAAATTCGCCTTTGTCTCGCTCCAGGAAAACAATGCGATGGCGAAAATCGATGTTCGGAAAAAGACCGTCGAAAAAATCTGGGGCTTGGGTTCGGTCGATCATTCCTTGAAGGGAAACGGCTTTGACTATCAGGATGACGGGAAAATTTTGATAGAACAGGTGCCGGTTCGAGGCGAGCTCCAGCCGGACGGCATTGCCGTGTTCGAAAAAAGCGGAAAACTCTATGTGCTTTCGGCGGATGAGGGCGCAAGCCGGGATTTTTCGTCCTATACGGATGAGACCCGGGCGGATTTGCTTTTGCGCACGGGAATTTTGGAACGAAGCGTTTTTACGGAGTCGCTCGTCCGCAAGCTTGGACCTCTGCCTATCGATGCGGAAAATCCCTGCGACGGAAACGAACCGTGTCGCTATCTGAACACGTTCGGCGGTCGCTCCATGAGTCTTTTTGACGGAAAGACGGGAAAGCGTCTCTGGAACAGCGGCGAGGCAATCGAAAGAATTTCGGCGGAACGCGCTCCGGCGCTTTTCAACTGGAATTCCAAAAAGAAAAAGGTCAAGGCGGACGCCCGCAGCAAGAAGAAAGGTCCCGAACCGGAAAATGTCGCTGTCGGGAAAATCCGCGGGGAGCTCTTTGCCTTTTTGGGACTAGAACGTTCGAGCGGAATCGCGACCTTTTCGCTTGAAAATCCGGAAACGCCTCGTCTGATAGACTACATGGCAAGCGCGAAGGACCGTGGACCCGAAGGAATTCTTTTTGTCCCTGCGGACGAAAGCCCGATTCCGGGAGAACCTCTCCTGGTTGTCGGCTATGAATCCAGCGAGTCGCTCGTCGTCTATCGAATTATTTATTAAATTGCCTTTCACCATGAAATTTTTCAAGCTGTCTTTTCACGTCGAAGGTTCGTCTAGATCGCATTCGTTGCGTCTTCCCGAATTTTCGAAGCGCATCTTTTGCGCGGGAAAGGCTCTTGTCTTTTTGGGAATCGCTTTGCTTGTCCTCCAGGAAGGCGTCCACTTTTCTTACGGCTTCTTGAAAGGCAGGATGATCGACAATCGCGTCGCTTTGTCCGAGAAGCTGGACCGTGAACAGGTGCGCCTGGATTCTTTGAACCGGATGATGGAGTCCCGCTTTGCGAACGAGGACTTGCTCCATTACAAGTTCGGACTGAATCCGACGGATCGCTCTAGCCGGGAGATGTCTATCGGCGGACCGGAAAGCCCGGAACGGCGTCTTTCGAGAATCGCCCAGCCGATTCTCGACCATTCCCTCTCGCTAAAAGCGAAAGCGGAACAGTTCCGCGCCAAGGCTTTGGAAAACGAAAAGAATTTCCGGGAAATCGCAGGCTTTGCCGGGCAGCAGTATGCAAACTGGCGCCACATCCCTTCAATTTCCCCGACGACAGGTCGCTATGCTTCGGCGTTTGGACATCGCATCCATCCGATTACGGGTGAAGTCGGGAAAATGCACAACGGCGTGGATATTTCGAACAGCCGCTGGACTCCGATTTACGCGACGGCGGACGGGGTGGTGGCCATCGCGCGTCGCAGCGATTCCTTTGGAAATTACGTTGCCCTAGACCATGGAAACGGGTTTGTGACGAAATACGGTCACATGCAGACGATTTCCGTGAAGCAGGGGCAGCTGATCAAACGTTACCAATTGTTGGGATACATGGGCAACACCGGGCTTTCCGCCGGTCCTCATCTCCATTACGAGGTCTGGCTGAATTCTAGGCCGGAAAACCCGCTTCGCTATATTCTCCCTGGAGAATACGCAATCCAGTAAGCGGCCCTTTTCTCGAGACGGCTGTCTTTGGATTTGCGCTTAGACATTCATGAATTTAATTGCCGTGGCGTTTGCCCTTGCCGTGGGAACGTGTCCGCGATTTGTCGAAATATTGCCCGACCCTTCCGATGTGGAGGATGCTCGCGGGGAATTTGTCGAGATTCGCCTTCCGCATGCTCCGTTGCGCGATACCGTTTCCGTCTATCACGAAGAAAAAAAAGTCTGGGAGGGAATAGCTCCCGAAAGCGCGGATCGGATCCTTCTTATCCGCGATACGTCGCTCTGTCCTGACGTTCCGATTCTATGCAAAAGTCTTGTAGGAAGCGCCCTGCCGAATTCCCGGAAGGCTGTATGGAGATTGTGGAGCGGTTCTTGCGAGGATGTCGCGGAACTTCCGGTCCCGAAGTCGGGGTATTCGTTTGTGCGGAGAGATTCCGCTTTTGACGCTTGGGAATTTTCCTTGCCGACTCCCGGACTCCCGGATGGAAACTTCGAATCGGGGGTAAACGATTGCCGTTTGCGAATCGATTCGCTTTTTGTGGAGGCTTCCGTCTGGAAGGGCGAATGGACGCTTCTCGGTTGCGATTCGGCTCGGGTTCGGGCTTCGTTCCGCTCGGAAAGCTCCCTGTCGGAAAACGCATGGGCGGGAACTCTGGAAAGGAATGTCCGTTCCCGTTTCGATACGCGCCTTTCGGCAAAGGCTCTTGAAATTGTCGCGGCATGGCCGCCGGACGATATTCCCGGAAACGATACGTTCGATACGCTGGTCGCTATCGCCGGAAACTTTCCGTTGCGGTTTTCGGAAGTGCATCCTTGCCCGGAAGAAGGCGTCCCGGAGTGGATTGAAATCTATCATGGCGGCTTGCGCGATATATCCCTGTCCGGGATGAGGTTATGCGGAAACCGTAACGCAAAGCTGCCCGATGTAAAAATAGGAAGCCGTGAAAGCATCGTCCTCTCCAAGGATACACTCGGGATGCGAAGCTTTGTCGGAAATGACGATGTGCGGATTCTCGCCGTAAACTTCGGCTATCTGAAAAACGGTTCCGATTCGCTGTATCTGTGTTACGGAAACGAAAAGGTGGATTCCGTCGTATGGGGAAAGTTCGCGCGGATTCAGACACATTGCCCCGCGGGGTTTTCGACGGCGACGGGTCGCAAGGAGAACAGTCCGGGTTTTCAGACTCCGGGGAGCCTTGCCTCGGGTGCGGTGGGCGAACTTCCTTTCCAAGTGGAGTGGAATGCGCGTGTCTTTTCGAGAAAGAACCGGGAGAACCCCCTGATGATTCGGGTCCAGGGCGGCGAGGGGGTTCTTGTAGAACTGATCTCGGGCAATGGAAATCTCTTGTGGAAAAAGACGCTTGCCGCAGATACTGACGGAAACCGATGGATTGAGATTCCGCTTCTCGACAGGGGATTTCCCGGACCGAACTTCTTGCGTATTTCCCAGGGAAATTCGGAAAAACGTATCGGCGTCATTCTTCGCCCGTGAGGAAATATGAAGGTTCTCCTGTGCACCCTGTTCTTTCTAGGAACGCTTTGGGCGGAAATCCGGATTCCGGAACCTTGGAATCCAGGCTGGTTTGATGTCCTGGGAAAAAATCCGTCGCGGAAGGCTTCCGGTTTTCGGCTCGGACTTGTCTGGACCGAACCGATGGAAGGTGTCGAGTACGAGGTTTTCGGGATTTTTTCCGAGTGGGGAAATCTGCGCTACCGGTTGGGGGCTTCCTTTACGAGTTCCTTTCTCGATTCGCTATATCGCAGCGAGAACTTCGGAATCGAATCGTCCTTCGCCATTTCGTCGTTCCGGATTGGCGCCGGCGGCAATCTCGATATCCAGGTGGTTCCCGGCGAAGCGACCTGGTGGCGGGCTGTGGGACGGGCCGGTGTTTCCTGGAATGGAAGCTCTCGCTTTTCGTGCGGGCTTTGGGGAAGTCTTCCGACGGATTTTGAAAGCGGCTCGTTTGCGGGAAATGTTCTCTGGCTCTCGAACGAAAAATTCCGGAGCGAAGCTGCCGTTCTTTACCAGCGTCCGATCGGCTTTCTCGTAGTGCTTGGCGAAAAATTTCGGCTAGGCGTCTTGGAATTGCAGGGAAGCGTCGCCTATCCTGGTCCTAAAGTCGGCGTTGGCATCATCTTCGGTTTTCAAAACTGGGGTGCGGCGTTTGGGATGCATCGGGATGGGGCTTATATGAATTCCCGAATGGGCGGGCTTTTTTACCGCAATTCCCCTGGAACTTACGATATGAAAAGTAAATTTTAGAATGTATGTAAGTGAAAGGTTTTTCCTTCTGATTTATTTTGTTAAATTATGGTTATGGTTACACTGACGTTTTTTATCTTGCTGCTTTTGATCGCCTTAGCCTGGACGCTTGTTCAAAATAGAAAACTAAAAAGGAAATTCAGGATTATCGATACGATTGCCCGGAATACGAAGTCCCTGTGGGCGGTTCTGGATCTGGACTCGACTCGGGTTATGATCGCTTCGAACGCATTGCTCGAAATCATCGGCATTCCGGAAAAAAACGTTTCGGAGCATGATCCGCGGGAAGTAATACATCCCGATGATTTAAAGCTTCTTGAAGTCGCGCTTCGCTTTGCCCGTACATCGAAAACTTTCGACTGTGTCCGCATTCGGCTGCGCGATATCCGCTATGGCTGGCAATGGTACGAGAACTACGGATTCTTTACGGAAGACGGCTCCCGTACCTTGCTTTGCTGTTCCTATTTTCCGATAAACGATCGGATGCGTATCAGCGAGGAGCTGATCGAGACAAAGCGTCGGATGGCTATTATGCTGAACAATTCGTTCAATATCATCTGGACGTTGGACTGTTCTTCGCGAGCCCTTACGATTATTACGGATGTAACGCGCGAACGTTTTGGCATCGATGACCGCAAGGCCGGGCTGCTTCCTTCGAACGAGGAATTTTTCCCGAAAGAGGACATTTTGGCGTTTCGCGAAATGCTGAATCACAGAATCGAGATTCTTCTGAAAAACGGGGCAACGCGCGATGAACCGCAAGGATTCAATGTACATGTGAAAAATCGGGATGGCAGCATCGTCAAGTTCGTGACGCGCAGTACGCTTGAAAAAAACGACATGGGACAGTTTATCCTTTACGGTGTAAGCCGTGTGGCTTTAGATAACGATGAATTTCATTGAACTGGCTTTTGAAGAAGCCCTGTCTGCAGTAGGGATATCCTTTCCCAATCCGGCGGTCGGGGCGGTAGTCGTGAATAATGGGACGGTAGTCGGTCGCGGACATACGCAGGTCGTACACGGATCCCATGCGGAAGTGATGGCTCTTCGGGATGCTGGCGTTGAGGCGCGTGGGGCAACCTTGTATGTTACGCTTGAACCGTGCTGCCATTTTGGTCGGACGCCTCCATGTACAAACGCGATTATCGCGGCGGGAATCCGGAATGTATTCTTTGCGCATCGAGATCCCAATCCGCTGGTTTTTGGAAAGAGCGAAAAGATTCTCTCGGATGCGGGAATTGATTCGCGATATGTGAAGCCTCCCGAGAATTTTCTGTCTTTTTACGAAGCGTATGATTACTTTGTACGAAACAATCGGACGTTTGTCGAATGCAAGATCGCGGAGTCGGCGGACGGATTTATCGCAAGCTCTGGCGGAAGCCCGGTTCGCATAACGGGTTGCGCCGCGGACGAATGGACGGCTAGATGGCGGCGTTCGGCGGAATATATTCTTGTCGGCGGAGGAACGGCGAATTTGGATAATCCGCGCTTGACCGTGCGAGGAGTCTCGGGCAACAGCCCGCACCGAGCCGTTTTTTGCGGAAGCCGGAAACTCTCGGCAAACCTGCACCTTTTTGAAAATCCGACGGATAGACCGATTGTCTATAGCCGGGTTCCCCAGGGAGACATTTCGCTTTCTGCCGATATCCGGCTTCTGGTTTCGGAGAGTTTTGCCGAGAACTGGAAAAAGGTTATTGACGATTTTTCCCGGATGGGAGTCCACCGTCTGGTGGTGGAGCCGGGAAGGACGCTTGCCCAAAAAATCCTGGCATCGGGAATGTGGAATCGCTTTTACGTAATCCGGTCTTCTCGAAAGATGGGAAGCGGTCTCGCCTGGCGGACAGGCATCGAACCGGAATTTAGCCCGTTTGGACATTTAGGGGAAGACTCTCTGCTGCTCGCCAGGAATCGAAACTTGGATTCTTAATAGACGACGAGAAACGGCTTTGCCTTGTTCTTTGCTCCGGCTCTGAAGTAATAAAGCCCGGGAGCCATCAGCTTTCGAATTTCTTCGTTGCGGATACAGAAACTTGTTCCTGTGTAGGAGAATCTGCGGACGAGTTTCCCTGCGCGAGTGCGGATTTCGAGAAATCGCTTTGTGGAAGGAAGTCCGGCAAAGCAGAGCGGCGTTTCGCCTCGCCACGGATTCGGGTAGCTGCGCATGGGAAGCGTATCCGTTTGTAAAGCGCCGATCGAAGTTTCTTGCAGCCTGGAGAGAACCAGTACCGCGTTTTCCGACTGGGCAACGAGAGGTGAAAGCCCGGCCCACGAAACCGTATCCATGGAATAAAAGGTCGCCTTTTGATTCTTTCCGTAGAGGACGACTGAAGCCTTCCCGACGAATTGGGATAGATCGGGGAAAGTATCTTGCGTAATCCGGTAGTAGCCGATTGACGGCGCTTCGAGTGTGACAGGTAAAACTGTCGGCTTTTTCAGATGTGGCGAAAATGGCCAGTCGGAAAAGTCTGCAGTGAAGCGGAGCGACGTATCGGAAAGGCTCGAGCGGTCTCCTGCAAAGAAAAGCCTTTGGGCGAAATCGGCAAAGGCGGAATCCGGGTCAAGTTCGCGAGCGGCGAGTTCTTTCGCATAAACGGTTGCAAAGCTTGAATCCGGCATGGTGGAAAAACGCTCCCACAGCCTGGTATCGAAATTTTCATTCCAGGCGTACAGATTGTAAAGTCCCCAAACGGCAAGTCCGTAATTTGAAGGGATTCGGTCAAATGCCGTCCCGGTGGATTTGAAAAAGGCGGGAAGGTAGATCCAGTAATCGTTAGCGTTAGGCGATGCGATTTCTTCGAGTGCGGTCGCGGACGCTTCGAACCAGTAGGAATCGTATTCGAGAAAATCGACATATGTCGCCTGGATGGCGTGATAAAGTTCATGGACTGCGGTGGTGCGGAGCGCAAGCCCGTAATCTTTCGAATAGTTTTTTCCGGTTAAGTCGTTTGTAACGGGAAGCGTTGCCTGGACGTAACGGCAAGAGGAACTGGAAATGTATTCGATCGTGGGGTTGCTCTCGTCCGGGTAGAGAAAGTCGTTGTCGATGATGATTTCCGTTTCGTCTGGATTGGAAGTTTCGGGCGGGAATGTCAATCCCATGCAGGCCGTGCAGAAGCCTCCTAGCAGTACCGCATTGTCGCGCACAAGGCTGATGTCGAGAACCTCTACCGGGTACAGGTTGCCGTCGCCGTTTTTCTGGAAATGCCAAGTCGGATTCGCGCCTCTCGGCTTTTTTGTTCCGTGCTTTCGGGTATGGAAATTCCAAGCGGCTTCGAGGGATCCCGCTAGCGAATCGATCCAGGTTTCGGACGTCCTGTGCGGTCCCTCTAGGACGTAGTAGATTCGAAAGTGTGCAGTTTTTCGTTCCATGATTGCCGAGGTATCGTAATAAAACTCCGGGTCGCATGTTGTTGAAGAAACGCTTGCACTTCGGGCTGCCGCTCCAAAATTTTTTGTATTCCAAAAATGTTTTTGAAACTGGCTTGTCCCGCAAAACTGGCCTGCGAACGCTCCGCAGGAAAAAAAAGCGAAAAAAAATCCGAGCGACTTCCAGGACAAGGCTTTCATCGGCGCTGCTTCATCGCTTTCCATAGAATGTCCTTGGCTCTTGCTTCGAGTGCCGGATCTTCTTCGACGACTTTTTGGAGGCGAGGCTTTGTACGGGCGTCGATGACAAGCGGGGCATTACAGCCCCAGTGCTTTTGGGTGTATCTGGAATTGGCTCCGTAGATGTCTTGGGCGGGATCGCTTCGCGTGAACGTGATCCAGAGCCAGTTGTCGAGTGTTCTTGCCGTAAACGGAGCGTCGTCTGCTACGGTAACCAGGGGAAATCTTTCGCGAAAATCCCAGCGGGAAAGCGCCTCGGCGAGAGCTTCGACATTTGCCTGGGAACTTCCCTGGATAACGAGAACTCCCGGAAGGACAATGTGCGGGGAAGAAAATCCCTGTGGAAGCGAAATCGTAGAAAGCCCGTCATCCGGGGAACGTCCGAGTTCCCGGATTGGTCTGCCGACCGATGCAATGATGACCTTTGAACCGTGGTTGAGTTTTCGCCCGGAATAGTCCAGCGTATCGATCGTCGTTTCCGTCTGGAAATGGATGTCCCGGTCTAAATGGACGCGTTCCAGGACGTGTATAAAGTAATCGACGATGTTTCGCGTATCGAGGCGTTCGGCATCTTCCCTCGCTGCGATAAAGAGATACTTGGAAAGAGAAACCTGGTTGAATCCCAGAAGCGCGTTCGCTTCCTTGAGTAGTTCCATCGGTTCGCGTTCGGGAAGATAGGGGGTGTAGCGTTCCTTGCCGATTGCGAGAAGAAGCGGATGGACGCCTGCCGCATCGACTGAATTCATTTCGCAGATTCCCGCGACGGATGCCGGTACAACGGGACGGACGAGTTCCCCGATCAGTTCGCCAAAGACGGAGTCTTCCTGCGGCGGCCTGCCGACGGTCGTAAAGGGGAAAATCGCGTCCTTCTTGCAGAAAACCTTTTTGACACGGAGATAGGGAAATTCGTGCCGTGCGGAATAGTAGCCGAGATGATCGCCAAAAGGTCCTTCGGGTTTGAGATGCGGAGCGACTTCTCCGAGAATGCAGAAATCCGCGTCGGATGAAACTTTCCAGCCTTTGAGGTCCCTGTAGCGAAACGCCCTTCCGCCGAGAAGCCCCGCAAAAGTCAGTTCGGAAAGTTCCGGCGGCATCGGCATGATGGCGGCAAGGGTATGCGCCGGCGGGCCTCCTAGCCAGATGCTGATCTTGAGCGGCTCGTTTTTTTTCAGGGCGGCTTCGTGGTGCCTTGCTATGTCGCGTTCAATTTGATAGTGCAGACCGCATTCCTGATTGGGTATATAATCGTTTCCCGAAATCTGGATTCGGTACATGCCTAGGTTGGATTTGAGAATGTTGCTCTCGCCGGGCATTTGCGAAAAGACCTGCGGGAGCGTTAAAAAGGCTCCGCCGTCTTCCCTGTGCAGGCGGATTTGCGGCAATCTGTCTAGCGTTGTCGTCTGGGCGAGGACCGGTGCGGAAAGGCTTTTCCGCGGCGCAGCGGAAAGTCCGATCCCGGGAAGTGCCAAGAGGCTTTCCGGACGCTTTAGGATGGACAACGGGTCGGTATGAAAGGCGATGGCCGTTTCGGCTTTTTGCCACGTTTTGCGGAAAAGGAAGCGTGCGCGTTCCGTCGTCCCGAAAATGTTTGCGGCTGCCCGGAACGGGGAACCTTCGACGCATTCGAAGAGAAGCGCGGGCATGGATTCTTTCGTGGAAATTTCCGCCATTTTGGGCATGAGCAAGTCGGGCGAGACTTCTTCGCGAATGCGGAGGAGCATTCCATGTCTTTCAAGGTCTAGGAGTGCCGCTTCGAGCGAAGGGTATGGCATTGAAATTTCCCGCTAGCCTGCGGAAAGGTTTTCGGATGGAAACGCCTGGAAGGATTCGGTCTTTCGGCGGGATTCAAAGGCGGTTTTTGCCTGGACGAGCGCTTTCCGGGAAGGGAAGTCGTATCGGATTTTTGCATTTTCCAGGGCGCTAGCCAGTTCGGGAGATTCCCCGTTAAAGTGGATCTCGTCCGCATATTCCAAGAGATTTCCCGAAACGGTCTGTCCGTGTATTGCGGAAAATGCGGTAAAAGGTCCCTGCCTTAGTTCCGCTTGCCACGACGATCCATCGATCGCAGACACAAAGCACTTCCACTGGACAATTTGAAATCCCGAAACAAGGCGGTAGGAAACCGGGGCGCCGACCTGCAGCTCGCTGTCGAGCCGAAAGAAAAGGGACGGGCTTTCTTCGACGGAAACCTGCAACGGAAATACGCGGAGAAGTTCATTCGCTTCGCTTTCCTTGATTTGAAATCCCGATGTCTGAAAAAGGTTTCCCATCGCTATAAAGATAGTAAAATTGCGCGCCACCAGGCGAAAAGGAAAAAGGCGAAGAAGAAAATCCAGGAAAGAATATCCCGAACGCTTGCGGGGCCTCCCCAGAGTAGAGCCTTTTTCCGAGGGAGAAATCCTGTTGCGACGCCCAGTACAAGCCCGTAAAAATGCGCAAGGATATCCGAGTGTTCCCCGATTCCGAGAAAGACGGCGAGCAGGATCGCTGCGCAGAGCGGGGCGAACCGTCGCAGAATCCCATGGGATTCCCTCGGAACCAGGCGAAATTCAACAGTGGCGAGAGTTCCGAGCGCGCAGAATACAAACGTTGAAAATCCGAGTGAACGGAAATCGGTACGGACGGTTGAGGCGACGAGAAAATTTGCTACGGACGATGCGATGGCCAGCGGAAAAGCAATGCGGGACAGCGGCATCCGAAAGGCGAGCAGGTTCAAGACGATGTAGCCCGAAACGAGGTTCGATACCAAGTGATGCGCGTCACCGTGGAGTGTCAACGCAGTGATGGGACGCCACCAATCGCCGGCGAGAATCTTTTCTGCATCGGAAATGCCCGCATGGTAGAAACGGCTGCCGTGGCTTGAAAACTGGAGAATGGTAAAGACAGATGGGACTAGCAGAACGAGCAACGGGGAAAGCGAAAACCGGAGTGCGAGCGGCGGATTTTCCTTGCGGGGAGGGTTTTCCTTTTGAAACAGGGCTATCTGTTCTTCGGCGGAATCGATAAGGTCGGAGCGGACCGCAATCAGATAGGGACCGCGGTCATCGCGTCGAATGCTGTGGGGAATTCCTTGGCTTGCTAGGACGAGGCTGTAGTCGCGGATCTGTTCGTAATCTCCGATGGCCGCGATGCGTTCGCTTTCCGGTTCCTGGACGACTTGGCTTATCACCAGCCGTTTAAAAAGGGTTGGCGTGCGCATCGGCCTAGCTGTCGTTCGAAAAGTTCAAGTCCCTGCGGTAAGGTTCAAAGCCCGCTTGCCGGATAAAGGTTTCCGCTTCCGCGATGCTCCGGATTCCGCTTGACTTCAACACGTTCTCCTCGAGGACGATGCTGTTGATGTCGTCTGCGCCAGCATGAAGCCCGAGTTCTCCAATCTGCTTTCCCATTCCGAGAACGGAAACCTCGATATGGCGGATGTTGTCGAGATAGAGGCGTGAAAGCCCGAGGACTTTCAGATATTCCATCGGGGAAACGTGGCGAATGGGGAAACGGTCGGTTTGCGGCTGGAATGTCCAGGCGACAAAACTTTTTACTCCGCTTGTTTCGTCTTGCAGCGAACGTACAAGCTCTAAGTGCTTGACGATATCCTCGGGCGTTTCCACGGAACCGATGACGATGTTCGCACTGCCGGGAAGTCCGTTCTTCTGGCAGACGGCGAGTGCGTCTTTCCATTCTTTTGCGCTGAGCTTTTTAGGGCTGATCTGTTTTCGAATCTTGTCGGATAGGATCTCGGCGCCTGCTCCGGGAACGGACGAAAGTCCGGCATTCTTGAAAATGTCGAGCAGTTTATCGAGCGTTAGTTTGTGCGCACTGGCGATGTGTACGAGTTCTACCGGCGAAAATCCGCGGACGCTCATTCCAAGTTCCCGAGTGAGCATCTGCAAGACGTCCGTGTAATAGGGAATTGGGAGCGTTTCGTTTACGCCGCCTTGTAGAAAGATCTGGTCCGCACCGAAACGCTTGGCTTCGAGCGCCTTCTCTCGAATCTTTTCTAGGGAAAGCGTGTAGGCTCCGCGTTCGTCGGCCTTTCGGGAAAAGGCACAGAAGTCGCATCCGATGGCACAGATGTTCGTATAATTGATAATCCGATAGACTGTGTAGCCGACGCGTTTCCCCGGAAGTTCCCGGTTCCGCACGTCGTTTGCCGCCTTGACGACTTCTGTCCAGTCCGCTTTCTTTAAAACTTCTACAGCCTCTTCTGGCGATAGACGTTTTTTGTCAATTGATTTTTGAAGCAACGGATGCATGTTACATCGTTCGGACGGGGAAAAGTCCGAGCAGGTCCAGCACATCTTCGAGGACTATTTGGGAGCATTTGACAAGGAAGAGCCGGGATTTTTCTTCGGGGCTTCCCAGAACGCGGTCTTCGTGGATAAACTTGTGGGCGGCACCTGCGATGTCGAGCGCGTATTGGGCGAGAACACAGGGTTCGTCCGATTCGACCGATTGGCGGATTCGTTCTGCCTTTTGGGCGAGAATCTTGATGAGTTCGTAAGCGTTGTCGTCTTCGAGTTGCCTATAGTCCACATCCTCGGCGGAAACTTCGTAGTCCGCTTTGCGCATGATGCTGCAGAGGCGGACATGGGCGTTCTGCACATACGGACCGGTGGCGCCTTCGAAGCTCAGGGCGGAATCCCAGTCGAACTTGACGTCCATCAGGCGATGGTTTTTGAGATCGTTGAACGTGAGCGCGCTGATGCCGATTTGTTGGGCGATCTGTTCCTTGTTCTCTAGGTCCGGATTCTTCTGGTCGATAAATTCGAGAATTTTTTGCTGGGCGGCTTCGATGACATCGCGAAGAAGTTTCGCCTTGCCCGTGCGCGTCTTTCCCTTTTCCCACTTGCCGTCGATGAGGTTGAGAATTACGCCGAACGGAATGTGGACGAGCGTATCGTACCATTCCCTTCCCATCTTCTTGAGAACGAGCTTGACCTGCTTGAAGTGGAGCGCCTGTCCTAAATCCACGACGTAGAGACACTTGTCGAAATTGTATTCCTTCTTGCGGTAAATCGCTGCGGCGAGATCGCGGGTCGCATAGAGCGTACTGCCGTCGCTTTTGCGGATAAGGCACGGGTTCAGCTTGTATTCGTCAAGCTTTACCACGTCGCGCTCCTCGCTGCGTTCTAGAAGTCCTTTCGCTTTGAGTTCCTCGATGACCGCGGGCATCTTGTCTTCATAGAACGATTCGCCGGTGTAGTGGTCGAAATCGACGCCCATCATTTTGTAGATGCGCATCAGTTCCTTGAGAGTCGCTGCCCGGAATGCGAGCCACAGCTTGTGGTATAGTGCGTTTCCGTGTTCAAGCTCGGCAAAGGCTTTCCGCGCTTCGTCTTCGAGGGCTGGTTCCGCTTCCGCCGCCTTAGAAAAGCTCGCGTAGAGGATATTCAGTTCCTTGACGGTCAAGCCTTTTAGCGTCGCTTCGTCCGTCGGGCGGTTTTCCCGCAGATACATGACGATAAGCTTGCCGAATGCCGTCCCCCAGTCACCGAGATGGTTGATTCGTTCAACCTTGTATCCGCTCGCCTTGTAGATGCGCGCAAGGCTGTTGCCTATCATCGTCGAACGCAGGTGGTGGAAGGCGAGCTCCTTTCCGATATTCGGGGAGCTGTAGTCAATGCAGATCGTCTTGCCGTTCAGTGCTGCATGGCCGTATGCGAGTCCTTCTTTGGAGATTTTTTCAAGGATGGACTTTGCTAGAAAATTCCGGTCGATAAAGAAGTTCAGATAGCCTGCAACCGCTTCGACTTTGGAAAGACCTTCCGGCAGTCGGATTTTTGCCGCGAGTTCTTCGGCGATGATTTTTGGCGCCTTGTGCAAGGTCCGGGCCAAGACAAAGCAGGGAAGCGAGAAGTTTCCGTGTTCGGTGTCGGACGGGACGGTGAGCAGTTTTTTCGCAAGCTCGTATTCGAATGCGCCGGTTGCCGCGACAGACTTCGCAATTTCGACATCAAATGAGTTCATTTTCGATTTTTACCTTTTTCGCTTTTGTCTTGATAAAGTCTTTTTCTTCGAGTCTTGTAATTGTCGCGTCGCCGTAGAGCCTGTCAAAGGCGAGTTCTTCGCGCTTGCTTTCCTCGAAAAGCTGGATTATCAGATCGAATCCCGCATCGAATACGGCCCAGCGCATATTGATGCCCGGCTTGTATTCCGTCCGGTACGGCATCTTTTTTGCCTTGAATTCCTTGGAAAGCGCATCGAGAATCGCTTGCATCTGGGCTTCACTTTCGCATGTGGCGAGAATCATGAAGTCGGAAGTTTCCGAAATTCCCTGGAGATTCAAGAGATCCAAATCGAGCGCTCGAAGTTCGAAAAGGGTTTTTGCCGCCATCAGGACAGCTTCGGTATAGGTTCTGGTCGCCTTCTTGGCGGATTTCCTTGCCGGGGCTTTTTCATCTGTTCTTTTCTCGGCGATCTTTGGCGTTTTTGGCTTGGAAACCTTGGCCGCCGTGGAAACTTTCGCGGTCGTCTTTCGGGTTGTCTTTTTTGTGGTTGTCTTGGCTGTTGTCATTTGGATCCTGCCTGGATTATTTTTTCAAAGTCTTTTCCCACATAGACCGTCGCGTCGAAAAGGACCCGCTTGTTCTGTAGCGGGATGACGTTTTCGGTGTGGAGTGCCTTGGCGAGAGCTTCGGCTCCGGCCCAATACGGATTGCGAAGAGCGATAATCGTTTCGTCGTAGTTCCAGAGCCTTTCGTTGCTCATTTCGAGTACGTCAAATCCCTGGGAACGCAGATAATCCCGCATCTTGGAAGCCGCTCCGGGGATACCGCTGGAATTTAACACCTGGATGTCGCCGGGCGTTTCACGGATTTCCTGGATAACCGGTTCCTCTTCCTTGCAGGAAATCAAAACTCCCACAAGACACAAGGGCAAAAGTTTTCTTGTCAGAGAAAATGTCACGCCGTAAATATAGCGATTTATCGCGGTCTGTTCTGGGAATCGACCTTGACAATCGTCGGATTCCAATGCGCCGCTTCTTCTGGCGTGAGGACTACGTAGGAAACGATGATGACGAGGTCGCCTTTCTGGACCATTCGGGCCGCAGCGCCGTTCAGGCATATCGTTCCCGAATCCCGTTCCCCTTCGATGACATAGGTGTCGAAGCGTGCTCCGTTGTTGATATCAAGAATCCCGACCTTTTCAAAGGGGAGAATTCCTGCCGCATCCATCAAGGCTCTATCCAGCGTGATGGAACCTTCGTAATTCAGGTTCGCGTCGGTAACCGTTGCGCGATGAATTTTGCTTTTGAGAAGTTCTATCTGCATCTTGCCTAGAAACGTACCTGCAAAATCCCGGCGACACCGCGGTCGAGGTTCGGGCCGATGCCCAGGCTGAAACGGTTCGCATCGGGATTGTCATTCCACTGTGTCCCGAAGAACGCGTCGGCAAAGGACCACACGTGCGCACCGAGGACGGGAATCAGCCAATAGACCCATGTATTGTCGTAATCATCGTGATTGATGGCAAAATATGTCAGGCCGGCAACGCCGACAACCCAGAGGGCGTCCATCCAGACTGCCTTGACCGTTTCTTCGTGCTTCCACTGGTAAAACGAAGGGATTGCGAGGGAAATGTAGGCGTAGTTCTGTTCGCCGGAACGGTTCCGGTAAGTCCTGTCGATGTCGGAATCTTCAAGACCGTTCGCCCGTTCGCTGAGCCAGCTCTCTTCGGACACGCCGAGACGCTTCCAGGGTTCTTGGAGATATTCCGACGGACGGACCCCCAGTTCTGTCAATTGGGTGAGCTTGTCGCGGCTCATGTCGCTTTCCTTGGCCTGCTGGAATTCCCACTGGGTAAGGCCTACCGCTTCATAGTTGAAGCCGGCCCATTCATCGGAAGAGGCGTTTACGGTTCCGACATCGGGTGTCGCTTCGGGGGCATTGGGATCGTCCGCGCTGTAATAGTTGGCGCCTTCGGTATCTTCGGCGGGAGCGTAGTAGGAAGCGTTTTCGCTTTCGGAAGGATATGTTTCAAAATCATCTTGCGCAAACGGAGCAGTTGCGGCAAATAGACAGGCGCAAAGAATTTTGAAAGTTATTTTCATGGATCCTCGGCAATTCGATAGTGCCGGGGGAGGGAATCGAACCCTCACAGAGTTGCCTCTACTGGATTTTGAGTCCAGCGCGTCTACCAATTTCACCACCCCGGCAGGGGCGTGTCACAAATATAGAACTGTTTTTTGAATTTTGAGCCGGATTTTAAAAAGATTCCTGCTTTTTTACGGGCTGGAATTCCAGACGGAGCGGTTCTAGGGTATTTTTCCCGTAGTCAACCGCCTGCTCACGGGTTTCAAAGTTTCCAACCTGGACGAGGTAGAGCGTGCGTTCCTCGGTCTTGGATTCGAGAACCCTCACGATGAATTTTTTTGCCCGGAGCGAACTTGCGAGCATTTCGGCGTTGTTGGATATGCTGAACGCGCCGACTTGCAGCGACCAGTTCTTGACAGCTGCCGAATCCTGGCTGGAAATTTTGCCCGGGGTTTCCGAAGAGCTTGAAGAAATCGATGATTCGGTTTGGGAAAGGGCGTTTCCCGCCGATGAACTCGAAGCGATTTCGTTCGACGGACCGGCGGTGGAGGAACTGGACGCTTCGGAATGGACGGGCGTTTCGGCTTTCGCACGTTCAATCTCCTTGCACAGGCCCTGGACGGAATCTACGGGATTTGTCTTGTAAAGGCTTTGGCAAACTTGGAAAATGACGGAAAGCTGCCGTGTTTCCGCTTTGGCGAAAGCGGTTTTCAGGCTGCGGTAAGAGAGATCCGGACGCTTGAGATAAAGTTCGAACTGGGCGCGCGTCATATAGAGGTCCGAGAATACGGGAAGCGAATCCGGCGTGGCAAGTATCAGGCTGTCGAGCTTTTTTCTTGCGATGGAAAAGTCCTTGGCGTTACCGGTCTGGGAGCGGGCGAGCACTCCCCACAGGGCGCATTCGGAGCGCGCTTTCGCTTCGAGTGCGGGACATGTGGCGTCAAAGGTTTCGGCTGCGCGGATCCAATCCCCGGAAACGTATGCCTTTTGGGCGTCTTCAATTGTAGCGGCGGATATGTTTCCGGCAAAGAATGCTACTGCAACCAGGAACACGAAATAAAGACGCATCGTTTCTCCTTATTTTTCAATCACCGTTCCGCGAAGGGTCCACCCGCGGACGTCGTCAATGAGGCATGGGACGTAATCGCCCGGTCTTGCTGTCTGGGACTTGATGACGACTTTCTTGAAACTGCCGGTCTTGCCGACCCATTCGCTAGGATCCTTGGAGGATGGCCCTTCGATTAAAATCTCTTCGGTGCGTCCGATCATCTGCCTGTTGCGTTCGAGCGTAATTGCGTTTTGCAACTCGACTAATCGCTCCAGCCTTTTTTGCTTCTGGCTCTCGGTGAGCGTTTCGGTTTCCTTGGCGCTTTCGGTGCCTTCGCGCGGGCTGTAAATGAACATGAACGCTGCGTCGAACTGGGCTTCCCTGACCGCGGAGAGGGTCGCTTCGAAATCTTCGTCGGTTTCCCCGACAAAGCCCGCAATGATATCCGTCGTCAGCCCGTAGAAAGGATTCTTGCCGCGGAGCTTTTCGAGAATCCGCATGAATTCATCGACCGTATAGCGGCGCCGCATTTTCTTTAAAACCGGGTCGCTTCCGCTTTGGAGCGGGATATGCGCATGGGGGCAGATTGTGGGTGTGCCTTGCAGAACTTCGACGAGCTTTTCCGTGTAGAATTTCGGGTGCGGGCTCATGAAGCGGACGCGGCGGATTCCTTTCACTTCCGAAATTTTCAATAGCAGGTCGGCAAAGTCTAGGTTTCTTTCCCGGTAGGCGTTGACCGTCTGGCCGAGCAGGCAGATTTCGGAAACACCGCGTTCGCTTGCCGCTTCGACTTCCCGGAGAACGTCGTTTGCTGCGCGGTACTTTTCCCTTCCGCGGACATAGGGAACGATACAGTAGCTGCACCGAAAATTGCATCCGCGCTGGATCGTGACATAGGCGGAAAACGGGTGTGAAAGCTTGGCGTATTCGCCTAGGTAGTTCTCCGTGTCTTCAAAGCCCGTGACGACACGCCTCGAGAGAGTCCGCTTGTTTACCGCGAGCGGATGGGGAAAGAGCAGATCGGGAATCCTGTTGTATTGATCCGGACCGATGACATAATCGACGCAATCGACCTGTTCGATGAGTCGCGAACCCAGATGCTCCGCCATGCAGCCCGTTACGATAAACTTGATCCACGGACGGTGCTTCTTGAAAAACTTCATCTTGGAAATCCGGGCCTTGGCACTTTCTTCCGCCTTTTCCCGGACAGAACACGTATTGAAGAAGAATAGGTCCGCTTCTTCGGGGTCTTCGGTGGGAGCGCAGCCGTTCTTTTCGAGCATCGACGCGATGAGCGCGGAGTCGTACTCGTTCATCTGGCAACCGTAGGTATCGATAAGGTAGCGGGTTGGCATTTTTAGAACTGCAGGTTTTTGAGATCCGAAAATTGGAGGATGGAATAGGTCGGCTCGACCGGGGCAAAGCTCGAACGCTTGCCGAAACCGTTTTCGATGAAAACGCTATCTATCCCTGCGTTTTTCGCTCCGAGAATATCCGGGGCGTCGTCTCCGACCATGACGGCATCTTCCCGGGGAATGCCTGTTTCTCCGAGAATTTTCAGGAATGGTTCCGCTGCCGGCTTGCGTTTAGAAACCGTGTCTCCGAAAGCGAAAGCGTCAAAACAGGATTCTATGCCAAAATGCCGGAGTAGCGCGAGACCCGGAATATGGGGCTTGTTGGTTGCAAGAGCCTTTTTCGCAGGGAAATTCTTTAGAAAATCGACAACACCCGGATAGGGAACGGTCGCTTCCTGGCAGTGTCTGGCGTAAAATTCACTGTAACATCTGTGTACGGCTTCGAGCGGAGCATCGGCGCCTTCTAGGGAACGTTCGATGAGCTTTAGGGAGCCGTTCCCGATGTAGCTTCTAATCTTTTCCGTGGAGAGCGTCTTGAGTCCGAATTCGGCAAGGGCGTAATTTACGGCGACGCTTAAATCGCCAAGCGTATTGAATAGCGTTCCGTCCATGTCAAAGATATACAGCGATTTCTTTTTCATCGGTCCAAATTTAGCAATTTCGTGTTTGGCGTTTTGTTATCTTGGAATTTATGGAACGGAAATTCATTCTCTGCTACCACGATTTTTCGGCAAGGAATTTTCGGCGGGCTTCGGAGCATGTGCGATTGCTGTCGGAGATTGCTGGCGGGCCGATCGCTATCGCGGTGATTCCCTCGGTCGATGGTGTCGGGGAAGAGAACGTCCATGCCTTTAAGAATGCGCTGATGCGCTTGACTGATTCGGGACACGAATTGCTGCTGCACGGCGCAAGCCACTTTGCCTCGCAGCCTTTTTTGCGGAGTGTTTCGGGGAAAGTGGCGCTTTTTTTGACCGGCGGGGAGGCGGAATTTGCGGGGCTTGACGAGTGGGATTCCTTTGTTTTGCTTGAACAGGCGACGGAGCGCTGGAAGGCTCTTTCCCTTTCTCCGCTTTCGGGCTTTGTACCGCCTGCATGGTATGGAAATCCCTTTTTGAAAAAACAGGTCCTGGGCAAGCTTGCCTTTTATGAAGGTCGCTTCGCCGTGTATAAAAAAAACGGGAAAGAAAAAGTTTTTTCGCCTGCGATAAGCTTTGCGGGGCTTCCGGTGCGTAGCCTTTCCCTAGTGGAGTTATGTGCAAAGCTAGTCTTGCGTTTGCCTCTTGGCGTTCCGCGCCTTGTGTTCCATCCTGTCGATTTTGAAACTTTGGGCAAAGAAAGAATATCTTCGCTAGCAAGGGAATTTTCCTGGTGCCGCAAAAAGATTCTTTATCGGGAACTTTGATATTTCGGAATATAAAAAGACCTCGTCTTGGGCGAGGTCTTTTCTAAATCGGAATTGTCTAGGCCTTTGCGCTGCGGTTCTTCTTGATCGTTTGCGCCTTGATCTTGACCTTGTGGAAAATCGCGTTAGGCAGCCAGAAGAATGTCGGAACCAGATACATCGTCAGAATGCCCGAGATGAGAAGTCCGCCAACGCTCGCAATACCCATCGGCTGGGTAGAGGTTGCGGAATCTCCGCCTATCGCGAGCGCCAAGGGCATTTGGGCGATAATGGACGCTGCGCTGGCGAGCATAATGGCTTGGAACTTTTCCTTGCCGGCGGTGATAATGGCGGAACGTCTTCCCATCTGGCCGGAACGCAGGTAGGCGTTTGCGCTGTCGAGAAGAAGAATCGCGTTATTCACCACGACACCGATCAGCATGACGATTGCCATAAACGCTATCATGGATAGCGGCTTGTTCGTGACGACAAGCGACAGCACCACTCCGATTGCGCCCATCGGAATCGTTGTGAGGATGACGAAGGGTTGGGCGAAGGATTCGAGCAACGCGACGAGGAGAATGTAGGTCAGAAGAATCGCCATGATGATAGCGACGACAAATTCCGAGACCATGTCGTTCTGCATGTCCGCCGTTCCGCCGAAGGAAAATTCGACGCCTTCGGGAATGTCTTCCCACGTCTTAGTGGCCTTCATGATATCACCCATGATTTGACCCGAAGTGTAGCCGGGGAGAAGGTTCATCGAAACCTCGACCAGGCGCTTCTTGTGTTTTCGGGTAATTTTCGTCGGAGCCTGCGTGTTTTCTACGTTAAACAGAGTGGACATCGGAACATAACCTTTCGACGTGAAAATCGGCAGGTCCAGAATCTTTTGGCGCGTGTTGCGGTCGCTTTCACGAAGTTTCAGGTAAATGTCGTATTCTTCGCCATCCTCGGTGTATTGGCTTGTCTCGTAGCCGCTTACGTAAATATAGGCAGCTGTCGATGCGGATTGAACCGCCATGCCGTAGTCGGCGAGAACCGCGCGATTCGGGATAAAGGCGATTTCCGGCTTTCCGGCTTCATAGGAGGACTTGATTTCTGTGATTCCACTCATTTCGGTGATGTGCGCCTTGGCGATTTCCGAAGCCTTGACGACGGAATCACCGTTTAGCCCGAGCACTTCGAGAACGACATCACCGGACTGTCCGCCACCCATTTCGGTTGTCGAAGCGGCTTTCAGGCTGATGTAGGCGTCGGGAATGTTGGCGAGGACAGGGCGCAGCGAATCGATGATTTCGTCTGTTGTCCGAATGCGACCTTCGTCTTTTCCGATGAGCGTAATCCGCATCGTCGCCTGGCCGACGGAACTCATACCCGATTCTCCGCCAACGGTTACGTAGTAGCGCCGAAGTTCGGGAATGCCCTTGATGCGGCTTTCGATGACCTTGGTGATGCTGTCCGCGGTTTCGATGTTCGTGCCGGCAGGGAGTTCAAGGGAAAGCTTGATCACGCCTTCGTCGCTTTTCGGCATGAGTTCAACGGACATGAACTTTGTGACTAGCAGGAACGTGCCGCCGATTAGGGCGATGAGTACGAGCGTCTGAAAGATGACGCCTGGGATCGATAGCGCAAAGGAGAGCGTCTTGATGTAGATGTTTCGCGTCCAGTTGATGAATTTCGGGAAAACGCCGAAGATCTTGGATACAAAGCCTTTTTTCTCTTCGGCAAATGTTCCGTCCGGATTTTTCTTCTTTCCCTTGAACAGGTAGGCCGCCATGAGCGGTGTCAGCGTAAAGGTGAGAAGCAGGGAAACGACTGTTGCGAAGACCATCGTAAGACCGTAGTTTCTGAAAAACGATCCGGCAATGGATTTCATAAAGGCAATCGGCACGAATACGCAGACGTTTGTAAGCGTCGATGCCATGATGGCGACCATGATTTCGCTAGTGCCCTTGAAGGCGGCTTCTTTCGGTTCAAGCCCCTGGTCGAGTTTCATGGAAATGTTTTCCAGAACGACGATTGCGTTTGTAACGAGAAGACCGACTGCGCTGGAAAGAGCCATCAGCGTCATGATGTTGATGGTGAAGCCGGCGAAATACATAAACGTGAACGCGCCAATAACGGAGATAGGCATCGTCACCGCGGCGATGAACATCGTGCTGAAACGCCCGAGGAAAAGCAACAGGATGATGGCGGTTAGGGCGATAGCGATTTCGATATTTGAAATCACGTTGTCTAGTGATTCCTGGACCTTTTCCGCCTGGTTATACACCAGGTTCAGTTTGTAGCCTTCCGGCAGGGAGGCGTTGATCTGATCAACTTTGCGGAGAACCGCTTTTGAAACAGCAACAACGCTCGCATCCGTGCGCTTCTTGATATCGAAGCCGACCGAGTTTTCTCCGTTGTATCGGGAGTGCGAAGTGATGTCTGCGATGGTATCCTTGACATTTGCAATATCCGCTAGGCGAATAACGCCTTTTGCCGTCGGAATTTCCATCTGGCGAATTTCGTCGAGGCTTGTAAACTTGCCCTTTGTTCGTGAACCGGTATTCTTTCGGACACCGCGGATGTCGCCCGCCGGGAAGTTTACGTTGGCTGCCTGGAGAAGCCCCATGACGGTTGTCGGATCGACCTCGCGGGAAAGCATGTCTTCCTTGCGAAGCTCAACGACGATTTGGCGGGTCGTTCCACCGAACAGATCTACACTGGCGACGCCGGGAGTAGAAGTCAGGAGCGGCTTGATTTCATCATCCGCTTTTTGGCGGAGTTCCGTCGAGGAAATCGGTCCGGTAAAAGCAAAGCTGATGATCGCGCTGCTGTTGATATCGACCTTTGAAATGATAGGACTTTCTACGGCATCGGGAAAATTCGCTGCCGCCTGGGAAATCTTGTCGCGGACATCGGATGCCGCCACATCGACATCGGTTCCCATTTCGAAGAAGAGGACGAAAATGGCATAGTGTTCCATGCCATAGGCTTTCACGTAATCGATACCGTCGATCAGTTCTACCTGGTCTTCGACTGGCTTGATGACCGTAGATTCCAGTTCTTCCGGGCTTGCGCCTTTATATTGGACAACCGCCGTCACAACGGGAACTTCAAAGTTCGGAAGCATGTTGACCGGCATCATGCTGTAGGTGTAAACGCCGAACACGACGACGGTCAGGATAACCATCAACATGGTTATGGGTTTATAGATACTTGCCTTGATCATGCAAAAATCTCCAGTACGGTTATTCCAGAATCAGGACCTTGTCACCATCGTTCACCTTGGAAACGCCTTCGGTGATGACCTTGTCGCCTGCTTCGATGCCTGAAAGAATCTGGGTCGTCGTGTTTCCGACGATTCCTAACCGGATTATTTTCCGCTTTGCCTTGCCTTCGCTATCGACTATCCATGCGAAATTTACGCCGTCCTTATAGATAACTGCATCGTTCGGGATGCTGACGCCCTTAACGGTGCGGGCGTGGATGCTCGCCGTGACGAACATTCCCGGAAGAAGCTTGCGTCCCTTGTTCTGGAATGTGATTTCGACAGGGAAGAAGCGCGTTTTGGAATCGGCCGCGAGAGGAACCATGCTGACTTTTCCATGGAGGGTTTCCCCGTTCAGCGAAATCGTCGCTTCGGCGCCTTTCTTGAACAGTCCGATATCCTGCGTCGTGACATCGAGCTTTAAAATCACCTGGTCGAGCTTTGCGACGGTGAAGAGGGTCGCGCCCACGTTTGGAACTTCTCCCGCCTTGAAGCGGACATCCGTCACCGTACCTGCAGCTGGGGCGAGGACGAGCGTTGCGCGACGCGCCTGTTCTAGTTGCATCTTGGCGACATCTAACTGGGTCTGCGCCTGGTCGATATCCTGTTGGGAAACGCCTCCCTTTGCCTGGACTTCCTTCATGCGGTCCAGGGATTTTTCGAGCAGCTTGACCTGAGCTTCGGCCTGTTGGTAGCCGGAATTGTCTCCGGTAAACGTAAATTCGGCGAGAACCTGGTCTTTCTGGACGTTTGAACCGACCTGGACGTTGATTTTGGCGATAGGATCGGACATCTTGGCGATGGCGTCCGTCTGCTGGGAGCCTTCGATGGTTCCGTTAAAATCCCGAAAATCGGCGAGTTTTTCTTCGCTGGCCGTGACGATGCGGACCGGCTTGCCTTTTTGCGCCTGGATCTCTTCCATCGTCAGGGATGGTTGCTTGGTTTCTTTTTCCGTGTTGCAACCGGCGAGAAAGAGAGCCAGAGTTGCAAAGGCGATAATCTGAGTGGTTTTCAGTTGCTTCATAGAATCCTCTTAATATTCTCCGGTAGCTTTGAGCAATGCGTTGTAGGCCTTGTTCCAGTCGATGATTGCGGACAGGTAGGACAGTTTCGCATTTTTGAGACTCATGTTTGCGTCTAGATAGTTGAGCTGTGTTTCGCGACCTGCCTTGTAGGCAGCTTCGGTCATGTCCAGGTTTTTCTGCGCCAGATCGACATGGCGATTCTGGATTTCGATTTGACGGTTTGCGTCGTCGAGCGTATTTTGCGCCGATTCGATTTGGAGCTTGATTCCGCGTTCGGCGTTATCTTTCTGGATTTGCGTCTTGCGCAGGTCCGTTTTGGCCTGCACGACAGCTTCGCGGGTCTTCATGCCGTTGAAAAGATTCATCGAAAGGTTCAGATAGACCTTCTTGGAAATGTTGTCGTCCCAGTCAGGGGCATCCCACTTGAAGAAGTCGTTCTGGCCGTTTTGGTAAGTGATGGAACCTCCCAAGACGAGGGTCGGCTTGTAATCGCCTTTTTCGATATCGATGTTCTCTTCATACATCTTGGCGCTTTCGTCGAGCTGGGCGAGTTCCTTGCGGCGCTGGCGAACATTTGCCATTGCGGTGTCCGGGATGGTGAAATTGCCCTGCTTGGGGTCACGGAGTTCTCCCTTGAATTCCGCATCCGCATCCCAGGGGAGTCCCATCGAGTTGAGTAGCGCGTTTCGGGCGATGATGCGATCCTTTTTCGTCTTTTCCAGCGAGGTTTGCAGTTCATCCATCGAAATCTGGGCGCGGATCTGGTCAAGTTCCGTCGCAAGCCCGCTCTTGACCGCCTGATCGACATAATCGAGATGTTCTTGAAGCTGGTCAATGCTTTCCTGCAGGATAACGAGCGCGGAGTCCAGGTAGAGCAGCTGGTCGAAAGAATTTTCGACGTTGTAACGTACGTCTTCCCTGGCTGTTTCCAGGTTTAGTTCGCTTACCCGGCGGTAAGCCTTGGCGATTTTCGTTCCCGTGCTGACCTTGCCTTGGGCGTAGAGAATTTGCGTTGCGGTAATCCCTATTTGGGTGCCCCAGCGGTATCCCGACATGGCGCTCATGCCATACGAGAAGTTATCGAGGACGCCGGCGAGCATTTTTTCGTTTTTGGTCGCCGCATCGTCGAGCATCTTGCTGATAGCGCTTGAGTTTTTGACGTCCTTGACGCCGAATGTCCGGGCGTATGTCGCGCTGAGATCTACGGTGGGGAACGCGTTGCCGTAAGCGGCGGTGACCTGGGATTCCGCGGATTTGAGGCTTTCTTCCGCAGTCTTGATGTCCGGAGCGTTTTCGAGCGCAATCCGAACGGCGTCATCTCGGGTGTAGGAAGACGCCGCCCATACGGGGAGGCTTCCCACGGAGACCGCGAAGACCAATCGTTTGAAGGTTCGGTTCATCTGTAATCTGCCTTTTCTCTGTTAAATTTTATTTTCACGTGCCCAAATTAGAAAAATGAATATATAGGAAAGTATTTTGCATAGGAATTTAATGATAAACGGCAAAAGTAAGCGGATGAATGTTTTACTCAATTAAATGAAGAACGGTTTAATAAAGGTTCTGTGAAAATGAAGAAGCCTGCGTTTCGTAAATACGAGAAACGGGCAAAAACTTTTGCCCGTCGCTTAAACGAAAAGTTGTGGTTGCCGAAACCGAATCTGGTTCAGGTTTCCGTCTGTTTCAAGTCGCGCTTTGCGCTCCAGTGATCGGGATCGTAACCTTCCATTTTCGAGAGAATCTTTCCGCGAGTGCAGAGGAAAAATCCGAGAAGGAGCGAATCTTCGATGGCGATGACCAATGCTGTCTTGTAGTCGAGTCCAAAGCCGAGGGGTGCGCCTTTCAGGTTTTCTGGGCTGACCCAGAGAATATAATCCGTGACGATGAAAGTCATGAACAGGCAGGGGACTAGAGCAATCCAGAAATTCTTCTTTTTGGAACGCAGATAGACAACTGAAATGCAGAGGCTGCAGACAGCCATCAGCTGATTTGACCAGCTGAAATAGTTCCAGAGAATGTTGAATCCTTCGGGGTTCAGGTTGCTCCAGAAAATAAGCGCTCCGCAGATGGCGAAGATAGGGACAGTTAGGATTAGTCGGTTTTTTGCGCTGGTTTGGTCTAGGTTGAAAAGCTCGGCGACGGTCAGTCGCAAGCTTCGAAGCGAGGTGTCTCCGCTGGTGATGGCGAGAATGATGACGCCGATGACGACCAGGATGGAAATCGGGGCAAACGGAATGACGGTGGAAACGAGCGCACTCAAAATCTTGATTCCGCTCGCTCCGACGAGAAGCTCGGGCATTTGCTTGTAGATGAACATTCCGCCGGCGGCCCAGATCATGCCGATAAGGCCTTCGACGATCATCATTCCGTAAAAAGTCTGGCGTCCGGTAAATTCGGTTTTTTCGGTGCGGGCGACGAGCGGGCTTTGGGTACTGTGGAAACCGCTGATGATTCCGCAGGCGATGGTGACAAAGAGCATCGGAAGTATCGGCTGGTGGGCGGGATGTTTTGTGAAATTGCTTGCGAAGTTCGAAAAGCTTATCTCGTCGAGAGTGCCAAGGTGCGGGGCGATTCCTACGAGAATGCCAAGGGAAGAGAGAATGAGGAGCGCTCCGAAAATCGGGTAGATGCGTCCGATGATTTTATCGATGGGAAAGAACGTGCTTGCAAAATAGTAGGCGAAGATGAGGGCGACCGCGACCCAGAAAAGCGTCGGGGAAACCGCGCTCCCGGCGAGAATCGGCGTGTTGATAAGCGCAGCCGGCGTGTTGGTGAAAACCGCTCCGACGAGGATCAGGGCGATGGAAATCAACGTCATCACGACCTTTGACGGGCCTTTTCCTAGGAATTTGCGGGCTAGGGCGGGAACGTTCACTCCGTCGTTTCTCATGCTGATCATTCCCGAAAAGTAGTCGTGCACGGCTCCGCCGATGACGTTTCCTATCGGAAGCAGGATAAAGACGATCGCTCCGAACTTGATTCCCAGAATGACGCCGATGACGGGACCGATGCCTGCGATGTTCAAAAGCTGGATGAGGACATTTTTCCAGTGGGGAAGGACCATGCGATCTACGCCGTCCGGGTTGGCGAGCGCGGGAGGTTTGCGGTTGTCCGGTCCGAATTCGCGTTCGACAAATTTTCCGTAAGTAAAGTATCCGCCGATTAAGATGGCGATGCCTATGAGGAAGGTAATCATTTTTTTGCCTCTAGGATTTTTGTGCCTGGGGAAGGAATTTTCCCCGAAAAGCGTCGCAAATTTAGATAATTAAGGCGGTTTTAATCGCAAATCGTCGTTCCGAAGCTGTTTGTGCGGCAACTTTGCCTGGATTTGCCTTTTCCTATGGTTGTCGTGACGCCGAAGCCGTTTGTCGAACAGGACATTCGGGCAAAAAGGATTGAGGATTGGACCACGAGAAAAAGGTTTTGCGCCGTATCAATCATCCGTTCCGAACGGTGGTTCCCCATGAATTGTTAAATTAAAAGCGTATTTTTCAAGGATGCTCCAATGCCCTATCGGTTGATTTTTGCCCTATCTTTAATGTTTGCCTTCTCCGCCTGCTCGGATCCGGATGCGGAAAGGGAAATCGCCCAAAAAAAGAAGGAAGTGGAACTTCTGAAACAGCAGATTGATAAAGCCAAGGCTTCGCTCGATAGCGCGCGAAGGGTTGAATCCGAGCTGCGGAACGAATTGGATTCGTTAGACATGAGCCGCTGATGCAAATACTTTTCCGATTCCTTTTTTCCTGCATTTTTCTTTTTTTGTCAGCGGCCTTTGGACGCGCATTGTGGGTGGAAGGAATCTTTTTTTTGCAGGAATGGAAGACTTTTTTGCCCGTGGAAATCGGGGTGGCGGTTTATCTTTTGGTACAAATTGTCTTGTTTCTCTTAGGGCGTAGCTTGGAGTTTTGGGAAACCTTTTGCCATGAGCTGAATCATACGGTCTTTGCCCTTCTATCGTTTCGTCGGGTGGAATCCTTTTTTGCCCATGCGGAGAATGGCGGAAAAGTTACGTTTAGCGGCATGCCGAACCCTGCAATCGCCTTGGCTCCCTATTCGTTTCCCCTTTTTGCCTTTTGCGCCGCGTCGATCTCTTGTCTGTTGATTCCGGAGGCGAAACTTGTCGTACAAATCGCGGTCGGCTTTTTTCTCGCCTTTCATTTGGGGAGCGTTTTTCGGGATGCGCGTCCGAGACAAACGGATTTGCAAATCTACGGCTACCCTTTTTCGTATTCGGCGATTTTCTTTTTTAACCTGTTCTGGATTCCGTTTATCGCGGAAACCGCTATCCACGGATTTCGTGGAGGTCTCGCATGGACTAGGATGGGATTAGAGTTCGCCTGGGAATGGATTTTGACTTTTGGGAGTTTTCTATGCAGCGCATTGTCCTGAAATCGGTTCTGCTCGGGAACGACAGAAAGGATATTCTGATTGCGGATAAAGTATTCAAAAAAATCGCACCGGAAAAAACGATTCCCACGGAGGTTTCGGATAAAGTAATCGATGCTTCGCATTTTGCGATTGTTCCCGCTTTTTACAACACGCACACTCATGCGGCGATGACTTTTTGTCGGGGACTTTCGGACGATGTTCCCTTGGATGTCTGGTTGAAGGACTATATCTGGCCGCGCGAGGCGAAGCTTTCCGCAAGCGATGTCTATGTGGCGTCCCGTTACGCCATCCTGGAAATGATCCGCTCGGGAACGGTTTTTTTTGCCGATATGTATTGGCATCGGACGGAAACTGTTCGGGCTGCGGAAGAACTCGGCGTGCGTGCTTCAATCGGTGTAACCTTTGCCGATTCCCTAAAGCCGGATACGGAAGAAAATGTACGCTTCATCGAGGATAATGCACACAAATTAACAGACAGAATCCAACTGTCTGTCGCTCCCCATGCGATTTATACGAATACAGCGGAGTGTTTGCAAATCGCGAGGGATTGTTCTGAAAAATTCCGGCTGCCGCTTCATGTCCATCTGGCGGAAACGTTCGGGGAAGAAAACCGGAGCGTCTCGCCGACGCACGGGCTTTCCCCGGTGGAATATCTGGATTCTCTGGGACTTCTTTCGGAGCGGACCGTGGCGGCGCATCTGGTGCATGTTTCGGAACGCGACCTGGATATTCTCGCAAGCCGCCGGGTAACGTGCGCGCACAATCCCTGCTCGAACATGAAGCTTTCTAGCGGAACGTTTTGCATCAAACCTTTTCTTGAACGGGGAATTCGCGTGTCGCTCGGAACGGACGGTGCCGCTTCGAACAACAACCTGGACATGCGGGAAGAGATGAAGTTCGCCTCGCTGCTTGCGAAGATGACATCCGGGGATCCGACGGTGCTTTCGGCAGAGGAAACGCTCAAGATTGCGACGCGGAACGGGGCGGAAGCTTTTGGGATCCATGCCGGGAAAATTGCCGATGGTTTTTTTGCCGATGCGTTGCTTTTGAACCTGGATGCGCCTTGCTTTGCGACGGGAGAAGTCGTTTCGAATTTTGTCTATGCAGCCAATTCAACCGTAATCGATACGGTGCTTTGCGACGGAAACATCCTGATGGAAAACCGGAAAATCACCGGGGATCGGGAAATCGAAAAGGAATTCCGAAGACGTTTTTGCCAAATGCAATAAAGGTTTGTGATGTTCCATTTTATAAAATACAATCTAATCGGAATCGTCAATACGCTGATTACCTTGTGCGTCGTCTGGTTTTTGTACGAACTTCTCGGGTGGAACCTGGAACTTTCGAATTTTCTGGGATTTGTCGCCGGTGGTATCAATTCATACTGGATGAATCGCTGCCTGAATTTTAAAAGCCGAAATCAAAAGGGCAAGGAAATTTTTCGGTTTCTGCTGGTTTTTATCTGCGCCTATCTGGTGAATTTGTTTGTACTGGAAACGCTGAAAAATGCACTGCCTTCTGCCGGAGATTTGTTGAGTGCAGGATTCCTTGCGAATGTCCTCGCCAACATCGCCTACATAGTCGTCAGCTTTCTGCTGTACCGTTACTTTGTGTTTAAATCCTAAATCTTGAAAATCCGGTTGACGCGTTGCAATCCTTCGACAAGGCGATCGATTTCCCACTTTTCGGTATAGGCTCCGAAGCTCGCGCGAATCGTCGCTGGAACGCCAAAGCGGGTCATGACCGGTTCTGCGCAATGATGGCCGCTACGGACGGCGATTCCGCTTTCGTCGAGAAGTGCCGCTGCATCGTGTGGGTGGGCAGCATCCAGTACAAAGCTGAGAAGCGCTCCGCGCTTTTTCGGATTTCCCAAAATGTGTAACCCGGGAATTTCGGAAAGCCTTTCTTGCGCATACCGCAAAATTTCCTGTTCATGAGCGCAAATCGCTTCGATGCCGACTCGGCTTATCCAATCGACCGCTGCGCCTAATCCGATGACTTCCGCGATGGGAGGCGTGCCCGCTTCGAACTTGTCCGGTGGGAGGGCGAATGTCGTCTTTTCGAATGTGACGTGGTCGATCATCTCGCCACCGCCTTGCATCGGGGGCATTTTTTCTAGAAGTTCGTATTTGCCGTAGAGGACGCCGATGCCTGTCGGACCGTACATCTTGTGACCGGAAAAGGCGAAAAAATCGCAGTCGAGCGCTTGGACGTCGATTTTGACGTGGGGGGCGCTCTGGGCGGCGTCGATGAGAATCTTGATTTCCGGGTTGATTTTTCGAACGATACGAATGATTTCCGCGATGGGATTTTCTGTTCCTATCGTGTTGCTGATGTGCGTGACAGCGACAATTTTTGTCTTGCCGGGAACGATGAGTTCGGGAATTTTTTCGAGGAGAAGATTCCCGTCGTCGGTGACAGGGATGACCTTGAGTTTTGTCTTGCAGACGTTTCCGACGAGTTGCCACGGGACGATGTTTGCGTGATGTTCCAGGGCGCTGACGAGAATTTCGTCACCGGGCCTTAAAAATCCAAGTCCGTAGCTCCAGGCCGCAAGATTGATGCTGTCTGTCGTTCCGCGCGTAAAGACGATTTCGCGTTCGCTTTTGGCATGGATGAAGTTCGCAACTTTTTTCCGTGCAGATTCGTAGGCGTCTGTCGTTTCGGCGGTCATGGCGTAGATTCCGCGTTTTACCGAGCTGTAGTGCTTGCGGTAAAAATCGTCCATTGCATCGATGACCTGTTCCGGCTTTTGCGCAGTTGCGGTGCTGTCGAGATAGGCGAAAGGCTTTGCGTCTTGATCGTGCAGGGCGAGGACGGGGAACTGCTTGCGGATTTCATCTACGTTGTAATTCATGGGCTAGAAGATAGAAAAAACGCGGTGAAGTTTCCTTGTCATAAAGTCTCGTAAAAAAATCGATAAACGGACGAGGAATGCGAAAAAAATCGATAAATTGAGAAAAACTATTGACAATATTTTTTTTTTTTTACATTCGTAATGCGGCGCGCTGTACATGACGGGCTGCAAGCGTTTAACTTTTTTAGGCGAGGATGGCTATGATTAAGTTTTCAGCTTTTATGCCGGTTGATTTTCCGGAAAAGACGAAAGTCAAATTTAACATGAATCATGCAGATCGAGAGGTTTCGGCATGGGATCTCTTATTAGAGGATGATGAAAGATGGATAGAAATGAATGCCTATAAGGATAATAACGTACCAAATCACAATTTGAATCGTGCAGAATATCTATTGGTTTTTGCTCAATATTATCCTTATGATCCTGAATATTATATTTTTGGTGAAATGTATAAGGTTGAAAAGATTTTTCCCGAAGTGGATAAGGATATTGGATATAAACTGACTCTTTGCGAAAAATACGCAGAATATCGAAAACGTTTGATTATTCGGTTGAAAAAAACAATAGGAAGGGATCTTTACAATAGGCTATATCCAATCCGTTCAAAAGGATCTTGATCCTGAAGTATATGAGATTGCTCCGGCTACAAAGCTTGGGATGTTTCCCGGATATGGCAAAGTACTTTTGAGTCATAAGGAATTGCAGACCATCGTTAAGAACGAAGCGCCAGAATGGAAAAACGCTCTTTCCTATGTAAAAGGCGTCTATTGCATTACAGATCGTTCAAATGGACAATTTTATATTGGATCCGCATCAGGAGATTCGGAAGGTATTTGGTTACGTTGGTCGTCTTATGCCAATGTAAAGAATCTTACAGGAGGAAATAAGGCTTTTGAAAAGCTGAAAGAGAAAGGTGCTGGTCGCATAATCAACAATTTTTCTATTCGATATTAGAAATTTTTGATATGCGTACAAAGCAGGATGAAATCCTTGAGAGGGAATCTTATTGGAAATGCGTTTTCCAAACGATAAAGTATGGAATGAACAAGAATTAAATTATTGCAAATCATCATTTCCAAATAAAGCGAAGTTCCGTTAAAATTTCTATTCCCCCTCACACCTCCACCGACTCTTTCCGGTCCTTGACAATTTTCTTCATATTTTGGGATGCCCAGATAATCAGCTCCTGGATAATGGGAATCAGCGTGTTGCCACGCTTGGAAATGGAATATTCGACGCGGGGAGGCACTTCGGGATAGGCCTTGCGTTCGATGAGACCATCGGATTCAAGCGTTTTAAGCGTGGATGTAAGCATCTTTTGGGAAATGTCGGGAATGCTGCGATGGAGTTCCTTGAAGCGGGTCTTGTCTTTTTGGTTTAGCGTATAAAGGATGAGAATTGACCATTTGTCCCCGATGCGGCTGAGGACATTTCGGATGGGACATGTCGGAAAATTTTTGTCCAGTAATTCGATCTTTGCCATGATGATTCCTTTTTGAATGTTGCTATCAAAAAAATACTAAAATTTTTTTAGAGAGTGAATCTGTAAAATTTTGCCAATTTTCCAAAGGTTACGCTTTGGTATGTATCGCACGTTTTTGTGCCTTCTTGTTTTTAAATGAAACTCGTACTAAATTAACGCTATCGTTTAGAGAGTAACTCTAAAAAAGATACAAAACATTAACAAAGGAAGTCTATATGACAAAGACAACGATTGCGCCAATGATGATTTCGGCAGTGATAGCCCAGGCGGGAAATTTCACATCCTACGATTACGGTACATTCAAATTGCATGTGTATGATTCTGGAGATGTGATGGGCGATGCGAGCTATATCGTGGAGGGCGAAAAAGAGCTTGCTCTTTTGGAAGTACCGCTGTTCAAGGAAAATGCGAGTGAGTTTGATTCCTATGTTTCAAAAATCGGGAAACCTGTTGTTGCCGTGATTGCGGACTATCACGAGGGCGCACGGCAAAAGGCGAAGCTCTATGTAGCGGAAGGGATGAAGTCTTTTCTTGTCGGTCCTGTCTATGGCGGAATGATCACCGGTTTTCAGAAACAGTGGGGTGATAAGATGGTGACGCTTCCGAATGTGGATTCTGCGACGGAAATTTCGTTCGGAAAAACGGTTGCGTTGGCTGGTGTTGATTTTCGGTTTGAAAAAGGATCTTCGAGCGATTTTCCGGCGGCGAGCATTCTTATCGGCGAAAAGGTTTACATGACGCATTGGGCGCCTTCCAAATCGCATCCTTCGCCATTGCAGATTTCAAGCCTCGCCGCGATCGATGCGGAAATTGTTGCGGCAAAAGTGTCGCTTTCGTCTGGAGCGGAGCTTTTCGTGGGAGGCCACGGCGGAGCTGCGACAAAGGATGCCGTGGAATTTAAAATTTCCTACTTGGAAAATTTGAAACCGCTCGCTTTGCAGTCGAAAAATGCCGAAAGTCTTGCGGATGCATTGAAAAAAGCGTATCCGAATCTCGCAGGTGAATCCAATGTGGAAGGGCTTTCCCAAGCGTTGGTTCGTTAGGTTGTGAGCGATGTCCGCGGAATGTTGATTCTGCGGACATTTAAGCTTTTGGAAAGCGGTACGAGGAACACGCTACGCGGAAAACGGTACAATGCTTTTGAGATTATCGGGTCAAGCCCGATAATGACAGTTAAACGGTTCGCTCAAACACCTGCGTCTCTTTTACTATGCCTGCTCTAACCACTGTCCACTGATTCCTCTCAACTATTCACTAAACTCAGACGCCCTCGTCCCGCTTGGTGTGCCCCGCATCCCATTCTAACTACTACTCCCTAATCCCTAATTTCTATATTATAACTATGAAAAAGTTTTTGCTGATCGTTTTTTTCTTTTGTGTAAGTTCGTTGCTCGCAGCTCCTTTGAAAGTTTCCAAAGCCTGTTCCAAGGCGAACGGCGAAAAGGCCTGTTCGGAATCCCTGATGGAACTTGCGGAACGGGGGAAGTCGGGCGATACGCTGGCGATCGAACTTTATGGAAAGACGCTTGCCGCGGTTCGGAAAAACAAAAAGTTCATGAAACCCGTGATGGTCAAGGTAGATACGCTTTTGTGGGAACCTTGCAAGAAGAAGGAAGTTGCGGCTTGTTTGGAGGCGTGTTCGGCTCGGACCGATTCGTCTTTTTTGCGTGAGGACGCTCCGGATTCAAGCGCCTGTGCGGTTTCTCCGCAGAAGCTCGTTTCCAAAAAAGTGAATGTTCCGACGCCTTCGCGGATGCAGGTCCTGCTGGATTCTTTGAACCGGGACGTTTTCTGGAATTCGCCGTTCGAACTTGCGAAACGCTGGAACTCGGCGTTTGATGATTCGACATTTATGCCTTTGGATTCCGTGACCGCGGAAATTCTTTCTGCAGATCCGGCGGATTTTGCGTTGGCGAAAAAGCGTTTTTACTACTGCAACGCTTTTGGGGATACGCTCAACGCCCTGCTGGATTCCCTGAATGCGCCTGTCCGCTGCCCGGTCATCGGAAGCGTAACCGATCCGCGGGATGGTCACATCTATCGCGTGGAACGCTTTGGTGAAAAAATTTGGATGATAGATAACCTTGCCTTTGATATCCCGGATTCTTCGGCGTGCTACGACGGCGATTCGCTGAACTGCGAAAAATATGGACGGCTTTATCCGTTTGGCCTCGCGAAACAGGCTTGTCCCGAAGGTTTCCGGACGGCGACGGACGAAGATTTTGAAAGCCTCTCTGCCGCAGATGTGGCCGATTTTTCGGTGACAGTTGTTTTCGGCGGATACTTCAACCAGAACGGGATATGCGCCTTGGCGGGCGAGGGCACCTACTTCTGGACCGCTTCCGAAGAAGATGCTTCGCGCGGCTTTGTCCGAAATCTTTTTGCGGATGCGAACGCTCTGGAAAAGGCCTCTGTCGATAAGAAGTTCGGGCTTTCCGTCCGCTGCGTGCAGGAATAACTTTTGTCCCCGATGGATTTTCGCCCGAACTGTGGTTTGGAAACCTGGAAGGCACGTCTTTTGCTTTCCGAAAAGGTGCGGAATTTTTTTAAAGCGCGTGACGTTTTGGAAGTGAATACGCCGGTGCTTTCGCGCGCTAGCGGAACGGATGCCCACCTGGATTATTTCGAGACTCTTGGCAAACCGATCCGCTACCTGATGACCAGTCCCGAGTTCCATTTGAAGCGGCTTCTCGCGGCGGGCTTCGGCGACATCTTTGAAATCGCCCACGCCTTTCGCGTCGATGAAGTCGGTCAAAAACATAATTCGGAATTTGAACTGGTGGAGTGGTATCGCATCGGGATGCCGTTTGAAACCTTGATGGAAGAGGTCGAAGATCTTGCGACAGAAATTCTCGGAAAGCCGGTGAAGGCGGAGCGTCTCCGTTTTCGCGATGCATACATTCGGTATGCGGGGGTGGATCCGTTTACGGCAAGTGCGAACGATTTTCGGCGCGCCTTGGAAAAATGCGATGTCCCTGACGTGGTTGGTTCCGATTCGTTTGTACGCGAAGACTGGTGGGACTATCTGATGGTGACGCTCGTGGAACCGCGCCTTGGAAAGGAAAAACCGCAGTTCCTGATGGACTATCCCGAAAGCTGCGCAGCCCTTGCGGAGACTTATACGAATTCCGCGGGAGACAGGGTGGCGAAACGCTTTGAACTCTATATCGAAAACATGGAGCTTTGCAACGGCTACGAAGAGTTGACGGATCCCGCCGAGCAGAGGCGCCGCTTTGAAGCGGACATTGCATGGCGCAAGGCGCATGGGAAGCCCGTCCCGGCGATTGACGAACGTTTCCTTTCCGCATTGGAACATGGAATGCCGAAAGCTTCCGGCGTGGCGATGGGACTTGACCGTCTCTATATGCTCGCCTTGGGAAAGAAGAATATCGAAGACGTCGTTCTGTTTATGGACGACAATTCCTGAGCGACTCTCCCAGTAGGCTGTCGATTTTCCGCCTGGTTTCCGCGGAATCCAGAGGTCCGATTTTTCGTAGGGCGATGTTTCCCGAACTGTCGATGAGAAAGTGGGACGGAATCGCCCGAGGATGCCCGAACTTTTTCATCAGGGAAAAATCCCAGTGAATGACCGGGTAGGGGATTTCCCTTTCCTTGACGAAATCGTGCATGATGTCTTCCGAATCGTCTTCGTTTACGCCGAGAAAATGTACGCCACAGGGAGCGTATTCCCCGTATAGCGATTTCAAAAGGGGGATTTCCCGGTTACAGTAGGCGCACCAGGAGGCGTGGAAAATAAAGAGGTGAATCCCTTCGTATCCTTTGATTTTTTCAGGGATGCGGTCATAGGCGGCGTCGCTGCATGCCGTTTCGCAAAGGCACCAGAGGGAAAAAAAAGCGAGTACGATTTTTGAAAATAACTTCATCAAAACTTCAATTTAGTTATATTCAAAACATGGCTTACAATATCCAAGAACTTTTGGCTGAAATGGTGAAGCGTGGCGCTTCGGACTTGCACATTACGGCGGGGATTCCTCCGATGCTCCGCTTGGCGGGAAAGCTCGCGCCGATGGGTACGGAAAAGCTTTCCCCGGAAGAGACGATGCGCATGACGTACAGCCTGATGAACGAGCTCCAGAAAAAGTCCTTCGAGCAGAACAAGGAATGCGATTTTTCGTTTGGAATTACGAATCTTGCGCGTTTCCGTGCAAACGCCTACTTGCAACGCGGCTGCGTCTCTCTTGCGCTTCGAATCATCCCGCTCAAGATCAAAACGTTCAAGGAGCTGGATCTCCCGCCCATCATTGCGGAATTTACGACGCGACCGTCCGGGCTTGTCCTCGTGACGGGTTCGACGGGTTCCGGCAAATCGACGACGCTCGCTGCGATGATCGACAAGATAAACAAGGAACGCCATGAGCATATCTTGACGATTGAAGACCCGATTGAGTTTTTGCACAAGCACCAGAACTGCATGGTGAACCAGCGCGAAGTCGGAAACGATACAAAAAGTTTTTCCCAAGCGCTTAAGATGGCCTTGCGGCAGGATCCGGACATTGTTCTCATCGGCGAAATGCGCGATCTTGAAACGATCCGCGCCGCTCTGACGATTGCGGAAACGGGACACTTAACGCTGGCAACGCTCCATACCAATTCCGCGGTCCAGACTATCAACCGTATCGTGGATGCATTTCCGCAGGGCGAACAGCAGACTGTCCGGACGCAGCTTTCTTTTGTTCTCCAGGGAGTCATATGCCAGATGCTCCTTCCGAAAATCGGTGGCGGGCGCGTGATGTGCTACGAAGTGATGAACGTTACCCCGGCGATCCGGGCGCTGATCCGAGACAGTAAGACGCACCAAATCGGTTCGATGATTGAAATCGGCCAGAAGTTCGGGATGAACACGATGAACATGCGGCTTGCGGAACTGGTCCGTCAAGGAAAGCTCGACCATTTCGAAGCGGTGGCGAAGTCTCCGGATCCGGCTCAGCTAGAAAAAGATCTTGAAAAGTTGGGAGTTTAACCGATGCCCGTTTTTCTCTACAAGGCGCAAAATACCCAAGGGAACCAGTTCGACGGTGAAATCGAAGCGAAGTCGAAGAACGAAGCGGAATCGCTACTTCGCCGCAAGCACCTGGTTGTAAACAGCATCAAGCGCAAGCCGATCGAAATCAAGATCCAAATCGGTTCGGGCATCAAGTCGAAGGACGTTTCCCGCTTCACTCGAATGTTCAGTTCGATGACCTCGGCAGGACTTCCGATGCTCCAGTGTCTGAACATTCTGGAAGAACAGATGGAAAATCCCGCGATGAAGGCGGTCGTACACAAGCTCACGATGTCGATCAGCGGCGGTTCGAGCCTTGCCGATGCGCTCGCGCAACATCCGAAGGTTTTTGACAAGCTGTATTGCAACATGGTCGCGGCGGGTGAAGCGGGCGGTATTCTCGATGGAATTCTTTCGCGTCTTGCGGATTACCAGGAATCTAACGAACGCCTAGTTCGCAAGGTGAAAAAGGCTTTGACTTATCCGGTGATGGTCGCTGTCGTCGCTATCGTGGTCGTTATCCTAATGCTCTCGTTTGTCGTGCCGACCTTTGCCCAGACCTTTATGGAAGCGGGCGGGGAACTTCCGTGGCCGACGCAGGTCGTGATGAACCTTTCCGACGGGATTCGGGACTATGCGGCGTTCTGGATTTTGGGCGCAGTGGCGATTGTCGTCGCGTTCAAGGTTGTCATGAAAGTTCCGAAGCTGCACCTTGGGTGGGACAGGATGATGCTCAAGGTGCCGAAACTCGGCGATCTGCAGGTGAAGAGTTCCGTGGCGCGGTTCAGCCGGACGCTCGGGACACTTCTCAATGCGGGCGTTTCGGTAACGGAAGCGTTGCAGGTAACGGCGAAAACTTCGGGCAACATGGCCGTGGAAAACGCCATCATGAAAATCGCGGTAGGGCTTGCCGGCGGTAAGAGCATTGTGGAACCGATGAAGGAAACGGGGATTTTTCCGGCGATGGTCGTCCAGATGGTCGGTGTCGGCGAGAAGACGGGACAGCTCGGAGGGATGCTTTTGAAAGTGGCGGATTTTTACGATGAAGAAGTCGATGCCGCAATCGATGCGGTCACGTCGATGATGGAGCCTTTGATCATGGTGTTCCTCGGTGGAGCGGTCGGCTTTATGATGATTGCGATGTATATGCCTATCTTTAGTATGTCCGATGCGGTCCAAGGGTGATTAATCACCAGATGTGATCGATTAATCGATTTTTCAAAAAATGAAAACGGCGCTTTTGAACAAAAAATGCCGTTTTTGTTTTGGCACGCCTTTTGCAATAGAAGGATTATCCCGATGTTGGGATTTAATCATGGAGGCTTCTATGCCAAAGGTAAAGTCGGCACCTGCCGCAGAAGAAAAACGCCAGCCGAAGGTCTCGGAATTTGACTGCCTGGTCGTGACGAATGTCCGCGTCTATCCGTTCAAGGACGGGATGAACATGGGACATATCAAGGCGCTTGCCCGGGTGACGCTGAACGACCAGTTTGAATTGACCCAGCTGCGAGTGATGGACGGCGAAAACGGACTTTTTGTCGGCTATCCGAACGATCCGTTCTACAAGGGCGAGGAATATCGGAGCATTTTCTTTCCGATTACACGGGAATGCCGAGAACATATCGAAAACTGCATCCTTGAAAAATACCAACAGGCGATAGCCGCCGCGTAAGGGTTACGTGTTCCAGAGGATTCGCACCAGCTGTCTGCTCGGAATCAAGGCGATTCCGGTAAATGTCGAAGTCGATTCTTCGGCGGGACTTCCCGGTTTTACGCTAGTCGGTTTGCCGGACAACGCTGTCCGCGAATCCAGGGAACGCGTTGTTTCGAGTATTCGAAGTTCTGGATTTTCCGCTTCGGGAAGCCGGATGACGGTAAACCTATCTCCCGCGGATTTGCGGAAGGAAGGAACGTCTCTGGATCTTCCGCTCGCAATCGGGATGCTGATTGCTAGCGAAGAAATTCAGGCGAAAGAACCGGAGCGTTTTGTTTTTTTGGGAGAACTTTCCTTGGATGGTCGCGTTAAGGCTGTGCATGGCGTATTGTCCGTAGCGATGAGTCTTTCGAAGGAAAGGGACGTGTTGGTGGTACCGAGGGAGAATGTCGCCGAGGCAAGCCTTGTGTCGGGGCTTTCCATTATTGGGGTATCGACCCTTGCGGAATGTATCGCGGCGATTGCGCCGGGTTCGGAGGTTTTGCCTGTGCGGGCGAGCGGCATTTCGCATCGGGTCACGGCGGCGGATCCCTCGGTGCCGGATTTTCGTTCGGTAATGGGGATGGACGGAGTCAAGCGGGCTTTGGAAATCGCCGCTGCCGGTTCCCATAATTTTTTACTGGTCGGTTCGCCGGGTTCCGGCAAGACTTTTTCGGCGCGCTGCCTGCCCGGCATTTTGCCTCCGATGACGGATGAGGAAATTCTCGAATGTACGCGTATCTATTCTTCTTTGCGGATGCTCGGCGAAAAGGAACCCGAAAAATTCCTGAATACCCGACCGTTCCGTTCGCCACACCATTCTTCGTCGATGATCGCTCTTGTCGGAGGAGGTCCTCGGCTGCGTCCCGGCGAAGCGAGCCTTGCCCATAACGGAGTGCTTTTTCTAGATGAACTGCCCGAGTTCAACCGGAATGTCCTCGAAGCGCTGCGCGAACCGATGGAAGACGGAATGATTCACATTAGCCGGGCGAGCGGAACCGTGGCGTGGCCTGCCCGGTTTATGATGGGTGCGGCGATGAATCCTTGTCCGTGCGGCTATTCGATGGACCCGAAGCGGGAATGTTCTTGTCTGCCGGATTCCGTCCGAAGATATCGCCAACGGATTTCAGGTCCGATGCTTGACCGGATCGATATCCAGGTCGCGGTTCCTTCGACGGACCCTCGGAACTTGATGCAAATGCCGACAGGGGAAAGTTCTTCTCAAATTCGGGATCGTGTCATTGCTGCAAAAAATGTACAGATTGCGAGATTTTTTCGAAGCAAGTGCCACTCCAATGCGGAGATGAACAGCGATGAAACAAAAGCGTTTGCCGCGATGACGGTTTCGACGGAACGCTTTGCTGTCTCCGCTGCGGAAAAGATGCAGCTCAGCGCCCGAGGCTATTACCGGATGCTCAAGGTCGCGCGGACGATTGCCGATTTGCGGGCGGTAAGGGATTCTTCGAAAAATGTTCCGGTGGAATGTTCCGATATTGCGGAAGCGTTGAGGTTTCGGGCTTTTTCAGGACTTGCCGGGTGAACGTTCCAAACGGATTTCGGCTGCGGAACATCTTGCACCGGAAATCGCCTCCGGCTTTTCGATGCGGACCCAGGCTGCGGAAATGTTTGGAGACTTTTCGAGAAGTCGCTTTGCGGAACGATAGACAAGCGTCTCGACGAGCGTGAATCGGGATTTCTGGATGAAAGTTATCAAGTCTTCGGAGAGCTGTGCGTAATCGACAGTCTCTTCTAGCGAGTCGCTTTGGGCCACCTCGGAAAAATCCATCCAGAGCGAAAAGCTGAGACGAACTGGCTGTGGCCGTTCGCGTTCAAAGGAAAAGGCTCCGAGAATTGTTTCGAAGCCTAAGTCCTGAACGGAAATTTTTCCGGTTTCGCTTACCATGTGAACAGAACGATGGAGCCGGCGATCGATGCCGCTGCGATGCCGAACCAGATGTTCCGCGCCGTGGAGTAGGAATCCATCGCGTCCTTGTTCTTTTTGTTTCTTTGGGTTAACAGGAAAAGAGCGGAATGTTCGCTGCTTTTTCCTGATTTGTATTCAATATCTTCCACTTGATACCAAACACCTGCGGTATAACAGTGATTGTCCCCGCCACATGCGGATTCGATGTTCTTTTTATGTTGCTTCATCAGCCCGTTTAAGTCATCGTGGGCGGATTTTGCATCGTTATACTGGATTTGGTCGTAAATGCCGATACCGATGCTTGCCGCTGCAACGCCGACAAGGCCCCAGGCGCTCCACTTGCGGACTTCATCGGCAACGCCGAATCGGTCCGTCACGTCGTTTGTCGCACTGTTCACCGCATAATCTTCGCGGTTCGCGTTGGAAACGGTCTCGCCAATGTCGCCTTGGACATCGTAGGTATCTTCTTCTTCGCAATCCGGGTCGTCATCGTCGCAATACTCATCGTCATCGGCTGCCGAAGACGAGGAACTTTCGGCTGCGGCGAAAACGGCTTCTTCGGAACTGGAAGAGGATTCAATCGCTTCGGAACTGGAACTTTCCGGCGCGTTTTCGGGAACGAGTTCGATGACCTTGACCCCGCGGTGGAGGTACATCTGGCTCACGCCTTCCGCATAGATAGCCTTGCCGTCGAAATAGACCTTTTCGATGTCGGCAGCGGCATCCGCGTCGGAACTTGCATAGGCTTTTGCCTTGACCGCAAAGCCGTAGGCGATTCCTGTCGGAAGTGTAAAGGCGGAGAGGCTTGCCTTGTCCGAACCTTCGCGACCTTCGTAAAGCTGATAGGTTGTCGGCGTCTCGCCAAACGGATCTTCAAATTTCTGTCTTACGTAAAAGCGCCCAGCCTGGACATTTTCCACGGTTCCCGAAGTGGAAATCTTTAGGGAACCGCCAAATTCCGCATCGATATACTGGTCTGGCGTACCGACTTCGTTGCCAGAAAAACTCTGGATGGTGTAGTTATCGGCGGCAAAAGCGGTAATGGCTAAAATACCGATAAGAGCGAATCGCGTTGACTTCATGCGTGAACTCCAATAAATATCTGCATCAAATATATATAATCCTGTTTTGGGATGGTTGTCCCTTGAAAATTTTCTAGCTTGCTTCGCGGAAAAACAATGAAAAACAAGGAAAGTACACACTGCGTCGTTCTCGGTGCGAGCCACAAGACATGCCCGGTCTCCCTGCGCGACCGCCTGGTTTTTTCCGGCGAACACCTCGAAAAGGGACTTTCGAGCTTAGGCAGACTTCCGGGACTTTCGGAGGCGGTAATCCTTTCGACGTGCAACCGGACGGAAATCTACGCGGCGACACGATACCCGGACGCTCTGCGGGATACCCTGGTCAATTGGTGGGCTGAATTTGCCGGTCTCGATGCCGAGGAACTGGTTCCGCATTGTTTTTATCTGACGCATACCGAAGCCATTTCCCACCTCTATACGGTTGTCTCTTCGCTCGATAGTCTCGTTCTTGGCGAAAACCAAATCATGGGACAGGTCAAGGAGGCATATCGAGTGTCGCAAAAGGCCGGTCGGGCAGGATTTTTCCTGAGCCATCTTTTCCAGTCAGCGCTTGCGCTCGGGAAAAAGGTCCGGGAAAATACGGCAATCGGAGAAGGAACGGTTTCAATTCCGTTTGCCGCTGTGCAGCTCGCCTTGCGTGAATTTGGCGATATTTCTCCGCTTTGCGTGGGCGTTTTGGGCCTTGGTGAAATGGGAAACATCGTGTCGGTGGAACTTTCGGCAGCGGGCGTGTCGAAATTTGTCTTTTTGAATCGGACGCTATCGAAGGCAAAAAACTTTGCAGCGCGTTTCGGCGGAGAGGCTCGGGAACTTTATGAAATGAAGGATTGCCTAAAATCCGTCGATTTGCTGATCGCGGCGGCGTCTTCTCCGGAATATCTGCTAACCGAAAGGATTGTCAAAGATTTGGACCGAAACTCGAAAACGGTCTATATCGATATCGGTGCCCCGAGAAATATTGAACCGGCGGTAGCGAATGTTGCGAACGTTTCCCTCTTCAGCATCGACGATTTGAGTCGCGTGGTCGAGGACAACCGTACAAGGCGTCGCCGTTCCGCAGAGTGTGCCCGTGAAATCATTGCGGAAGCCGTGGATGAATTTGCGGACTGGTATGCCACGCTCGGCGTGATCCCGCTGATGCTTTCTCTTCGTGAACATCACGAAAAATTGGAAAAGGAACTTCTCAATAAGTGGGAAAATCGCGTATCGCCCGAGGAACTAGAACGTCTTCGCCGCTTTGGCGACGAGCTGGTTGCGAAGCTTTTGCATCGGCCCTCGCTTGAACTAAAACGGTTAGGGGCTGCGGGACTTGGACTGGAAACGCGCCTGATTCTCGAACGGCTGTTCGATTTAAAAATCGAGGAAGAATAGAATGAAGAAGATAAGAATCGGAACGCGGGGAAGCACTCTCGCCCTTACGCAGGCGGAACAGGCAAAAAGACTAATTCAGGAAAATTTTCCGGATTGCGAAACGGAAATTTGCGTCATCAAGACGGTTGGGGACAAGGACCATGTGCGCTCGCTCGTCTCGTTTGGCGGACAGGGCGTCTTTGTCAAGGAAATCGAAGAAGCCCTGCTCGAAGGAAAAATCGATCTGGCGGTGCATTCCCTAAAAGACGTTCCCGATTCGATGGATCCTCGGCTTGAACTTTCAGGATTCCTAAAACGGGAAAATCCGAGAGATGTCTTGGTTTCAAGCGGAATCTCCTTTTGGAACCTTCGGAAAGGATCGACTGTCGGTACGGGTTCTCCGCGACGCGTTCTGCAGCTCAAGGCAATGCGTCCCGACATCAAATGCGTGAATCTGCGCGGAAATTTGCCGTCGAGAATCGAGAAGGTAAAGACCGGTGAACTGGATGCGGTCATGCTTGGCGCCGCGGGACTTGTCCGTCTCGGGCTTTCTTCCGAAATTTCGGATGCGTTTTCTGTCGAACAGGTAACGCCCGCTATTGGCCAGGGAATCGTCGCGCTCCAAAGCCTTCGGAAAAATACCTTTGCCCGGAATGTTTCCGAAAGAATTTCGGACAGGCTGACCGTACTGGCGGCTCATGCGGAACGCCGGTGGATGGAACTTTTGGGCGGTGGTTGCCGGGTGCCGATGGGAGCGATTCTTGAACCGGATGCTGATGGGTTTCGCTTTTACGCATTCTTGGCAGACGCCGAAAGCGGAAATTCCTTGCGCCTGTCAAAGCGTTTTTCAGCAGAAGAATTGCAAGGAAGTGAGATGGAAACGTTTGCCCGAAACTTTGCCGAGGAATGCCACCGTCGGAAAATTCCGCTGCCGTCGGAAACATCCGGCATGGAAGCGATTGCCGCTTTCTGGAACCGGGAACACTGATGCTTGTCATCGATACCAAGATAATGCCGCCTTCCGCGGAGTCTGTCCTAGAGGAAAAAAACAAGGGAAATCAACTTTTGCATGTTCCCGCTTTGGCGTATCGCGCAACGGGAATCGCGATAAACTTGGATGACCGCGAGGCTGTGTTTGTCGGAAGTCCACGAGCCGTTCGTCTGACAAAAAATGTCTTGGAAAATTTTGACGGTCCCGTTTTTGCCGCAGGGGAGAAAACGGCGCAGAGCCTTTTGGAACTTGGAATCCCCGTCGCGGATGCCGGTTCTGGAAATGGAATCGAAGAGGATTTTGGAAACTTCCTAAAAAAAAGAAGATGCAAAAATTTTGCCTGGATTTCCGCTGCGAAGACGGCTGCGGATCTGGATTCTTTGACGGCTCGCTTTGGAATTTCCATCCGGCATTTTCCCGTCTATGAAACGTTTCCCGCGCCTGTCGATGAAAAATTTTTAAAAAAATTAGAGCATCCCGTTGTCTGGAATTTTTATTCGGGAAAGGGCGTTCTCGCTCTGATTCGCTTTGTACAAAATAACGACAAGGTTAATTTATTTGGGACGAGCGCGAAAAGGGAATTTGAAAATTCAGGACTTTTCCCTGAATTTGGCTCTTAGGAATATATCCGCTGTTCCGGGAATCCTCGCAGCGGTTGCCTTTTAGGCAGATGAGGTAGTAGGCGTTTTCGGGAGCTTTGAAAAAGGAAACCTCGGCGGAATCAACAGCCGTGAAAAGCTTTCGTTCAAAATGTACGCTTTTTGCTCCGGGGTCTTCGCGGTTGATTTGCAGAGAGATTAAAAAGTATTCCTGCCAATGCAATCCGTGGATTTCCCTAATGCTGACGGGGCGTCCGAAGAGATGTGCGCTGCCGACACGGGAAATCGGGAGCGAGTCCTTTCCGCGGAAAAGTTTCGTTTGTACATAATAATGGCTGAACCCGAATTCCTTGCGCAAAAAACTGGATGCGTAATCGAACGAGATATCGTTCAGGTCGGCGAGAAAGATGGAATCGTTTTTTCGAGGAGTGTAGAATGCGCGCGGAGCGAGTATTTCCGATTCGTCTTCCCAGAAATAATCGGAATCTTTTGTCTGGATTTTTCCGTCGGGAAAGACTTTTATCGAATCTTCCGGAAGTCCGAATACCGCTCGAAGCGCCGGGCCTTTACCGGGAAAGGTCGTGAGTACGATGTCGCCTCGATTTAATTTGTCTGTACAAAAGGAAAGCTTGCAGAGCCAGACGATTTTTCCCGCGGGAATCTGTGGTTCTAGGGAATTTTCGGTGACGCGTATCGGTTCTAGCGCATAAAAGCGCACAAGCAGGCTCAAGAGGAAAATTCCGACGAGAAAAATTCCGAGGATGAGGTTCCATTCGCGGGAACTTGCCCGGAGAAGCTTTCGGTTGCGAGACCGTAGGGACACCGGCTAGTCCTTGCCGTCGGAAGGCTTTCCCGCATCGGAAAGGGACAGGACGGCGAGGAACGCTTTTTGCGGAACTTCGACCGTTCCGATGCTCTTCATGCGCTTCTTGCCTTCTTTTTGTTTTTCGAGCAGCTTGCGTTTGCGGGTGATGTCTCCCCCGTAGCACTTGGCGAGGACGTCTTTTCGGACCGCCTTGACCGTGCTGCGGCTGATAATCTTTCCGCCGATGGCGCCTTGGATGGCGACGTCGAATTGCTGCCGCGGGATGAGGTCTTTGAGGCGCACGCAGATGGCGTTCGCATATTGGGCGGACTTTTCCCGGTGGATGATGACGGAGAAGGCATCGACCGGTTCGCCGTTCAGGAGAATGTCCAGCTTGACTAGGTTGTTCGGGCGGTAACCATCCGGCGTGTAGTCCAATCCGCCGTAACCGCGGCTGATGGATTTCAGCCTGTCGTAAAAGTCGAACATGATTTCGGCGAGCGGCAAATCGTACTTGAGGATGACTTTCGTCTCGTCGATGTATTCCATGTTCTCGAATTCGCCGCGCTTCTCTTCGCAGAGTTTCATCAGTCCGCCGACAAAATCCTTTGGCGTGAAAATCTGTGCCTTGACGTAAGGCTCTTCGATACGCTCGTAGCGGGAAGCGTCCGGCAGCTTGGACGGGCTTGAAACTTTCACCATTTCGCCGCCGGTCAGATAGACGTGGTATTCTACGTTCGGAACGGTTGTAATGATGTTCACGCCGAATTCGCGGTCGAGGCGTTCCTGCACGATTTCCATGTGCAGAAGCCCGAGGAATCCCGTCCGGAATCCGAAGCCTAAGGCGTCCGATGTTTCCGGTTCCCACTGGAGCGCGGAATCGTTCAGCTTGAGTTTTTCGAGCGCTTCGCGCAGGTTCTTGTAGTCTTCCGGGTCTATCGGGTAGATTCCCGAGTAGATCATCGGCTGGATTTCCTTGTAGCCGGGAAGCGGTTCCTCTGCCGGGTCTTCGGCGTCGGTAATCGTGTCACCGATTTTTACGTCGCTGATGGTCTTGACGTTTGCGAGAACGTAGCCGACCATGCCGACGGAAAGTTCCTTGCGCGGATTGCGCTTCATGGAGAACGTTCCCACTTCCGTGACCGTATAGACGGCGCCTGTCGCCATCAGCTGGATTTCCATGCCCGGTCGGAGCGTGCCTTCGAAAATGCGGATGTCATTGATGACGCCGCGGTAGGAATCGTACATCGAATCGAAAATGAGCGCCTTGAGCTTGCCTTGGCGGTCGCCTTTGGGAGCAGGAATTTCATCGACGATGCGGTCGAGAATCTCGGCGACGTTCAGTCCTGTCTTGGCGGAAATGCGCGGAATTTTTTGCGGGTCGTATCCGAGAAGGTCTCCGACGAGTTCCGCGATATGGTCCGGACTTGCGCTCGGCAAATCGACCTTGTTTAAAACGGGGACGATGGTCAGGTCGTTCTCGATGGCGAGGTAAAGGTTCGAAAGCGTCTGGGCCTGGATTCCCTGGGTCGCATCGACGACGAGAATCGCGCCTTCGCAGGCGGCGAGAGATCGGCTGACTTCGTAGCTGAAATCGACATGCCCCGGCGTATCGATCATGTTCAAGATGTATTGCCCGTCCGCCCGTTCGTAGCAGAGCCGGATAGCGTGGGCTTTGATGGTGATGCCGCGTTCCCGTTCGAGATCCATGTCGTCGAGGAGCTGGTTTGTCATGTCCTTTTCGGCGACGGTCTTCGTCAGTTCGATCAGGCGGTCGGCGAGCGTCGATTTGCCGTGGTCAATGTGGGCGATAATCGAAAAATTGCGGATATTGTCTTCTGTATTGGCCATTGCCCCAAATATAGTTTGTTATATTTTATTGGTATGAGCTCAAAAAAACAATCGACCGCGAAAAAAACGGTTCCCGAAAAAAAGTCTAGCGCAAAGAAGTCTAGTCCCGTTAAAAAGACCCAGACGGCCAAGAGTGCCGCTCCGAAGAAATCCGCTCCGGCAGCGAAGTCCGTCCCTGCCAAGAAGACGGCGGTGAAGGCGAAAACGGCTCCTGCCAAAAAAACCGTGGTTGCCAAGGAACCTCCGAAAAAAGCGCCGGTAAAGCAAGTGAAAAAAGCGGTCAAGAAGGTCGAACCTGTCAAGAAAACGGCTCCTGCCAAAAAAACGAATGTGAAAAAGCCGGTTGCCAAGACGCCCGCTCCGAAAGCTTCGGTTGCAAAGAAAAACGTTCCAGTAAAAAAAGCGCCGATCAAGAAAACGGTCAAAACGGAATCGAAAGAAAAAACGGTCAAGAAAAATTTAAATCCGGTAAAATCTTCCGCAAAACCGGCGACTCCGAAAAAATCGGATGTTAAGGAAGTTGCGGAAGCAACCAAGCCCGCGGCTGAATCGAAGACGGTAGAAAAGAAAGCTTCCGAGAAGCCCAAGGCAAACGAACCTGCCGAGGATTCCGTTCTTTTGAGAAATGGCGCCAAAATGGCCAAGGTCGTTTTCTTCTTTGAAGACGACGAACAGGAAGACCGCTCCTCGAAGAAAAAAGTTTCGTCGGAAGTGGTGGAAAAGCCGACGGCGAGTATGCGGCATCGGGCATCTCTCGCCGAGGAAACCCCTGAAGAACTCTATGTGCGAGTAGTCCAGGAATTGCAGGAAGAGAACCTTAGGTTTACGAAGGAATGCTCGAACCAGCTATGCACCAAGTGCTGCCGTAATCTTGTCTCTCCCGAGTACCGCGTCGATAAGGATTTGGGCTACTGCGAAGAATGTGCCGAAATCCTCGGGCTGGGACTTTCGAAGGAAGCCCGCCACCTGAATTACCAGGCGAAGCTTCTCGGGGCGGATTCCTTAGACGAAGCTCGGGATGATGACTTTGGCGAAGCTCCGTCCCAACAGGAAATCGAGGAGGCCGATAAAGACTTAGACCTCGATGACGATTCGGATATCGGGTAGAGATCTCTCGTTAAATCTTGAGCGGATTTTCATCGTTAAATAAATTCGGTCTAGGCCAAAAAAATCCCGCTAAGAATCCCAATCAAGGCCCTGCTGAATGTCCGTGGTGTCCTGCGTTCTCGATCGCTGAGGACAAAGGAAGTCTGCTATTCGAACAATGGAAAATCGCTCGATGGCTTGACCAGGGATGAAGTGCGAAACATTTGACATTTAGGCTTGTTACTGGTATTTTTCAAATCCCTTGAAGTCGGATTGTCCGGCGATTGCGGAATCCAGGTCGCTCAGGGGCATCTTGAACAGGCCTTCCCAGGCGGCAGCGTAGATGGTGTCGCCAACCACATCCAAGCCGTATGTAGCATCACTGGTGACGCAGTCTTTATCGTCACACCAGCCGAGCATCATGGCTCGCCAGCCCTTGGGAACATTTCCGTAGGGCTCGCCGTAATCCCCCATATATACCTTGGGGCAATGATTCACGTTCGGTGCCTTTCCCGAAATAAAGAGGCGCTTCCCGTCGGTGACCACATTCATAATGCGGAACAGGGAGCTTCTGTATATGCTGTGGGATGTATCCCCGTAAGCCGTGACATAGGGCGGAGTAATCATGCTGTCGAGCGCGACCCAATTATTTGCACCGTCCCATTGATAGACACGGTCGTTCGTTCCGTCAACCGCAACCAGCGAACCCTTGTAGGCTACGAGATCTTCGACTTGATAGACATCGCGATACTTGGAATTCCACATCATCTTGGGAAATTTGGGAAGCTCGGTCCAGGAAAGGGAAGTCCCGTCCAGTTTCCAGACACCGTCTCCGGTTCCCACATACAGGGAACCACCCATTTCTGCTGAAGATGTAAATTGAAGCGGCACCGTATCGTCTTTATACATATCATAGCGTATTGGAGGTGTTGGCAGGCTTAGCCAGCCGGTATCATTCTGCAAAAGGATGCTTGCTGTAACAATTTTTGTATTCAAGGTATCGGGATAGCTTCCGATACTAACAATCAGGTTTCCTTTAAATTTTTGTATTCCTATGACATAATGCCATGCCGAAACATCCTTTTTTACAACATTCAATTCTTTCCATTCTTTTTTTTCTGGATTATACACCAGAACATTTCCCGTTTTATTTGTTCCGACATAAATCCCTGAGGAATCAGCGTAAAGAGAAGAATTCCTAATATATGCCGACGTCGGCGGTACAAGGGTATCCCACACATCTGTCCCGATTTTAGAAATAAAAAGCCTCGGGGTATAGGTCAAAGTCGTCCACGTATCGGATTGGTTCTCTACGGGACTTGTCCACGCATCCATCAGGACCAGCCAGTTGCCGGAATGCGTCACTTTCTGGAGGCCGCCGCCCCGTTGTTTAGAAATCACGGGAGTAAAACCCGCGCTTCGCCAGCCTACCGTGACGGGTTCGCTTTCGTGTTTCGGGTTCACGCCGGAATCGTCTGTGCAGGCAGAGAGGGCTAGCGTCGTAAAAAGCAGGAGCAATCCCTTCTTCATCTTATCCGTCAACCCGGACGATTTCAAGATTCTGCACGTTTCTGCATCTGTTGTACGGTAGATAGGTTTCGCCGTAAGGTTCCGCCCAACGGGCTTCCTCGTCTATGTCTGCCGGAAAGTCTTTGTATTTAGAAACCGCTTTGTCGTAATCTTCTTCTGCAAAAGCGATAGAAAACAACAAGAATACGCTAAAAATAAATGGTTCTTTTCTCATAGGATAAGAAAATAGAAATGATTTGACAGCATGTAAAGTTTTTTTTTGTTAAGGAATAAGCATTGATTGTGGAAAAAGTATTTTTTAGACGCTTTATTTTTCTTGGCGACTTAAATCCGATTTAAAAGAAATCTTGAAAAGTCCCGGACTTGAAGTTCGGGACTTTTCTGTTGAAACTAGTTGATCTTGCGGAGAACGCCGATGACGCGTCCGGCGATGGAAAACTTCCGGTCGGGATTGACAATGATCGGCTGGTATTTTGGATTGGCCGGGCGGAGTTCGATGTGGTCCGGTTCGGGCTGGTAGTACTTGACGGTCGCTTCGTCATCGACCTGCGCAATGATGATTTCTCCGCGTTCGGCGACGGTCTGGGAGCGGGCAAAAACCAGGTCGCCGTCAAAAATTCCCGCGTTGATCATGGAATCGCCTTTGACATGGAGGGCGAAGACGTTCGGCTGGCTTGCGAGAAAGTCCCTATCGACGGTGACGGTTCCCTCGATGTTTTGGACGGCGAGGATCGGCGTTCCGGCAGCGACCCGCCCGATGATGGGAACTTCCACGGAATTTTCGGGATTTGTGGGTTTTCCCGAAGAACGCTTTGTCTGCTCGTTAAGAACTTCGATGCCGCGGCTCAGGCGCGGAGCGCGCCGGATATAGCCTTTCTTGATGAGCGCAGCCAAGATGGAACGGACGCCGTTTGTGGAGGAAATGTGAAACTTGTCGCCGATTTCGCGGACGGTCGGTGGCATCTTTTCTTTTTCCGTGCAGGAGCGGATGTAATCATATACTTCCTTCTGACGGTCGGTGAGCGGTTTTTTAGACGTATCCATGGAATCCTCGTTTTTCTTTAAAAATAGTGCACATCTGTTTAATTGTCAATATGGTTAGTGCACATTTTTTTTGCGTTGCCGGCCGGGAAAAAATTTTGGGCGTGCAAAATGGACAAAAATGGGAGCGGACAATACGCTCTGGTCGACTTTTAGCTAAATTAGGTCCCGAAGTCGCTCTTTTTTCGCCAGTTGGCGATTTTGCCCGCTTTTGGGCTTTTCCCATAGGCTGTCGAGCTCTTTCTTTGAGCGTTAGGAAATAGCCTCCCATTTCACGACTTCCGCGAAGGCGGTCCTTCCAGCCGGTCTTTGTGTCACCCTTTGATTGAGGTACCTTAAATGGAATACATCACTCTCGTACTTGCCGCCGTTGCGGTTGTTCTTGGCATTGTTATCTTGTCCAAGGTGAATAAGCTCATCACGATGCTCCACACTCCGATTGTCAAGCGCGTTTCGGATACCAACCTGAAGCCGAACCGTCATCCGGTCAGCGCCCAGGATATGGCCGCGCGCAACGAACGCCATGATAACGGACGCGGAAACGATCGCCGGGAACGCGGATCTGCCAATGCCGGTCGCCAGGATCGCAGCTTCAACCGTGACCGCAATGGACGTAATGACCGCCGCAACGATCGTCGCAATGACCGCCGCCGTGACTTTGCCGTGGAAGCTTCCGCTCCGTCGGCTCCTGTCGAAGCCGCTCCGGTTGCACCCGCTGTGCAGACCCCGGTTGCCCCCGCTCCGCAGGAACCTGTTTCCGCTCCCGAAGCTCCGCGTACCGAAGGCCGCCGTCCGCTGCCTCCGCGTGTCCAGGCAGCTCTCCCGGAAGCTCCGATTCCAGCCGCTCCTGCTCCGACGCCTGTCGTTGAAGAAGCTCCCGCCGCTGCCGAATTCGAACCGTCGAAGGTTCGCTACGGTCGCCGCAACGCCATCAAGAAAATTCCGCTCGAAGAAACCGCGGAAGAACCGAAGGCATAATTCGTCGGTTTATGGTTTTTGCCAAAAAGGCTCGCATACATTGCGGGCCTTTTTTTGTGCGAAAACTTTGCCGATGATTTTTGCCGGTTTACAGCCGCAAAAATTTTTACTATAATTGCCCTGTCTTTGGCATGTTCGTCTAGCGGTCTAGGACGCTGGCCTCTCACGCCGGTAACAAGGGTTCGAGTCCCTTACATGCTATTTTACAAAAGCTCTCGGAAACGGGAGTTTTTTTTGTTGAAGAAGGTGGGATGGCTAGGAGGAATTGAAAATCGCATCGTTTAAATTTTGGAGCAAAAGCATTTCTAGTAAACCGCGATTAATGGCTTATTTATATTATCCTGTACTTTTGGATCTGCCCAATTCATAAGTTCCACGCAGGCTGGCATGAGCCATTCCGCATCTCAATTTGGCGTACAAATCCAATTTTATCGGATGCATATCGTTCGTTGATTCAAATTTGCTTTGTGCGCTTTGCATGTTTTTGATGGCCTCGCCTAAATCTGTATTTTTGTCATTTATATCCGCGTTTTCTGTAATTTGAGATTCAACAAATTTTTCTCGATATCTGGACATTTCGGCTGTGGCGTATAGTCAATAAAACAACGATATTTTTTTAACGATGGTAATGTTCTTATGGCCAATTCAAAATGCTATTTTGATGTATTAGCTGTAGAAAGCCATGGCGTATAATAATCCAAGCACTTTCCAAGAAATTCGATTCCAACGCCAATTATACCAAAGGACATAAACGTATGATTCCTTACCAAATCGCTAACTTCATTGATCCAATAATTTTGAATATGTTCTTTGACTGATTTTTGCATACAATCTCCTAATTCATGAACAAGGTAAAACTTAATTACTCCGATTGGAATGATTGATATTCAATATGTCCTATTTATAAATCAGTTTTTACTTTTCCATCGTCTCATTTAATCCCGTTCGATTCGCGGATTCCTTAGTTCAATGAAAAACAATCCACGACATTCCTCTTTTTATGCCGTTTCTCGCCATAACGTCACGGCTGTTTGCGTTTTTTTCCGGCGGTGAAAAGGTCTGGACAGTCGAATGTCCGGTGCGACTAGACTTGGTCTATTTTCCACAGTTCCTGGAAAAGGCGAGGTCCGACCGTCCAAAATTTTCTATCTTTTTTGCGCAAAAAGAGGTTCTTATGAAACTACTTCCCGAAGCCCTCACGTTCGACGACGTTTTGCTCGTGCCGGGGGAATCCGCGGTCTTACCTACCCAGACGGATGTCAAGACCCAGCTTTCTGCAAATATCAAACTGAACATTCCAATTATCAGCGCGGCGATGGATACGGTGACGACTGCGCCGCTCGCCATTTCGATCGCTCTCCAGGGCGGTCTCGGTGTTATCCACAAGAACATGTCCATCGAGGCGCAGGCCGAGGAAGTCCGCAAGGTCAAGCGCTGGCAGTCGGGAATCGTTTCGAACCCGGTGACGCTCGATGCGGACCAGCCGGTGAGCGACGCTTACAGGACAAGGCTCGAAACGAAGGTGAGCGGTTTCCCGATTCTCTCGAAGGGAAAGCTTGTCGGGATGCTGACGAGCCGTGACCTGCGCATGATTACGGACCATTCGGTGAAAATCCGCGACGTGATGACGAAGAATCCGATTACGGCTTCCCCGAAGATCAGCCTTGCGAAGGCGAAGGAAATTTTGAACGAGCATCGCGTAGAAAAGCTTCCGCTAGTCGATGCGACGGGCGCGCTCAAGGGCCTTGTGACGATGACCGACATTTTGAAGCGCGAAAGCAACCCGAACGCGAGCCTCGACAAGAACGGGCAGCTTTTGGTTGCGGCGGCGGTCAGCACCTCGGCGAACACGCTCGAACGCGTCAAGGCTCTTGTCGATGCGGGCGTCGATATGGTCGTGATCGATACGGCGCACGGGCACCATGTCGGTGTGCGGAACATGGTCAAGACGGTCCGCAAGAAATATCCGAAGCTCACGATTTGCGCAGGCAACGTCTGCACGCCGGAAGCGGTCACGGAACTTGCGAAGTGCGGCGCGAATGTGGTGAAGGTGGGAATCGGGCCGGGTTCCATTTGCACGACCCGCATCGTCGCAGGCGTCGGCTATCCGCAGTTCTCCGCGGTTGTCGAGTGTGGCAAGGCGTCTCGAAAGGCCGGCGTGAAGATTATCGCGGACGGCGGAATCAAGTATTCGGGCGACATTGTAAAGGCTCTCGCCGCGGGCGGAAACGCCGTGATGGTCGGAAGCCTCTTTGCCGGGACGGAAGAAAGCCCGGGAGAAATCATCCTCGCCGACGGTCGCAGCTACAAGGCTTACCGCGGCATGGGTTCGCTCGGCGCGATGAAGGCCGGTTCCGCAGACCGTTACTTCCAGGGAAGCGTCACCGAGGAAAAGAAGTACGTCCCCGAAGGCATCGAAGGACGCGTTCCTTACAAGGGACCGCTCCGCGATACGATTTACCAGTTGATTGGCGGCATCCATTCCGCGATGGGATACGCCGGGGCGGCGAATTTGGACGAGCTTTACAAAAAGGCGACCTTTGTCCGCATCACCAATGCGGGACTTCGCGAATCGCATCCGCACGATGTGACCATCACGAAGGAAGCTCCCAATTACCACACTTGATTTTTTACAACCAAAAGGAAAAGTCCGCAGCGATGCGGACTTTTTTGCGTTGCGGTAAAGGAAAGGGATTATTCCTTGTCCTCGCAACAGCAGTGGTGCTCGCCGTCCTCGTGGCCTTCGCCGTGGCAGCAGTGATGTTCCCCGTCTTCGTGCTTGTGTTTTCCGCAGCATTCGCCGTCGCCGTGCTTTCCGCAGCAGTGGTGCTCCTCTTCGAGCGCCTTGATTTCCTCTTCGGTCATCGGGTCCGCTTTCATCACCTCGATTTCGAAGTGGAGCGTCTTTCCGGCGAGTTCGTGGTTCATGTCGACCGTGACATTTTCCTCTTCGACCTTTTTTACGGAAAGCGGAATCGTTCCCGCCGGAGTCTGCGCGTAAAAAACCATTCCCGGCTTGATTTCTTCTGCCTGGAACGCTTTCTTGGGAACGGTCTGCACCAGTTCGGAATTGTATTCGCCATAGCCTTCGCCCGGCGCGACATCGATCGAGAACTTGTCCCCGACTTTTTTGTCGGCGAGCGCCTTTTCGAGCCCGCGGACTATCATGCCGCGTCCCTGGATGTAGCTCAGCGGTTCCTTGCCCGTCGAAGAGTCGATGATGTTTCCCGCGTCATCCTTGAGCGTGTAATGGATGGCGACTTTGGTGTTGTCTGCAATAGCCATGGCGTTTTCCTTTTTTGAAATACTTGGAAAAGATAGATAAATGCCTTTGGGAAAATTTGGGAATACCTCCAATTGTATGTATATTTTAGGGTGTATTTTGTTTGAAAAGAAACTTCAAAATGAAGAAATTTTTGCTATGGGGTGAACAGGACAACAAGGAGAAAATTTGTATTGGGTAATTCAATATCGTATGGAATTTCTTTGCCTTTCAAGGGCAAACCACAATCGTTTTGAATCCTAGAATGAATCTTCAGTTGGGTATTAACGGCAGTGAAAAAACTGCTTTTATCCATTCGCTTCGTCTGCTGTTTGAAGAACTTATTGGAAATGGCTTGGATAAAAAACGGAGTGGTTTTAAAGGGAACATTTTTAAGGTTGGTGGAAAAGCAACAAAAAGGTGAAAGAACAGGATTTGTCAATACGATAGGGAAAAATCACGAAGATGACTAGCTAGACCCGCTGGCAGTTAGAGGAGGACAGATGTGGCGAACATCTGGACCTTGCTCGGGTAGATGTTACCCGCATATGAAAAACTTCTATTTCCCGTTGCCCGACTTCTTGATCGCTTTCACGACTTCGCGCAGTTCTTTGGGAAGCGGGGATTCCACGACGATGTGTTCCCCCTTCCATTCGAATTCGAGCCGCGCGCTGTGAAGGAACAGCCTTTTCAATCCGAATTCCTTTTTGAATTCCCTGTTGAGCGCGAAGTCCCCATAGCGCGAGTCCCCAACGAGCGGATGTCCGATGCTTTCGAAGTGCGCGCGGATTTGGTGCATCCGCCCCGTTTCGAGATTGATTTTCACAAGGTCGTAGCCTTTTAACTGTTCCTTGACCGCGTAATGGGTGACGGCGGAAACGCCCGATGCCGTTCCCGTTTTCATTTTGGCTCCGGCCTTGGAATCCGTGCGTTCGAGCGTCGTCTTGATGGTGCCGCGTTCCCTTTTGAGGTTCCCCTTGACCAGCGCGAAATACGTTTTTTGAATTTTGTGTTCGCGGAGCATTCGCGTGAATTCGCGGAGCGTATCGCCGTGGAGGGCCGCGATGAGAAGCCCCGAGGTTTCCTCGTCGAGACGATGGGCGATTGTCGGCTTGAAATCGAGCCTTCCGTCCGCGCCCCATTGCCAAAGCATTTCGACCAGGGATTCCCCCTTTCGGGTTCCCGTTCCCGGTTGGCTCGGAATTCCGGACGGTTTGTCGACGACGACGAAGTCCTCCTTTTCGAGAGCGAGATTCAAATTATTTTGTACGAAATCACGGTCCGCGAATCGGGCTTCCGAACCCCAGGATTTTTTGGGAGCGGATTCGTTTTGCGCTTGATTTTCAAGACTTTTGAAATTTTCGTAAATGTCGACCGTGTCGCCTTCCCGGAGCATTTGGGGAGCTTTCGCGTGGATTCCGTTGACACGGACTTTCTTTTTCCGGAGAATCGCGAAGAACGTGGAGAGCGGTTCGTTCGGGAAAGCCTTGCGCAAAAAACGGTCTAGTCGCATGTTGGCGAAGTTTCGGTCGATGACGCGGGTGATCATAACGGGAATCCTTTGTGTGAAAATCAAAAATCCGAATTTAATTTATTATCATTTTGGCGCGGTTGGCGAGCTTGATTCCGTCAGCGGCGCTGGTCACGATTCCGCCGGTGTAGCCTGCGCCTTCGCCAATGACAAAAAGCCCTTTCGCAGAAACGCTTTCGAGCGTATCTGTGTTCCGGACGATGCGAACCGGGGAGCTGGTGCGCGTTTCGGGGGCGACGATAAGCCCATTGTCGATGAATCCCGGAATCTTTTTTTCGAACTGTTCAAAGCCTTCGGCGAGCGAATCGCAAAGGAAGTCGTCGAGGATTTCCCGGAGCGGGCAGGATAGAATCCCCGTCGCAAAAGAGCTCGTGGGGAGAACCGAGTCGTTTTTCCCTTCGAGGAACGCCCGGATGGTCTGCGCTGGTGCGGAATAGTTTTTTCCGCCGAGTTCGAACGCCCTTTTCTCGAAGCGTCTCTGCATTTCGATGCCGCCGAAGAGCGAGTCGCTCTTTTCGATGGGGACGACGATTGCGCCGTTGGCGAGTTTGCCGTTTCGCTTGCTGTAGCTCATGCCGTTGGTCGCAAGCGTTCCTTCTTCGGAAACGCAGGGGACGAGTACGCCGCCCGGGCACATGCAGAAACTGTAGGCTGCGGATTTTCCGCCGAGGGTCTTTGCCGTGAGCGCGTATTCCGCACTGCCGGTGAGTTCCGTGTTGACGTTCTTTCCTAGCTGGCGGATGTTGATGAGTTCCTGCGGATGTTCGACGCGGACCCCAAGCGCAAACGCCTTGCTTTCTTCGGCGACGCCGCGTTCGTGCAAGAGTTCGTAAAGAAATCTCGCGGAGTGTCCCGGGGCGAGGATCAGGTTGTCCGCATTTTGCCAGGTTCCGTTGAAATTGACACGAGACAGGTTTCCGCTAGAAATTTCGATATCTTCGAGAGCGGTGTGGAAGTGGACCTTTCCGCCGAGAGCCAGAAATTCCTTGCGGAGAGCCTTGAGCAAGAGAATCAGGCGATCCGTTCCGACGTGGGGTTTTGCAAATGTCAGGACATCCCTTGAAATGCCGAAGTGAACCATATCGGCGAGGACGGCGCTCGAATAGACATTACGTGTGCGCGTGTTGAGCTTTCCGTCGGAGTAGGCGCCCGCTCCGCCTTCGCCAAATAGGATGTTCGAGCGGGGATTGAATTTCCGTTCGACAAAGAACCTCCGGATATCCTGGAACCGTTCCTCGACCGGTTTTCCCTGTTCATATAGATTTACCTGGAAACCTTTTCGTGCAAAGGAAAGCGCAGCCCACAGCCCGGCTGGTCCCGCTCCAACGACCGTGACGTTTTTTGATATCGGAACGGAATCTCTCAGAACGTCGCTTTCGAGCGTTTCCGCTTTTTCTGTTGCAGGGACAAGCCAGCGAGTTTGGGCTAGAGGCTTTGCCGTTTCGAACTTGACGTTATAGCTCCAGTGAGGTGCGCTGCGCTTTCGGGAATCCAAGGCGAATCGCTCGACTTCCAGGTTCAGGATGGAATCGGGCAAAATTCCGACTGCATGGGAAAGCGCTTCGAGAATTTTGCCTTTTTTTTTGAGCGGAACGGAAAGTTCCCTAAAGTGGTAGGCGAAAAGAGGCACGTTTATTCCTTGCAGACAAGTGTTTTCGAGGCTTCGGACCGGTTCCCGTTTTCATCCGTAGCGAGAAGCTTGTAGCGATGCTTTCCGGGAATCATCGGGAAAATCGCGAGGGAAATGTCCTTGGAGAATGTCGCCTTTGTCGCGGGAATCCCATCGACAAGTTCTTCGACCTGGACATTCCTTCCTTGCGTTCCGCTGAGCGAGAATGAAATTTCGCACTTTTCTTCGCTTCCGGAAATTATCCGGATCTTTGGCGGGAACGGAATTTGGATGGAATCTTTTTGTGTGCCTTTTTTCGTGGCGAGCGTTGCCGTCACGATGCTTTCGCCCTGTTCTGCCGTTTCGGGAATGGCAATTGCGAAGCGCCCGTTAGCGTTTGGAACGTTTAGGTTTTTCGAGGTGAAATTTCCGAAGGTAACGGTTACGATAGCTGCCGGATCTTCGCTGAAGAATTCCCCTTTCACGGAGATTTCCCCGGATGCGCTTGGGATGTCGATTTTTTCAAGGCGGATAAAGGCGTTCCCGTCGTTTAGAGAAGCGGGAACATATTCGGCAAAGGCTTCATGGCAAAGCATTTCCGCATCCCCGATGGAGCATTTTACCCGGATGCGTTTTGTCCCGTAGGATTCCTTGCCGAAAGAGACCGCCGACAGGAACCTGCCTCCGTCCGAAAGTTTCGCCTCGATGCCGTTTACCTGGACACGAATGTCCGGCTTGCATTTTCCGCTGACGGGAATATCGGGACTTGTCGTCTTGGGCGGGATGGCGTCGAATTTACAGGGAGGATTGCGGGACAGACTGTCGAGCGTGGCTTTGTTCTTTTCGTCGAGCTTCCCTGAATTTTCCTTGAGCGTGCTTGCGCTGAACGTGCCGGATTTTTTCTCGGACGCGATTTCCTTGGCGAGGCCTTTTGTTCCGGAACTCGGCGTCTTGAATTTCTGGAGCCCTTTCCCCTTTTCTTCGACCAGCGTTTCGCCGCCGAGGACTTCGAGAGCCTTGCCGTCTCTGCCCGTCACAAGCATCTTTCCGGATTCGAGTGAAACGATGATGCCTTCGGTTCCACTTTCGAGAAAGCCGTTCGTGCCACGGATGGCGGCTGTCGCCGTTCCTGTCCTGAATTCGAACTTGTGTCCGTCTTTTTGCTTTTGTATGTCAAAAAATACGCGTCCCGTTCGGAGATCCACCGTGGTACCGCTTTCGTTTTGGTTGTTCACCGCCGTTTCGAATCGGATGGTTGTGTTCTCTTCGATGGTGATGAGACTTCCGTCCGAGAGTGCGATGCCCGCTTCGCTTTCGACCAGGGTGCGGATCAGGTCGTTGCTCTTGACCTTGAGCCCTATCCGCAGCGGATTCCAGCTTTCGCCCGCCTTTTTCTGCACGGTGACTTCGCCCAGGATATAGCGGACCTTTCCGACGGAAGAGGCGCCCTGCGCCATGGCGGAAGCAGCAAGGAAGGCGAGGATGAACGCAGCGCGATTCAGAGACAGGAAACGGATGTGGAAGTTCAAAATGGGCTCCTTTGTGGCAGAAACCGTGATGCCTTGAATATAGATTTTTATCTTTTTCCGGAATGAACGTAATTTTCACGAGGTGATTATGGATACAGAAAATTTGGAACCGACTATCGAATACACCGACGAAGAAACCGGTGAAGTTGTCATCAAGGAACTTTCGAAGGAATTTTTAAGCAAGGGCGCCTGGTCAACGATGATGTTCCTGTATCAGGAAAGAAACTCCAAGACGGGTGAATTCGGTGAACCGAAGGTTTCGATTCGCCGCTACCAGAAGCAGCAGGGCGTTTTCAAGCAGCGCAGCAAGTTCAATATCTCCAGCAAGGAACAGGCGAAGTCGATTATTTCGATTCTGCAAAAGTGGTACGAACTTTAATATGAAGACGAAACCCCGACAACCGGCTTTTCAGGTAAATTTCCTTTCCGAAAGCGAAAAGGATGCGTTTCCGTGGAAGGCGCGCCTTGAACCTCTCGCCCGCAAGATCCTCGTCGAAGAAGGGTATCCGGAAAACGTAAACATCGTCATCTGTTCCGATCGGATGGTCCGCGAACTCAACCATGCTTACCGCAAGCTAGACAAGGTGACGGACGTGCTGAGCTTTGAATGGCACGAGGATTACCTGCTTGGCGAAATCTACATTGCCCGCGACCAGGTGAAGCGCCAGGCGCCGAAATTTGGAAATTCTTTCTATATGGAACTCAAGCGCATGATCGTGCACGGTCTTCTGCATCTTTCCGGATACGATCACCACACGGCGCAGGAACGCGCCGTGATGCGTCGCCGCGAAAAGGAAATTTTGGGTCTCGACATTTACCATGCGGGCGAAAAGGGGTCAAAAAAAACGAAGGAGTAAAAACTGATGCCTGTCATTTCTTGGGGCAATTCCGCAACGCCTTACCTTGTGCTTGCGATTGCCTGTGTCATCCTTTCTGGGATTTTTTCCCTGGTGAAAACGGTTTTCCTGGAACTTTCCGTGACGACGGAAAGCGAGGAGGACGAAAAGCTTGTAGCAAGGGTCAATTCCTATGTCGATGCACCGGGTTTTAATGAAACGGTTTCGATTGCCCGGACGATCCTGAACGTCTCCGCCGGGGTTCTTGGGTTCATCGCGTCGTATGTGCTTTCGCAAGGATTTTACGGCGAGTTTCTCTTGGGGATTGTTTTGTATGCCATCCTTTCGGGAGTCGTCGTGTATTCCTTTGTCATTTTGCTTCCGAATATGTTCGGGGCGCTTTGGCCCGAGACGCTTTCGCATGTGCTGCTTCCGATTTTTAAATATCTGCGGCTTCCGTTTGTCTTGGAAGCGAAGCTTGCGAATAGGCTCTACCTGAAAGTGCACAAGGCCTTGGGCTACAACCCGAAGCTCAACTTTCTTTCCGAGGACAAGCGGGACGCGCTCAAGTCCGACATGTCCGACGACGAGGATGCGCTTGACGAAGACGAGCGCCAGATGATTTTGAATATTTTCGATTTTGTGGAAACGCCTGTGCGGGAAATCATGACTCCGCGGATCGATATGGTCGCTATCGATGTAACGACGTCGCTCGAAGAGACGATTCGAATCTTGAACGAAGAGCGCCATTCCCGAGTTCCCGTGTACCGCGATTCCATCGACAACATTATCGGCATTCTTTCGGCGAGGGATTTCCTCGAATGGTACACGGAAAAGCACGGAAAGGAAAAATTCGACTTGCAGGAGCTTTTGAACCCGGCGAATTTTGTGACGCAGCAGAAGCAGATTGACGACTTGCTGCGGGAACTTCGCGAAAACGGAAACCAACTCGCGATTGTCGTCGATGAATACGGCGGGGTCGCGGGGCTTGTGACCGTGGAAGATATCGTGGAAGAAATCGTCGGCGAGATCAAGGACGAGGATGACCTAGAAGACGATGCGATGATCCAGAAATTAAAGGATGGACGCTATGTTTTCAATCCGCTGATCACGCTTTCGGATTTTGAAGATGCTACCGGCGTTGAATTCGAGGAAGAGGAAACCGTTCACGTGGAAACCGTTTCGGGGCTTATTCTTGCAAAGCTCGGCGCGATTCCTTCGGTTGGCGCGGAAGTCAAGATCGGCGGAAACCGGTTCCGGGTTCTGAAAATGGACGGTACGCGGATGACGAAAGCGATGTTCATTCCGAAAGCGGCTTCCTAGAACCGCAGACGGTCGAGAAAATTAGGAATGAGGAATTTCTGCGGAACTTTGGTCAACCCGCATTCCGAATCGGACAAATGTGTCAAAACCGAATGTTAGACGAAGCGAAAATGTAATGCGAAAAAGATTGCACCGGTTCTTGGCGAGGCGTCTTTTCCTATATTTGGGATGTGAAAAAATAAAAAGGAGTCCTTATGGTCCAGTATGAAGGTTGGGATGGCTTTGATGGCCGGATCTGGAAAGAAGAAATCAATGTCCGCGATTTCATCCAGAAAAATTACAAACCCTATGACGGCGACGAATCGTTCCTCGCAAGCGCGACCGATGCGACAAGCAGGCTTTGGGGCGAACTCCAGAAGCTCCAGAAAGAAGAACGCAGGAAAGGCGGCGTTCTCGACATGGACACGGAAATCGTTTCATCCATCACTTCGCATGGTCCGGGTTATATTTCCGAATCGATGAAGGGTCTAGAACAGGTCGTCGGGTTGCAGACGGACAAGCCTCTCAAGCGCGCCTTCATGCCGTTTGGCGGAATCCGTATGGCCGAGGAAGCGTGTTCGACTTACGGTTACACGCCGTCCCCGAAACTCCACGAGATTTTTACGAAGTATCACAAGACGCATAACGACGGTGTCTTCGATGTCTATACGCCCGAGATGAAGCTCGCGCGGCACAGCCATATCGTCACGGGGCTTCCCGATACCTACGGTCGCGGACGCATTGTGGGTGACTACCGTCGCGTGGCGCTTTACGGAATTGATTTTCTGATTGCCAAAAAGCTGGAAGACAAGGCGAATTGCGGCGACGGGACGATGACGGACGACGTGATCCGCCTGCGCGAAGAAATCTCGATGCAGGTCAAGGCTCTCAAGGAACTGAAAACGATGGCCGCATCCTACGGATTCGACATTTCCCTGCCGGCGAAGACGGCTAAGGAAGCGGTGCAGTGGCTCTATTTCGGTTACCTCGGAGCGGTCAAGACGCAGAACGGAGCCGCGATGAGCGTCGGGCGGATTTCCACATTCCTCGATATCTACCTGTCGCGCGATCTGGAAAGGGGGCTTATCACGGAATCGGAAGCGCAGGAGCTGATCGATCACCTGGTGATGAAGTTCCGTATGGTGAAGTTCGCGCGGATTCCTTCCTACAACCAGCTGTTCTCCGGCGACCCGGTGTGGGCAACGCTCGAAGTCGGCGGTACGGGCGTGGATGGACGCTCCATGGTGACGAAGAACGATTTCCGCTTTCTGCACACGCTCGAAAACATGGGGCCTTCCCCGGAGCCTAACCTGACCGTACTCTATACGGGGCGTCTCCCGGAAAACTTCAAGAAGTATGCGGCGAAGATTTCGATTACGACGAGTTCTGTCCAATACGAAAACGATGACGTCATGAAGCCGGAATGGGGCGACGACTATTCGATCTGCTGCTGTGTATCCGCAACCCAGACGGGCAAGGAAATGCAGTTCTTCGGAGCGCGTGCGAATCTCGCCAAGTGCCTTCTCTACGCGATCAACGGAGGCGTTGACGAAAAAAGCCTTGAACAGGTCGGGCCGGCGATGCAGCCGATTACCTCGGAATATTTGGATTTTGACGAGGTGATGGAAAAGTACGACGCGATGATGGAATGGCTCGCGGGACTTTACGTGAATACGCTAAACGCGATTCAGTATATGCACGACAAGTATTACTACGAAGCGGAAGAAATGGCGCTGATCGATACCGATGTCCGTCGCACGTTCGCCACGGGGATTGCGGGTTTTTCGCATGTCATCGATTCCCTTTCGGCTATCAAATATGCGAAGGTCAAGACGGTCCGAAACGAAAAGGGGATTGTCGTCGATTACGTTACCGAAGGCGATTTCCCGAAGTATGGGAACGACGACGACCGCGCAGACGAAATTGGCGTGAAACTTTTGAAGTCGTTTGTCGATAAGGTCCGCAAGCATCACACCTACCGGAATTCCGAAGCGACGACTTCGATCTTGACGATTACATCGAATGTCGTTTATGGAAAGGCGACCGGTGCGATGCCTGACGGTCGCAAGGCCGGTGAACCTCTTTCTCCGGGAGCGAATCCGAGCTACGGTGCGGAACAGAACGGGCTTCTCGCCTCTCTCAATTCCGTTTCGAAAATCCCGTACCGCTGGGCGCTCGACGGCATCAGCAATACGCAGACGATCAACCCCGAAGCTCTCGGCCACAGCGAAGAGGAACGGGAGAACAATCTGGTCCAGGTGATGGACGGCTACTTTGAACAGGGCGCGCATCATCTGAATGTCAATGTCTTTGGGCGCGAAAAGCTTATCGATGCGATGGAACATCCCGAAAAGGAAGAATACCAGAACTTTACGATTCGGGTATCCGGCTATGCGGTGAAGTTCATCGACCTCACGCGTGAACAGCAGATGGATGTCATCTCGCGGACGTGCCACGACAGGATGTAATGGCCGAAGGGTTCATTCACAAAATCGAGACGTTCGGTCTTGTGGATGGACCGGGTGTCCGGTGTGTCGTCTTTTTATCGGGATGCCGGATGCGTTGCCGCTACTGCCATAATCCGGAAACCTGGAAAATTTCGGGCGGTGCAAGATACACGCCCGAAGCACTTTTTGCAAAAGTCTATCGGTATAAATCCTATTGGAAAGACAACGGCGGCGTGACGGCTAGCGGCGGGGAGCCGCTTCTGCAGCTGGATTTCCTTACGGAATTCTTTTCCCTGTGCAAGAAACATTCGGTGCATACGGCGCTCGACACGAGCGGGAACCCGTTTGAAAATTCCAGGGAATACCTGACAAAATTTGACAAGCTGTTGGCGGTGACGGATCTGGTCCTTTTGGACTTGAAAATGTTCGATGCCGCGGGGCACAAGGCTTTAACGGGGCAGGACAATGCAAACGTCCTGGAAATGGCCCGCTATCTTTCCGACAAAAAAATTCCGATGTGGATTCGACGCGTTCTGGTTCCTGGACTTACCGACGGCGAAGAGGATCTTCGGGCAACGTACAGATTCATCGTATCGCTCGGGACGGTTTCCCGCGTGGAAGTTTTGCCGTATCACGCCTTTGCGATTCCCAAATGGAAGGAACTGGGAATTCCTTATAGCCTGATGGATGCGGTTTCTCCGACGGAAAAGGAAGTCAGGCGCGCGGAAGAGCGTTTGCACGTCGGAGAGTTTTCAAAACAGTAAACGTAGCGCTTCCCATCAGGGCGATGGAAAGCGCGATCATTGAAATGTCTATCAGCTGTCGGGGCATTTAGCGGAAAGTTTTTCAAGTTGTCCACTTTTGCCTTGGTTGCGGATTTCGCTTCTTCAGTCATCATGTGATTTTTTTAGTTACGCCTGTTGGCGGTGACCGAAACGCTGCCATCGGCGAAGTGCAGGCAAAGTTCGTCGCCGGAGTTGATTTCCGCTGCGCTTGCAAGCGTCTTTCCGTTGCGCGTCGTATAGGAATATCCACGGGAAAGAATCCGCTTCGGGTCGTTCGCTTGGACCTTCGTTTCGACTATCTGGAATTTCGCTTTTTCCAGGGCGATGATTTTTTGCGCGCCGAATTGCAGGCCTTCGAAATCCCGAGCGAGCTTCTCCTCTTCTTCGCGGAGAAGCCTTGCCGGGATGTGGATTAAGTTGTGCGCAATGGCGTGGAGCTTCTGTTCTTCGGCGGCGATGCGCCTTCCGAAGACGATGGAAAGCCTGGATTCCGCCCGATGCAGTCTATTCTTGGCGGAGGAAAGTGACATCTGGGCACCGGTTGCGATTTTGAAAATGACGTCGGAGAGAGCGCGCTTGGCGCTTTCTGCGCGGGCGATGAGGAACTTGGCGCAGTCCGTCGGCGTGATGCACGAGGTGTAGGCGACCTTATCGAGCAGGCTTTCGTCGATCTGGTGGCCGATTCCGGTGAGGACCGGATAAGGGTAATCGGCAACTTTGCGGCAGAGGGCTTCGCTGTCGAAGTAGTTCAGATCCGTCTTGGCGCCGCCTCCGCGGACGATGCATACGACGTCTAGGTCCATCCTCTTTTCGAGAGCGGACAGCGCATTTAGAACGGTCGCCTCGGTTTCGTTGCCCTGCATCTTGGCGTATTCGGCGATGACTTCAAAGGGAAATCCCGAACCGGCGAGCGTTGTCGTAAAATCCTTGAAGGCCGCGGTATTTTCGCCCGTGACAAGCCCGACTTTCAGCGGAAGCCTTGCGAATGGGAGGCGCTTGTTCTTTTCGAGAAGACCCTCCTTTTCGAGCCTTTGCAAGATGGCCAGTCGCGTTTTTGCAAGTTCTCCGACGGTGAAGTTCGGGTCGATGTTCCTTATGCGGCATTGGAACTTGCCGCTGCCGATGTAAAAGTCCGCTTCGACCTGGAGGTTTACCTTGAGCTGTTCCTTGAGCGTGAACGGGATGGGCAGGTTCATGAGCCTTGCCTGCATTTGGGAAAATTCCCCGGCGAACATGTAGAGGTCGAGTTTCGCTAGCGGCTTCACATCGCCTTCCGCAAATTCGGCGATGCCGAGATAGACCATGCGCCCGCGTTCCGTAATCTGCGTAATGACGCCGTTCACCCAGACCGGCGGAATCTGCGTCGTGACCAGTTTCTTGACCGCGGACAGGTACTTGCTGACGGGAAAGGTTTTTTCCATAATCCACAATATGTATTTTTCATGGAAAACTGTCTGAAACAAAAGAGGATTCGGAATGGCAAAAATCGTCTCGGCGATGGAAGCGCGCAAGGGCTTTGGCGACCTTTTGAACCAGGTAGCGTTAAAGGGTGAAGACATCGTCATCGAGAGGGCGGGGAAACAGCTTGCGCGGCTTTCGCCTGTCGAAAGCTCCGGTCCGCAGAAGCTGGATTTTCGCGATATTTCAAAACTTCCTGGCGATATTTGGGAATAGTTGCAAAAAGCATATCAATTACTATCTTTACAGGGAAAGAGGAGATGACTACTATGAAGTCAATGATTTTCGGACTTTCTTTCTTGGCGTACCTGGGGACGCTCTGGGCAAAGACGGATACGGTTTGGACCGTTGCCGGAAACGGCAACAAGGCGCCGGCCTATTGGTATGACTTCAAATACGGAAACGGTCCGTCGGTCGATACGGCTACAGTTGACGGCTACCGCACGGCGAACTTTTCGGTGAAGACTTCGGGTTCGAACGGTGCGGGCTACGGCTTTGGCTGGAAACAGAACGCGGCTTACGAGAATGTTCCGATAAGCCTTTCCGCTTACAAGGGCGCCTGCCTCACCTACAAGGCGAACGCTCCGGTGCGGATGGACTTCAAACAATCGACAATCAGCGATGACAACTATTACGGAACGCTTCTGGATTCCGCTTCGGATTTTAAAACTGTCTTTGTCGCCTTTGCCAACCTAGACCAGGATTGGAAATCTTCGACGCCTGCCTGGAATGTATCTTCGCAGCTTGGAATCCAGTTCAGTTACAAGAATACGATTGCGAAAACCTACGGAGTGACGAATACGTTTACGCTCGCCGCGCTCATCATGGGCGATTCCTGCGTCTCGTATCCGCCGGAACTTTTGGAACCGTATAAGTCGAAGAACGCCGACGGGAAAATCGATTCGACCGAGCTTGCGGAATCGGATACGCTGTCGCTCGTGCTTTCAAAAATTTTCTTCGACAGGGATAGCGATGCGCTGAAAATCTCCGCGCGTATTTCGAATATCGTCGCGGGAACGATTTCTCTCTTGAATCCCAAAACCGAATTTGGACTTTCCGATACGATCCGCTTTGTGCCAAAGGCGAATCTGAACGGAGAAGCTTTGGTGGTCCTTGTCGCAAAAGACGCAAAGGATTCTGCGGTGTACAAATTAATCGTCGAGACGAAAGACGTGGAAAATCCGCCGGTTGCCGTGCGCGATTCCTATAGGGTCGATGAAGACGATACTTTAACCGTATCCCTCAAGGGAAGCATTCTCCGAAACGATTACGATATGGACGGGACACCGTTTGATATCAAATCCTACACGAAAACGTCCCACGGAAAACTTTCGGTCGATACGTCCGACGGAACGTTCTCGTATATCCCCGATGCAAATTACTGTGGCCTGGATTCCTGGACTTACACGCTCATCGATACGACGGGTCTTGAAAGCAAACCGGGCACCGTCTTGATAAGCGTCAAGTGCATAAACGACCCGCCGACCGTAACGGTCAAGGATTCGTCGGTTTTTGAAGACATCTCGTATCTGGAAGATTTTGGCGAGGAGTTTTTTAAAGTTCCGATGGAAAAAATCCAGTTCGCCGATGTCGATGGCGATGTCTTGGCGAAAGGCGTTGTGACAGACGGAAATATCGATGCTTCGCTGGAAGATTTGGGAAGCTATTACATGCTGACATTCCATTCCGTGGAGGATTTCTTTGGCATTTCGCAGGTGACGCTCTTTGCAACGGACGGAAAGGATTCGGCGAAGTTCACGTTCCCGGTGACGATTACTCCGGTGAAGGATTTGCCCAAGGCGAGAGAGGACTCTTACGAGGCTTACGAGGATAGCGTTTTGGTCGTTTCCGCGAAAGAAGGCGTTCTCGCAAACGATGTGAACCCGGACGATTCGGCGGTCCTGCTTCGTGCTACCCTCAAGTCGAACGCCCGGCATGGCTCGGTTGTTCTTGAAGAGGACGGCTCGTTTACCTATTTGCCCGATGCGGATTTCTTTGGCGCGGATACGTTTACTTACTTTGTTGTAAACGATCTCCTCGATACATCGAACGTGGCTACCGTGGCGCTGGATGTTTTGGATATGAACGATCCTCCGTTTGTCGTGGCGGACACCGCAGCGTTCGATACGCTTGTCCGGAACGAGGATTTTACGACGGCGATCCGTTTCAAGGCTTCGGAAGTGAAAGCCTGGTTTTCGGATCCCGATAGCGACAAGCTTTATTTTAGCGCATCGAGCGATGACGGAAAACTGAACGTTACCATAACGACATCGGGCGATCTGTTTATCAAGTCGGTCAAGGATTCGACGGGCGACGCCTTTGTGACGGTCAGCGCAACGGACAGCATTTCGGGAACGGCGAGTTTCAAAATCCATGTTTACCTTACGCCGGTGAACGACAAGCCGGTGGCGAGAAGGGATACGATTGTGGAACTGAAAACTTCCGGATTCGAAGTCCTCGTGGACTTGGATACGCTTTTCACCGATCCGGACGGCGATTCGCTTGCCTATGAACCGCTTTCGTTAAACGACAAGATAGCGGTAAATGTTTCCGGTTCGATGTTGACGATTACGCCCGCGAACGATTCGCTGGAATTGAATTTCGGCCTTTATCTGATCCGGGTTCGCGCAACGGACGCCGGCGGCCTCTTTGCCGACGGAATCATTGTACTCGACATCGGCGGGACGACGAAAATCGCACCGCAATTTGCGCAGAAGATTTCGTCCTGGAAAACGGCAATTCTCGCCTCTCGCGGAACGGCAAGGCTTTACGGTCTGAACGGTCGGCTGCTTTGGCAGGGAAATCTCCCGGTTTCGGAATCCGAAGTTCGGAACGCGGCTTCCCGCGTCGGCGAGAAAACAATTCTCCGCATAAATCGCGCAAGCTGGATGCTTTCGCCGGGAACGATTTAACGATTAAGAAAGGGGACGATGGCTATGCGCTTTATGTTGGCTGTCATCTTTTTTGGGCTTTCTTTTGTTGAAGCGAATATTTTGATTGAGTCTCGCGACGAGCAATTTGCAAATTCGGCGCAGACTCTTTTGCGTGTTCGAGTATTTAATGATTCTAAGGACACGCTTCAAAATGTTGAACTGCGATATTTCCTCTCCTGCAAGGAACGCCCCATCATTTTGGATAAACATCATCCCCAAAATCTTTCCGCTGAAATTGTTACGGCAGGTTTCGAATGTCCGGTTTTGAAAATATCCATCCCTCTGCTTTTTCCGGGGATGTACCCGGACAGCGGGGGAGTGGCCTTTATTTATTCGGGAGGTACGTTGTTTATCGCCCCGGGAGAAATGTTTGTGGGAAGCATCCTGTTGGAATCCGGTAGCAAGATGCATTTTGTAAATCCGGGCCAAAAGACCGTCTTGCATTTAAATGGCTCTGCCGTATGGCGTGCGCAAAATACAAATGAAAATCTAGAGCAGGCCGCGAAGGGATTTATGCTAATACAGCATGGAAGCGAGGCGATGACTGTCGAGGGAATGTGGGGCGGCACCATTTTTGCGCCAAATGCCGATTTGATTTTGGGACAGTCCAGTAAAAGACTCGATGGCCGTTTTTTGGGAAAGAATATAACCGTTCACCAGTATGCGACGGTCCATCACGTAAAGTTTGAACCGGAAAACGCTCTTGAACTGGTGTGGAGGAAAAAATAATGCGTTTTAGGTTGTTCGTTAAATCCTTATTCCTCTTGTCTCCTTTAAGTCTCGCTCTTGGACAGGAGTTTCCGATGGCCTCTGACTTTGGAATATCAGGATTGACTGTAAATGAAGAGAATATTGAAAATTTTTGCGATGTCTATTCTCGGTTTTACGTGGATTCTTCAAAAAACTCTTTTTTTGAGGAATACTGTTCGTCAGGAAAATCTTCGATAAGCTTTATATCTTTGCTTGATACAAGCGTTATGATTTCTTTTGATTTTTCATACCAGACGGAGATATCCTTTTATTTGGTACGTGTCAACCAGCGCTGTTCCGAAACGTATCCCAATGACAGTACTTATGGGACGCCGGGAACGCATCAATTTAGCGAAATTCTGTATTTTGAAACGATGCGGTTGCGAGAAATCGGTATTATTGAAAATGACAGCTCGTTTTTGGATGCGGAATTGAAAAAAACGATTGCTTCTGCGATTTCTTCGGACCTTAAATGCCCTGATGATATCGATTGGGCTTATGGAGGCATCGGTCCTGGCTGCTGCTCCCTGGTGGAATCCCCTTCTTTTTCCACGGTCGAACGCTTCACGGAATTTTAAGGCGACCAAAATTTCCGAAAACAGTTTCCGCATCGCAGGCGTTCCCAATGGTTCGGAATATCGCCTTTTCGACCTGAACGGAAAATTGCTAAGACGGGAAATTTACAGGGGTTCCGCTATCGAAATCCCGATGTTCCCGGTGATTCTGGATATTGGCGGAAAGGCTCTGCTTTTGGAGTAAGGCCGGGAAATTGAGAGTCGTTTTTGGAATTTTGAAATATCCGATGAACTGGCGGCAAAATTCAACAATGAACGGGAATGGTATTCGGCGATAACCGAAAGGGCCTTGAATCAGATCGGTTGAAATTTTCTAGATTTCCCCAAAAAAGGATTTGATACGATGAAAGTTTCGTTGAATTGGCTTCGCCGTCATGTGGAACTCCCGGAAACCGCGGACCAGGTGGCAAAAGCCTTGACGTCTATCGGGCTCGAAGTGGAAGGCATGGAAGAGCCTGCGAAACGGTATGAAAAATTGGTCGTGGCGAAAGTTCTCACGTGCGAACCTCACCCCGACAGCGATCACTTGCACATCACGACGGTTTCTAACGGAAAGGAAACGCTTCAGGTCGTTTGCGGCGCACCGAATGTCGCGGCAGGCCAAACGGTCGTGCTCGCTCCGATCGGCGCGGAACTTCCGCTTCCGGACGGCAAGTCGCTCAAGATGAAAAAGTCCAAGATCCGCGGCGTGGAAAGTTTCGGGATGATTTGCGCCGAGGATGAAATCGGGCTTTCGGACGACCACGGTGGAATCATGGTTCTTGACGACCGGATCCCGGCGGGAACGCCCTTTGTCTCGCTAGGGCTTTACGACGCGACTTACGAGTTGAACGTGACGCCGAACCGCCCGGATGCGCTTTCCCACCGAGGTGTCGCGCGGGAACTCGCTGCCAAGTTTAACCGTCCGCTGAAACCGCTTTCCTACAAATTAACCGAAGACGCTTCCAAGGATGCATCGTCCGCGATCAAGCTTTCCGTGGAACCGGGGGCCGGATGTTCCCGCTATGTGGGCCGCGTCATCGAAGGTGTCCGCGTGGGAGAATCCCCGAAATGGCTTTCGAGGCTCCTCAAGTCTGTCGGCCTGAACAGCGTAAACAACGTGGTCGATGTGACGAACTTTGTCCTGATGGACGTGGGACAGCCGCTCCACAGCTTTGACATGTCGAAGCTTTCCGGTGCGGAAGTCGTTGTGCGCAAGGCTCGCCCCGGAGAAAAAATCGAGACGCTCGATCACAAGGAACACGAACTTTCGACCGACGACCTGGTGATTTGCGACGGGGACCGTCCGTCTTGCGTTGCCGGGGTGATGGGCGGTGTGGAAAGCGAAATCACTGAAACGACGACGAACGTGTTTCTTGAAAGCGCCTGGTTCAATCCGACGGTTGTCCGCAAACAGGCCCGTCGCCTCTGCACATCGACCGATTCGAGCTACCGCTTTGAACGCGGCATCGACTATTCGATGCAACGCGAAATGGACGATTACGCTTGCGGTTTAATCCAGGAAGTCGCCGGCGGAAAGGTTTTGAAAGGCGCTGTCGAATACACGGGGACCGACCACCAGGTGAAGCCTTTCGTGGTGAAGCTCCGCGCGTCCCGTGTCGAAAAGGTTCTCGGCATTTCCCCGTCGGAAGAGGAAATCGTCCGCTATCTCACGGGCATTGGCCTGAAGCATCTGGGCGATATGGAATTCGAAATCCCGCCGTTCCGCCCGGACCTCGAACGCGAAGTCGATTTGATCGAAGAAGTCGCGCGGCTCGTGGGCTTTGACAATATCCCGTATGACGTCCCGTCGTTTAAGATTAAGCCGAACGATCTCCCGGCGGATGAAATCCTTGGACGCCGTATCCGCTATACGCTTTCTTCGCTCGGGCTTCACGAATGCCTGTCGCTCCGCTTCACAAGTGCGGCAAATACGGCAGCCGTATTCGGCGAACCTTCTGAGGACGACCCGCGATCCCGTCCGGCAAGGCTTTTGAATCCGCTGTCCGAGGAGCTGGGCTGCGTTCCGACTTCCCTCATCCCGATTCTTCTTAAGTCCGTCGCCGACAACGAAAAGAACCGCCCGGGTTCCGTCCGCCTGTTCGAAAACGGAAAGGCGCAGTTCCAGAATGCGTCCCGGAGCGATCTGCGCGATTCCGGATTTACCGAAAAGCCTATCCTGTGCGCGGTCCTCGCCGGGCATTTCAAGATGGAAGCCTTGGACGACAAGCCGCGCGAAGTGGAATTTGCCGATATCAAGGGCGTTGCCGTTTCTCTCTTCAAGCGTCTCGGAATCTCGATTGAAGTACGCGCTCCGCAGAAGCCCGAAAAGTTCCTGCATCCGGGAAAGCAGGGCGTCATCGCTTGCGGCGAGACGGTTATCGGTTCAATCGGAATGGTCCATCCGTCGGTGCTCAAGGCTTTTGACATCGGCTATGCGACGGCTCTTTTCGAGGTGTCCCTGGACAAGGTGCTGGAACTTTGCGAACGGAAAGTCGTTTTCAAACCTTTTAGTCGCCAGGTCTTTATGACTCGCGACGTTTCGATGGTCGTGCCGGAACGGATGACGAACGAATCCATCTTGCAGAAGCTCGGATCCTTCAAGGCGAAGAATCTTTCGAAGATTGAACTCAAGAGCGTCTATCAGGGCGTGGGCGTTCTTCCGGGGCAGAAAAACATGGTCTATACCTTTACCTACCAGTCGATGACGGAAACGCTAACCGACGAAGCGGTGAACAAGGCGCATGACAAGCTCCGCGAAAAAATCGCAGCCGACGGTGAAATCACCCTCCGCTAAAGGATACTTGCGGTTATGGCTTATATGGCAATGGCTCGTAAATGGCGACCGGAATCCTTTCAGGACCTGGTCGGCCAAGAGCATATCGCGAAGACGATCGAAAATGCGATAACGGGTGGGCGCCTGCACCATGCGTTTCTGTTCACGGGGACACGCGGTGTCGGCAAGACGACCTCGGCGCGGATCCTTGCGAAGACGCTGAACTGTACGGGCGGAAATCCGCTGGTTCCTTGCGGCAAGTGCAAGAGCTGCCTAGACATCGCGAGCGGACATCCGATGGATGTGATCGAAATCGATGCGGCGTCCAATACGGGCGTCGATAATATCCGCGAACTTCTGGAGCAGACGCAATATACGCCGATGATTGGAAAGTATAAGGTTTTTGTCATCGACGAAGTGCACATGCTTTCCAAGGGAGCATTCAACGCCCTTCTCAAAACGTTGGAAGAACCGCCTCCGCACGTGATTTTCATCTTTGCGACGACCGAGGTGAACAAGGTCCCGCAGACGATTCTTTCCCGCGTACAGCGATTTGACTTTAAGCGCTTGACGACAAAACAGATTACGAGCCGCCTCAAGTATATCTGCGAGCAGGAAAAGATTTCGACCGACGCCGAAGCTCTCGGGATGATCGCCGAAAAGGCGGACGGCTCAATGCGCGATGCGCTCACGTTTTTTGACCAGGCATACGCGTTTACCGGGAACGACATGAATGCGGAAGCGGTCCGCTCCGTTCTTGGAATCCCGCCGACCGAACTGTATTTCTCTCTCCTTGAAGCGATCGAGAAGCATGACATCAAGGGAACTTTCGCCGTCGTTGACAAGGCTTCGGAAACCGGAGTAGAATTCGCTCCGCTCCTAGACGGTTTTGCCAAGTTCCTCCGTAACCGTCTCTACGTAAAAGTCGGCGGAATTTCTCCCGAGGAGCTGAACATCTCCGAAGGACTTTTCGCAAAGCTTGAAATCTGTGCAGCGTCCCTTTCGAACGGCGATCTCTTGCGGATAGCGAGAATCCTGACCGATTTGCAGGGAAACATCCGCCGGAGCTCGAACCCGCGGCTTTTGGTGGAATCCGCCTTTGCGCGAATGGCCTATCTCGATAGGGCGGTCGATTTGAAACGCGCCCTGATGGCTATCAATGACCCTCTCTCCCAGGGTTCAAAAAAAAAATTAACTGAACCCGTTCCCGAAACAGTTCTCCCGCAGAAAGAGGTTGCCCCGCCAGTTCCGGAAGTTCGGGTGGACTCTTCTTTTGCAATCGATTTCGATGCGCCGGTCATGGGAAGTCCGCTTCGCGCAAATGCGCTGAGCGAAGGTTCCATGCAAAGTCCCGCACAGCAAGTTCCCTCCTCGGGCGTTGAAAATTCCATGTCGATTGATTTCGGGGAACCTTTTCCCGGAGAGGATCTCGACGCAGGGGAAAGCGCTTCGCTAGGTGACTTCGGCGAAAACGCGACGCAATATACGCGCTACGACGTTTGCGCTTCCTGGCAGGAACTGATCCGTTCGTGCTTTACACAGGAACTGGGATTTTTTGCGACAAGCCTGAACGGTTCGACCCTTGAACACGGTGATTTCCAGGAAAACCCTTTTCGCCTGAAAGTCGTCTATCCGGCTTCGGCCAAGTGGGGGTTCGACCAGATGATGGCACGCGAGGATTACCGCGAGCGTCTGGAAAACATTCTGGAAGACCGCTTGCAAACGAAGGTCGCCGTGACGTATGAACTTCTAGATCCGAAACCCGGGGAGGACGTTTTCTCGGTTCCGCTTTCTCCCTGGGAGACCGATATCCGGAAAGAGCCTGGGCTTGCCCGGTTTGTCGAAAGGTTTGCCGCGGAACTCATCGAGACGCGGACGATCCCGAAGAGCGGGGATGCCGGAAATCCCGAGTCGGACGTGTGCGCGACGACGCCGGAACAGGAATAAAATTGTAACTTATCCCAAAAAAGGAAATCCATGATGAATATGCAAAAAATGCTAAAGGACCTGCAGAAAATGCAGTCCAAGATGGTCAAGGCCCAGAATGATCTCCAGGCGCAGAGCTTTGAAGCGGAAGCGGGCGGCGGCATGGTGAAAGTCGTCTTGAACGGCCAGGGCATCATGACGTCCATCAAGATAAATCCGGAAGCTGTCGATAAGGACGATGTCGAGGCGCTTGAGGATTTGGTAATGGCTGCGGTCAATGCGGCAACGAAAAAGAAGGATGATACATCCAAGGCAAGCATGGAAGAACTGACCGCTGGAATGCGCATTCCTGGTTTGATGTAACTTTTCGAGAATTTTAACAAAACGGCAGCTTCGGGCTGCCTTTTTTCTTAATAGGCCCCGTCGCTCTTGAAAACCGCCTTGAACGTTTTCGCGACAAGTTGAATGTCCGTGGTGAAGTTTGCATGGCGGACATACTTGTTGTCAAGGCGCATCCAATCTTCGAACCCGATGTCGCTGCGTCCGCTAACCTGCCAGAAGCAGGTGAGTCCAGGCGTGACGGAAAGCCGCATCTTGTGCCAGGGAAGGTATTCGCTGACTTCGGACGGGAGAGGTGGGCGCGGTCCTACGACCGACATGTCACCGCAGAGGATGTTGAACAATTGTGGAAGTTCGTCGAGGCTGAATTTCCGGAGAACGTGTCCCATCGGATAGATGCGCGGGTCGTTCTTCATCTTGAAAGTCGGGCCGCTCGATTCGTTGAACTTTTCCAGTTCCTTTTTGCGTTCTTCCGCATTGACATACATGCTGCGGAATTTATACATCGTAAAGAGCTTGCCGTTCTTGCCGACACGGGTCTGCTTGAAGATGACGGGACCTTTGGGATCGCTTATCTTGACGATTATCGCACAGGCGATGAGCAGCGGGGAAAGAAGGACGATTCCGCAGAACGAGGAGGTGACGTCGAATGTCCGCTTGACAATTTCCTTGACGCAGAGCGAGAACTTGTTTGTTTGCGACAGGATGTCGGAATAGAAAAGCCGCTTGAGCGAAAGAAATCCGTTGTTCCTTGCGTTGAACTTCTGGATGGAGGAATCCAGTTTCTGGTCTTTTTTTTCCTGGAGACCCGTGTAGAGGGAAACCTGGAATACGGGTTGCCGTAGTTTCTTCTTCAGAACGCTGACCAGTCCCGCCTTATTCAGGTTCACGATGATTTTTCGTCGGAGTCGTTCTAGGGCATGGAGATCGGAGTCGATGAGGATGACGCCTAGCCCGTCGGGGTTGTCGAGGTAGCCGACAATATCCGTGAACTTTGTTTCGGTTAGGACGGTGAGGACGGCGATTTTCCAGGCGCGGATGGATGGCGATTCAAACTTGCCGAATCCGATGAGATCGAACTGCCGGGTCACAATCCTGAAGTAGAGAAACGGACGCTGTGTGCGGTTTGTCCGCAGGAATTCCTCGCGGAGACGCGCCTTGAAAAGGCTTGCCGGATAGACGGTGTTGCCGATGTCTTTCGAGGAAAACAAATCCCCTAGCTTGGACTTTGTAAAATCATCGTTCACGTTCCAAATATAGATTTGATTTTCTAATTTTTAGCGCGAAAAATTTAAATTGGAGACCAAACTATGCGCATTGGACTTATCGGCACTGGAACTATCGGCGGCGGTGTTGTCGAAATTTTGGAAGCGAAGACGGTAAAATATCGCGAAACGCTGGGACTTGATCTGGAACTTGCCTGCATTTGCGCAAAAGACGATACGGAACTTGCCCCTTACAAGGCGAAAGGCTACAGGACGACGACCGATGCGATGGAAATGATCGCGGATCCGTCTATCCAGGTAATCGTGGAACTCGCCGGCGGCTACGAGATGCCTCGCAAGTGGATTACCGCTGCGCTGGAACATAAGAAGAGCGTGGTGACGGCGAACAAGGCGATGCTTGCGAAATACGGGCACGAGCTTTTTCCGCTTGCCGAAAGGAATGGTTGCCACATTCTGTTCGAAGCGGCTGTCGGCGGGGGAATTCCCATTATCCGCAGCATCCAGGAAGGCTTTGTCGGAAGCGAAGTGGAACACCTGAGCTGCATCATCAACGGAACGTGCAACTACATCCTTTCCCGGATGGGGGAAAGCGGACTTTCGTTCGATGCTGCGTTAAAAGAGGCGCAGGAAAGAGGCTTTGCGGAGCGCAACCCGACATTTGACATTGAAGGTATCGATTCGGCGCACAAGACGGCAATCCTCGCGAGCCTTTGCAGCGGCAAGTATGTCGATTTCGAAAAAATCCACGTGACGGGAGTTTCGAAAATCACCGCGGAAGATATCGCGAACGCGAAGGAACTCGGCTACAAGATCAAGCTGCTCGGCATTTACGGTCGCGGAGAAAACGGCTCGGTCGATGCCCGCGTCCACCCTTCTCTCGTTCCTTGCGATCATCTTTTGGCGAATGTCGATGGCGTGCTGAATGCCGTCTATCTCCAGTGCGACAATCTGGGCCAGACTCTCCAGACCGGTGCCGGTGCGGGAAGGCTTCCGACGGCGAGCGCTGTCGTCGCGGATCTCGTATCGCTTGCCCGTTCCTCCGATATCGGTTCCCGAAAACCGCTTCCGATGGGATGGTTCAACAAGGAAAACGCCGCTGAGCTCACTCCGATCGAGGATACGTATTCGCGCTATTACCTCCGCTTTACGACAAAGGATTCGTGCGGGGTTCTAGCGAGCATTACGGGAATCTTCAGCCAGAACGGCATTTCGATCGAATCCATCATCCAGAAGAATGTAAACGATCCGGGCAAGGTGAGTATTGTCGTTGTCTCGGAACGCACCAGGGAAAGCAAGATCCTCGCCGCTCTCGAAGCGATCGACTCCCTGTCGGCTGTCGCGGAAAAGAGCCAGATGATCCGTTTCCTCAAGTAGGTTCCCATGCTCCGCGGAAACAAGCTCGAACTGTTGCTTCATCTTGTCTTCGACTATCTGGCGCTGTCAATCTGCTTTTCCCTCGCGTTCTGGGTACAGTTTCACAGCGGCTGGATCCCTGACAAGTTTGCACCGGAAAAGATGATTTCGGAATATACCCGTGCGGGATTTTTCCTGAATCTCGGTTGGTGTGCGCTTTTTGCGGTAACAGGACTTTACCGGTCCTGGCTTTTGCTTTCGCGGACGCTTCAGTTGTTGCATGTCTTGCGGGCGGTAATTATCGGAATCGTCGCAATTCTTCTAGGGCTTTTCGGCTCGGAATTCATCGGACGGCTGATTACGGGGGCGCCCCTTTTTGAAAACTACGTCTATGGTTCGCGCTTCAAGTGGATTTTGATTTACGGCGTCGGGGTGTTTCTTTCTGTCGGAGGCTGCCGGATGCTTGTCGCCGCCTTCTTGCGGTGTATGCTGCGCAAAGGTTTCGGGGCGAACAAGCTGCTCGTGCTCGGGGCGACGGCTGCCGGGCGAAAAGTCGCCGAAGCTTTCGCGAAAGCTCCGGAACGCGGGCGGAAGGTAGTTGGCTTTTTGGACGAGCATTACCAGGTGATGAAACATTCGTTTGCGGGATTTCCCGTTTTTGGAAAATATTCCGACTTGGCGAACATAGTCAAGAAAAACAAAATCTCTGGGATAGTCATTTCACACGACAGCTCGTCGCTCCAGGAAATTACGCGCGTCTTGGCTTGGGCCTGTGACTTGCCCCTCCATATCTACGTGATTCCCGGGCTTTACAATGTTATCAGTGGGCACTACAAGACGAATCTTGTCCACGGCTTTGAATTGCAAGAACTCTTTGCCTACAATATGCCGCCATGGCAGGTGCGCTTCAAGCGGATTCTCGATATCGTCGTCGCGGCGGTCCTTCTGCTTTGCTCGCTTCCGGTGACGCTTCTTGCCGCTCTTGCGGTGAAGCTCGATTCCAAAGGCCCTATTTTTTATTCGCAGGAACGCGTCGGGCTTTACGGCAAGCGCTTTATGGTCCACAAGTTCCGCACGATGTTTACGGACGCGGAAAAGAACGGTGCGCAATGGGCGACGAAAAACGACCCGCGCATCACCCGGGTGGGGCATTTTCTCCGCAAGACGAGAATTGACGAATTGCCGCAGCTTCTGTGCGTCCTGAAAGGCGACATGAGCATGGTGGGACCGCGACCAGAACGCGCCGTGTTCATCGAAAAGCTGCGCGAACAGATTCCGTTCTATATCGGACGACTCAAGATGAAGCCCGGGCTTACCGGCTGGGCGCAGGTTCGCTACCATTACGATACGAGCCTCGAAGATGTCCAAAAGAAACTGGAATATGATATGTACTATTACGAGAACATGTCGCTTCTGCTCGATTTGCAGATTCTGTTCCGAACGGTCTATGTCGTGCTCACAGGAAAAGGAGCTCAATAATGTACGGTGACAATTCTATGCCGGTGTTTCCGGTAGAAGACGCTTTGACCTTGATCCGCCTTGCGCTCAAGGAGGATGTTCGAACGGGCGACGTGACAAGCCTCTGGACGATTCCGGAAAACCAGTCGGAACACGCACGCCTTATCGCCAAGGAAGATGGCGTTCTAGCGGGGCTTCCGATTATCGATTTGGTCTTTCGGGAACTCCAGGCGGACGTGAAAGTCAAGCTTTACAAGCATGACGGTGACGTGGTAAAGAACGGTGACCTGATTGCCGAACTGGACGGGACGACGCGGGAGCTTTTGACGGGGGAACGGACGCTCTTGAATTTTATCCAGCAGCTTTCCGGCGTGGCGACGGTCGCTCACAGGTTCCAGGAAGTCTTGAAGGCTGGCCATACGAAGGTCCTCGATACCCGAAAGACTGTCCCCGGGTTCCGCACGCTGCAAAAATACGCGGTTCGCGTCGGCGGAGGCAGCAACCATCGGATGGGGCTTTTCGACATGGTCCTCGTGAAGGACAACCATATTGCGGCATGCGGTGGCGTTCTCGAAGCGCTTTCCGTGGTCAAGAAGCACAATGACCGGAACTTGATGGTCGAGATGGAAGTCGAAAATCTCGACGAGCTGAAAAAGCTTCTGAACAAGGGCGTCGATGTCATCATGCTCGACAACATGTCCAATGCGATGATGGCGGAAGCCCTAAAGATTATCCGGGAAAGCGGAGATAAGGTTCTGGTGGAAGGTTCGGGCAACATGACGCTCGAACGGGCGAAGGAAATCGCGACGCTCGGATTGGACTACATTTCGGTCGGCGCTTTGACGCACAGCGTCAAGGCTCTGGACATTTCGATGAGAATCTGATGCCGCGTATCCGAAAATTGGGATCGAGAAAGCCGGTGCGCGGACGGGAGCCTTTTACGTTTGCAGTCGATGTGGGAAATTCGCACACGGTTCTCGGCATTTTCAAGGGCGACAAGGTCGTCGATCACTGGCGACTTACGACGCGCAAGGAGACGACATCCGACGAGTTGATGAACCGGGTCAGCGGGCTTATCCGGTTCTCGGAAATTCCCATCGAATCCATCACGCATGTTGGGCTTTCGACGGTCGTTCCCGTACTCGAGCGGACCTGGGTCAAGGCATTGCAGACTTTTATCAAGCGGCCTGTACAGGTTGTCAGTTCTAGGAACTGCCTGGATTGCCCAATCGCCTACCCGAATCCTGGAACGCTCGGTGCAGACCGTCTCTGCAACGTCATCGCCCTCAGGGAACGCGGATTTTCGGATGCGATTGTCATCGATATGGGAACGGCGACAACCTTTGACGTAATGAAGGACGGAGGCTTTGCCGGAGGAATCATCATCCCGGGTATCAGCGCAAGCCTGGACGTCTTGACCGAAAAGGCGGCGCGGCTTCTCCCCGTGAGCATCAAGTGGCCGGAAAGACTCATCGCGAACAATACGGACGACGCCATCCGCGCGGGGCTCTTGTTCGGATTCATGGCGGAACTCGAAACGCTCGTGGAAAAGATCAAGAAGGAAATGGGAAAAAAGCGCGTCCCGGTCTTTGCGACGGGTGGTTGGGGCAGAACCGTCGTGGGACATACAAGCGTCATCGACACATACGATCCCTATTTGACGCTCGACGGTGTCCGGCTGGTGGCGCTCCGCGGAAATCTGGCGGCAGAAACGATTGAAAGAGATTTAGAAGAATAAATTTCTATTCTGACCTTGACGAATGTAAAGAAATTTTTATCTTGCTTGTTGGATTTTTTTTACAGCAAGGAGACAAATATGCTTAAGAAAATCGTATTGGCTTTGGCTGTCGTCGCATCGAGCAGCTTCGCTACTTACAATTACTTCCCGGTCGGCGAAGCCGGCAAGGGACAGGTCGAAGTCGGGCTTGCCCACCAGTGGGGCGACGGCTGGTCCACGACCGCTTTGGGCTTGAAGGGCGAATATGTCGTTATCCCGAACCTCGAACTTGCCATTATGGGAATTGGTTACCAGTTCGGTGACGCCGACGGCTTTACCGCAATGACTCTCGGCGCCCGCTACCAGTTCATGCCGATGCTCATCGCGGCGGTCGATGTCGCTCTTCCGCTGAACTCGGAAGATGTTGCCCCGTATGATCCGTTTGGACTTTATTTCGCCATCCAGTACACGCAGGAATTCATGCCGAATCTCGCTCTCGGTTCCGAACTCGGCTTTGACTGGAAGTTTGAAGACGAAGATCTTGAAGAGGGCTTGATGATGACTCTCCAGGCGGAACTCGATTACACGATTGCTTCGATCGGTCTCACACCGTGGGTGGGCTTGGAATATGACCAGCAGCTCTCGGATAATCAGGTTAAAGGTCACAAGACAAACGGTTCGGGCGACAATGGAATCTCTTTCTGGGTCGGTGCCGGCTACGACATCAATGCGATGCTTTCCGTCAAGGCGAACCTCGTCATCAGCCGTGGCGATTTCGGCGATTCCCAGGAAATCAACGCCGCTCTCGACATCAATTTCTAAGCGCCAAAACTTCGGTCTTGCGCAAAAAGGTCCGCTTTCCGGCGGGTCTTTTTTTCTATATAGGGAACTAAAAATCGGAGTTTCTATGCGTTGCTTGGTTACCGGCGGAGCCGGCTTTTTGGGAAGTCATCTGTGCGAACGTCTTCTCGCAGACGGCCACGAAGTCATCTGCCTCGACAACTTCTTTACAGGTCGCCGGGTAAACGTGGAAAGTTTGCGCGGAAATTCCAACTTCGAACTGGTCCGCCACGATGTCACGGAACCGATTCTTCTCGAAGTGGATCGCATTTTCAATCTGGCGTGTCCGGCAAGTCCCATCCATTACCAGTTCAATCCGGTCAAGACAATCAAGACCAGTGTTATGGGCGCTATCAATATGCTAGGCCTCGCAAAACGCGTCCACGCGCGGATTTTACAGGCTTCGACGAGCGAAGTCTATGGCGATCCGGATGTGCACCCGCAGACGGAAGGCTATTGGGGAAACGTCAACCCGATAGGCATCCGCAGCTGCTATGACGAGGGGAAGCGCGTCGCGGAAACGCTCTTCATGGACTATCACCGGCAGAATCATGTCGATATCCGGATTGTGCGGATTTTCAACACTTACGGCCCGAGGATGCTTTCGAACGATGGACGCGTGGTGAGCAATTTCATTGTGCAGGCTCTTCGGGGTGAAGATATCACCATTTACGGTTCGGGGGAACAGACGCGCAGCTTCTGCTACGTTTCGGATTTAGTCGAGGCGCTTGTCCGCATGATGGACCAGGACGATTGCATCGGACCGGTGAACATCGGAAACCCGCATGAATTTACCATGCTCGAACTCGCGGAAAAGGTTATCTCGCTGACGCACAGCAAAAGCAAAATTTCATTCCTAAGCCTGCCCGGGGACGATCCGAAAAAGCGGAAACCCGATATTTCCCGGGCGAAGATGGCACTTTCCGGCTGGGAACCTTCGGTCGAACTGGATGAAGGCCTCGAAAAAACAATCGCCTATTTTAAATCCGCTTTGAAATAATTTTGTATAAATTGGAAAGGACTTTAACCGTTTGAGGTACCTATGAGTATGATTTTTGTTGCCGCAATTTTTGTGGCGGTCATTGTCGCGATTATCCTGCTTGCGTTTATCGCGAAGTTTTTCAGTCTCTGGCTACAGGCGCTGTTTTCCAAGGCGGGCGTGAGCATGTTCCAGCTGATCGGGATGCGGCTTCGCAAGGTGCCGCCCAAGGTCATCGTGGATTCCCGGATTCTCAGCTGCAAGGCGGGGATGCCCGTCGATACGAATCTTCTCGAAGCGCATTTTATGTCGGGCGGAAACGTCATCCGCGTAGTCCAGGCGCTGATCGCTGCGAACAAGGCGAATATCAAGCTGGACTTCAAGCAGGCGGCGGCGATAGACCTTGCCGGTCGAAACGTCCTCGAAGCGGTCCAGATGTCCGTGAACCCGAAAGTGATTGAAACGCCGCGCGTGAGTGCCGTGGCGCTCGACGGTATCCAGCTTCATGCGGTGACCCGTATCACGGTTCGCGCGAGCATCCAGAAGCTCGTCGGCGGTGCTGGCGAGGAAACGGTCGTCGCCCGTGTCGGCGAGGGAATCGTCTCTTCGATCGGAAGCGCCAAAAGCCACAAGGACGTGCTGGAAAATCCGAACATGATTTCGAAGAAGGTTCTCGCTTCGGGACTTGACGCCGGGACCGCGTTTGAAATTCTTTCGATTGACATTGCCGATGTCGATGTCGGACAGAACATCGGTGCGATTTTGGAAACGGATCGCGCCGAGGCCGACAAAAAAATTGCCCAGGCGAAGGCGGAAGAACGCCGCGCGATGGCTTTTGCCGCCGAACAGGAAATGAAGGCGAAGGTCATGGAAATGCGTGCGAAACTCGTGGAAAGCGAAGCGCAGGTCCCGATGGCGATGGCGGACGCTCTCCGTTCCGGGCATCTTGGCGTGATGGACTATTACAACATGAAGAACATCCAGGCCGATACGCAGATGCGTTCGCAGCTAGGTCTCGGTGAAAGTCAAGAGCCTCACCAGCCGAACACCTAATCCGCAGCGATCCTTATGGAAAGTCTCCTGATTCTTTTGGCGATTGTCGCCCTCCAGGTCGGCGCCGCATGGCTCAAGAAGCGTGTCGGCAAAAGCAAAAATCCTTCCTTGCCCGAGGATGAATCGCCCGAAGAGTATCTCGATGAACGCGAAGAAAGGAATGATTCTCCGTCGGATGCGGAAACGTCGGATTCCCTGCAGGACTTGATCCGCAAGTTTCGGGAAGAGCAGGCGAAGGCGCTGGACGATTCCGAAGGAACCGCCGAGGAAACGCCATCGGAATATGTCAATGAACCGATTCCCGAAGAGTTGCCAAAACCGGAGCCTATCTTGGTCTCTCCCCGTCCATCCGAGTCTGTCGAAAAGGAACATGCTTCCGAAAGGGTTTTTGAAGACCGCTTTCCGAGCGTTGCCGAATCGACCTGCTTGCCTTTCCCGGAAAAGAAGGCGGAAACCGAACCGTCTTCGGCTTCCACCGCTTCTGTGGATAAACCTGAATTCGAACGGAAATTAAAACCTGCGACGGTTCGGACGAAATTCGAGTTTTCAAAGGAAAACGCCCGGAAGGGATTCCTCTGGGCGAGAGTCCTGGAAGATCCGCGGTTTAAAAGGCGTTTCCCGATGCCGCTCAGTCGGCGTTAGGAATCAACATCCAGCAGATGAGATAGGCGAGAAGCCCGGTCCCGAAAGAAAGCAACGTGCCGAGAATCCAGAGAATGCGGACGACCGTTGCGTCGATTCCAAAGTATTCGCCGATGCCGCCGCAGACACCGGCGATTTTCGTATTCTCGCTTGAAAGGGTCAGTTTTTTCATTTGGGCATCCTTTGAATTGTAACGTTTACAAATAATGTAGTCATTTTCCCTTCGAGAGGCATGTTGTTTGGAATTGAAGGATCCTTTTTTGGATTAAATGACCTTGATAAATTGCTTGGAAATGTTGAAAATGATGTGCAAAAGTTATAAATTATTTTTGCTAAAGACCCATGTTTGGAAAGATTATTTGTAAATAAATGTTTGATTTTCTTTGGTTGCGAAATGCCTGTTCTATATTTTATAATATATTTTCTTCGTTATGAAAGGAGTATGGATGAAAAAGATATATGTTTTAATTTTTATAGTGCTGTTTTCCGCCACTGAGGCTCAGTTGCTTATAAGCGATAAAATTTATCAACAAATGGAAAATCGTGAAAAATCTGTACGGATGAAAACTCAAAGGATTGCTTTGCAGGATTCTTACATCTACACGATTGTGGGAACCAGAAATTTTAAATCAGGAAAAAATTTTCGAGTGAAAAAAATAAATGATTTTCATCGTTTCACTTTGAACAAAAAGAATAGAATGAAATATTCATTTTCACTTGCGCCTGATGTCGAAATACGTCAACGTGCCATGGATGATATAAAAAAGATTTTACCCAAAGATATTGCAGATTCTTGTTCAATAACATCTGTTGATTATGAATATGAACAAAGGGATTCAGCCAAACCAAAAATTGTAGGAAGCGTTGTAATGCTTCATAGAAAATTGGATGGTATTCCGGTTCGAGGTAGCTTAGATAATTCCGTACAAACTCTAGTTCGCCTGGAAACGGAACAGGGAAAATCAAGGCTTATTCCGGGGATTACTTTCATCGGTCAGTATTCATCAAAAGACACGGACGAAAGTCTTCCGATGACATTTGATATTCCTTCTGACGCATCGTTAATGCCGGTTCGCAAGGCTATTGTTAGCAGGTAGGGAGAAATAATGAAAAAAAATATATTGTTTTTTGTGATGTTGGCATTTTTTATGGCGAATGCTGCTGACACCAATGTTCCTTCCAAATTTTCCATCGTAACATTTGCCATCAGCAATTATGAAAATAATTGGCAAAAAGAATTGCCCTTGTCGAAAAAGACTGCCAATACCTTGGTGAATTCTTTTAAGAATAATTTCAAGGACAAATATCCCAACGTGATGTTTTCGTCAAGACAATATGAAAATGAACAAGTTACAAAGTTGCGTTTTACAGGGACCGAAACTGACGATTATAACTTTGTCTTTTACAGTGGTCATGGTAATGTCAATAGGATAACAATGTGGCCGCAAGGAGAACGTGTTTGGCAAAAAAACGGGATTAGTGAAAAAGCTTTTGGTGGAAAGACTTATTGGACGATGCTAAATTCTTGTCTTGTATTCAAGAATGGGGAATCGAATCAAGAACCGTGGTTTAATGGAGTACATTCAATTCTTGGTTATAGTTCGACATCAAAATGGTATAAAGAGTCTCATCGCTGTGGATTTCTTTATTTGAAGACTTGCCATAATTATTCCTATTATGCAGAACGCGATTTTGTGACAAATTGGATTAAAGAAAAGCAAGGAATTTGGGAGGCTTATAAAAATGCAGTCTATAAATGGATATACAAAAAAGGTGGTTATGGAGTTGAACCTAAAATTGTTTATCGTTACGGCAATGTCGATGGAAAATTCTTTGACCCTTGGAAAGAAACTTTTGAAAACTCGATTCAAAAACCTGTATTTAAGAAAAAGGGAGAATATATAGGGATAGGCTCTAGATGGATGAAGTTCGGGACGCCAGAATATGAGTAAGGAGGTAAAATTTTGCGTAACAATGTATTTACGATAGTCTGTTTGTTTTTTTTCTTATTCATGGCGTGTTCCAAGAATTCAAGTGATACGGATTTCTTTCATTATGACACATCTCTTTCCTATAATGAAAACCTTCTTGTTTTGGATTCCATTTCGGCGTGCATTGATGACGAATTGGAATGGGAACGTTTTTTCAAACAGGATTCCGTTTTTATCAAACGGCAAGGCGATAAAGAAATCATCGTCTTTCCTTCACAGCTTAACACGCTAAGAAGGGTTGTCAAATCTATCGGAATCCATTCCTTTGGGGATACGCTAAAAATCGAATTGATTGAAAAAGAAAAAAGTCCGGGCTTATCGCTGGATTGTCCCGTTTGGGTCTATGGTTCGTTAAACGGAGAACTCGACGGGAAATATGTCAAAACTTTTACAGGAGTTTATCTGTTGGTTAAAGACTGATTCTCGCCATGTCAATAGAGCAAAACCGCTCCCATGCAAAATTTCCACCAGCCGTCGTTCTTCATCAGTTTTCCTGGGCTGTATTCCGCATAGAAGCCCAGGGGATTTTTCATCTTGATGAAAGCGTTTATGCCGATGGTCGTCACGTTAGCCCGTTTGGCGTAGGCAGGCAGGTTTTCCTTGCCGTGGGTATCGTCCAGAATGTCCAGATACAATCCGTATCCCCTTACGGTTGAACCCGCGCTGTTCAAAGCTATGCGCTCGTAATTGGCATAGGCTCCCAAAGCGAAATTTTCCCCGATGTCGAACAGGGCTCCGCCACCAAAATTGTAGAGAATGAAACCGTCGAAACGCCCGAAGGAATCGTCTGCTTTCGGTTCGTAATCGTCGTTCTGTTCGTTGAGATAAAATCCTCCGACAAATGATACGCCTGCGCCTAAATAGAACGGCCCTGCCCACTGGAGAACGCTTGGACGAATTCCGATGTCAAACGGGATTGTAATCGGAATAGAAAGGAATGCGCCGCCTTTTTGCTTCCAAAGGGAATAGTTTAGCGAAACGAGGCTGGCTTTTAAGCTTATGGAGCCTCCGACAATTCCGGCTTCATGATGCAAAGACGATATAGACCTGTTCTCGCCTGCGGATGCAAGAGTTGTGCCGACTTCCACAAAACGATACTTTTTTTCATCCGTCGAATACTTTGTCGCAGCCGCCTCTCCCAATAGATTTCCCGAAGAGGAAACGGCGCAACCGGAAAGAAAAGATGACAACGCGGTCAGGACAAGGAGGATTGGTTTATTGCAGAGCGTAAAAAATAAATATTCTTGATTTTTTTTTCATCTTTTTTTTTTGTCGTTGATTCTTGATTTGTTTTACGGTAACAAGATAGACAAATATCCTGCTCATTTTTAATTTTCTTTGTTAAAAAATATTTTCAAAAAATGCCGTAATCATTTCTGCGTTGAAAAGCGTTATAGCGGGTAGTCTCTCATTTCAACCAAAGGAGGAAAAAATGAGAAAAAGACACCTGTGGCAGATGTTGCCGATTCTTTTTACGGCGATTTTGGGACAAGCCTGTTCCGAAGGCGCAAATCCCGGCCCGGAAAGCTCCGGGAACGTTCCCGTCCATTTTGACGTGGCGCGTTCGAGCGTGCCGCTTTCGGACAGTCTCGTGCTGGATTTGGTCGGTCCGGATACGGTTCATGCGGTTCTGTTGGGCGATTCCAATACGTTCAGCCAGAAGCTTGCTCCCGGCGACTGGAATTTCTATGCCAAGTTCTATGCGAACGGAATTCTGGTGGAGCAGGGGGAAGCCCAGGCGAAGCTTTCCGCGGGCGACGAGACTTCCGTTTCGATTGCGATGCATGCCGTAGCGGGATTTCTCTATGTGCGGATTCCGCTCGGGCTCGATAACGTGGCGGAAATCGCAAGTGGCACGCTTGCCGTTTGGGCGGAAGGTTTTTCGAAATCCTACCCGTTTGAATTCGGGGACATGGAAGCTTCCGCGGTGACGGAAATGCTCCAAATCGGGACGGAATATTCCGTACAAATTCATCTGTTTGCGAAAAACGGCGATACCTTGTTCGCTTCGGATTCCAAGGTGACGATTGACGGGGAAAACTTCGCCATCGACTGGCAGCTAAATCCGCTCCACGCAAAGATCCAGCTGGTGGTTTCGAGCGATTCCACGAAGACTTTTTCCGCGGTGGCGCATTTGCCGTCAAAGATTCGCGCGCCAAGGCCCGGAAACATTTTTGTCACGGAATTCATGACGGAAGGCAAGGCGGAATTTGTGGAACTTTACAACGCGACGCTGGATACGCTTGACCTGGAAGGTTGCGAATTGCTCGCGACAAGCGGAAGTTCGCTCAAGGCGGCGACGGATTCTTTGTTTACGGCAAGGATCGCCCCGGATTCCTATTTGGTGATCGGGACGGATTCCTGTGAAAACAAGGATGCCCGGGCTGCGCTTTCGATGCCGGGTACCAAAGGTTCTATCGTGTTTCGCTGTGCCGGGGAAACGATGGATTCGCTCTTCTACGCAAATGCGAAAATTGCGGATTCGCTCGGGGTGAGCGCGTTCCCGATTGATACCAAGCTGAGCGCGCAACTGCCGGTAGCGGGGTATAGAAAGCGTTCGGATGGAAATTCCTGGTGCGCCGGCGAATTTTCAAAGCGTGCCGTGGCCAGCTGCAAAAATTAAAATGACTTGATTCGACTTGTTTGGGACTTGGCTTTGAAATGAATTCGAGACCAGGTCCTTATCTTTTTGGAAAATCGTCGGGGCGTCCGCGGTGATGCCTCGGAGGCGGTCTGTGAGGCGGCGGGGGAGGCCCGGGGCGAAACTCGAAACGCCATTCGGAGCGAGGATAGCCGCATACGGAAAAGCCCGCCTGGCAAAGATTGCAGAGCGCTCTCTGGGAGCATCCGTCGAGCGAGGCGTTCGAAATTCTTAAATCGTTGAAGAAACGGTAATTATCGCAGGCGTGGCAGGTCTCTTCCCAGGTTCGGAATGAACAAAGTTCCGTGGCCGAGACTCGGCAGGCGCATTCCGAGCCGTAGCAGGTCGCGCAGCGGTAAGTTCCGAGACGGTCGTAGAAACAGCTTTTTTCCGAGCGGACTTCCGCTTCGGGGCTTTCCTGCATGATGACGCAGGAAGACAGAAAAAGCGTTCCCAAAAGAACGGCTAGGCTTTTGAAGAACGCGTTTTTCATCGGATATTTAAATGCGGAAAATCAGTATTCCGCTTCGGATTTCAGGTCGCGGTTCATCAGTTCTTCGATGATATCTGCGGGTTTCTTGTCGTTGAAGAGGACTTCATAGACCGCGTTCACGATGGGAAGTTCCACGTGGACCGATTCTGCGAGAGCCTTGGCGCTCTTGCACGTGGGAACGCCTTCCGCAATCATCTTCATGTGTCCCATGATTTGCGATAGGGTTTCGCCCTTGCCGATGCACTCGCCGACGTAGCGGTTCCGGCTGTGCTGCGAAAGGCAGGTGACGATTAGGTCGCCCATTCCGGCGAGGCCTGCGAAAGTGCTGGGGTTTGCGCCGAGGGCGCGTCCGAGACGGCAAATTTCCGCCTGTCCTCGGGTGATGAGCGCCGCGCGGGTGTTGTCGCCCGCTCCGATTCCGTAGAGGATGCCGCTTGCAATCGCGATGACGTTTTTTATCGAACCGCAAAGCTCTACGCCGATTTGGTCCGTCGATGTATAGACGCGCAGGTAGCCGTTGCTCATGATCTGCTGGACTTTTTTTGCGGAATCTTCGTTGGGGCAGGCGGCGACGATTGTCGTATAGACGCGGCGCGAAACTTCTTCGGCGTGTGTCGGGCCGCTGAGCGTTACCATGTGATCGTGGTCAAGCCACGGGACGTTTTCGAGGATGACTTCGCTCATGCGCTGGTCCGTGCCTTCGAGGATTCCCTTGGTCGCGCAGACGACGAGCGGAACCTTTTCCGCCGGATTCCATTTGGCAAATTCCTTGGAAACATTCGCCATCACCTGGGACGGGACGACGATAAGAACCATCTCTGCGCCTTCAAGGGCCTTGTTCATGTCGGTCGTATAGGAGAACGAATCCGGGAAGATAATGCCGGGAAGCTTGTCCTTGTACTGGTGCTCCGTGGAAAGCAGGTCCACTTCCTTTTGAGAAAATGTCCAAAAAGAAACCTTGTGTCCGTTGTCGTTCAAAACCTGGCCGAGGGTTAATCCCCATCCGCCGGTGCCTAGTATTGTAATGTTCATAAGCAGATCCTTTCCTTGTTGAGCAATTGTAAATTATACGTTTTTCCGTTTTTTCCCAAAACCGTTTTCGGTTCCGTTCAAAAGACGCTTGATGTTTGCCTTGTGCTTGACAATGACGAAGACGGCAATGATCCAGGCGAGGACTAGAATGCCTGCGTGAATTTGGTCGTGCGGGTAGATGTCCGGTGCGAGATATCCGAAAAGCGTTAATCCGGCGAGTGCAGTGCATGCGCCGATGCTTCCGACCGAGACGTATTTTGTGACAACGGTCAGGACGCTCCAGACGAGAAAGGCGAGAAGAGCCGTGACGGGAGCGAGGGCTAGGAACATCCCGAATGCGGTGAGGACGCCTTTTCCGCCGCGGAATCCGGCAAAGCACGTGAAGCTGTGCCCGAGGACCGCGAGAAGCCCACAGGCTAGCGGAAGCCAGTAGTAGTCGGGACCGCCCGAAGTCTTGGATGCCTCGTTGAGGGAGGCGGCAATCGTCGGGGCGAGGAAACCTTTGAGTAGATCGATGACGACCACGGGAAGCGCAGGCTTTACGCCTAGGACGCGAAACGCATTCGTTAATCCCGAGTTTTTCGATCCGTAGTCCCGGATGTCGAAGTCTCTACCTTTGACGATTTTTGCGACCCAGATTGCGGTCGGAATGGAGCCGAGGAGATACGCTAGCGGAAGTGAGAGTAAACTGTTCAAGGTCTTCGTCCTTTCGTAAAATGAGCTTGCTGTCGAAGTTCAGCCGGAGAGGCGCCCCGTCGAGATGGAACGCTTCATAGAAAGTCTTGAGAAGGTAACGTTTGTAGGATTCGTCGACCGCATCGGGGGTTCGCGTTTCGATATCGATGACCGGAGGCTCTACCATGATTTGGCATGCGCGGGTGAGCTTGACAAGTCTTCCCTGGTGCGCCGGATGGGGATTTTTTTGACAGGCTTCGCCAAAGACTTCGGCGAGACGTTCCCGTCCGAGAACCCGACGACAGTTGGCATAGACCGAGCGGATCTCCTGCAGGATCCGGTGGACGCGCAGGCCTTCTTTGGCGCTGATCGAAAGCGTGGGGATGTATTCGAACATCGGTTCGCGTTCCCGCATTTCCTTGACCATCCGGTCGAAAGACTTTTCGTTCTTGTCCGGGAGAATGTCCCACTTGTTGAGAATCAGGATGAGACCCTTGCCCGCTTGGCGGATGCTCTGGATAATGCGGAAGTCCTGTTCGGAAAGTCCGAGGGTTGCGTCGATGACTAGAAGGGAGAGGTCGGAACGGCGGATGCTTTCCTCGGTGCGCATGTTGCTGAAAATTTCGACTTCGTCTTCGACTTTCGCCTTCTTGCGGAGACCCGCGGTATCGGTCACGACGAAGGTCTCCCCGTCGGAAACAAACGTGCAGTCGATGGAATCCCGGGTCGTTCCGGGAATATCGGAAACCACGACGCGTTCTTCGCCGAGAAGACGGTTTAGCAGGGTGGATTTCCCGGCGTTCGGTCGTCCGAGAATCGCAAACCGGATCGGGCGCTTTTCGTCGCCATGGATTTTTCCCTTGTCGGGTAGAATGGCGATGATTTCGTCGAGGAGCGAAAGGCAGGCGTAACCGGTCAGTGCGCTGATGGTTCGGGGCTGTCCCATGCCGAGGGAGAAAAATTCCCAGCTTTCCGAACGGTCGGAAGCGGCTTCGCTTTTGTTTGCGATAAGGAGAACTTGCTTGTCGAGCTTTCGGATCATCCGGGCAAACTGGAGGTCTAGCTTTGTGATGCCCATGCGGACATCGACCATGAAGAGAACCAGATCGGCTTCTTCGATGGCTGCAAAAATCTGATCTCGGACATTTGCCGCAAGGACGTCGATTGTATCGTCCGGCAGAAATCCTCCGGTATCGACGACCGTGAATTCGCGCCCCTTGTAATTTGCCGTCTGGTAATGACGGTCCCGGGTTACGCCTTCGCGATCCGAAACCACCGCGGCGCGGCGTCCGAGGATGCGGTTAAAAAGAGAGGACTTCCCCACATTGGGACGTCCGACAATACAGACAATAGGTAGTTTAGCCACGTCAAGAAATATAGAAATAAGAGAAAATGGAATATCTGGCGCTAAACAAAATGTCTTCCGTATGAAAAAAACAGATATTTTTTTTGGGAAATAGAATACTTTTATCCCATAGGAGTCTCTATGAATGGATTTATTCGTCTCGCAATGTTGTACGTTTTTGGTTTTCTCTTTGCGGAAAGTCTTTTGGCGTTTCCGGAAAATCCTGGTTTTTTTACGGTCGATAATGCCGGAGATTCCTTAACGATCCGAAATGTGGGGGACGAACATTACCGCTACACGGAAACGTTGGACGGCTATCTTGTTATCCGCGGCGAGGACGGCGTTTACCGCTATGCGACAGAGGAGGGTGTCGCGGGAAATGTCAAGGCGAAAAATGCGGACAGGCGGAGAGTTGAGGAAAAGAACTATCTAGAAGGGATTCGCCGAGAAAAAGTCCGGAATGCGCATTTTGAAAAAAATCCGGATCGACTGTTCGTCCCGTTTGGCGAAAAGTTCGAAAAGAAGGCTCCGTGGGTTCCTGCTCTCGATACGCCTTCGGCGGATTTTCCGGTGTTGAAGCTTCCGGCTGCTTCTGGACATGTAAAGGGAACGAACCGTTTCCCGGTGCTTTTGGTGGCGGGGACCGATGCTTCCAACTGCGATTCATCCTTGTTTTACGCACAAGTTAACCAATCGGGATACAGCAGAAATGGACATATCGGATCCGTAAAGGATTATTTTAGGGATCAGTCAAACGGGCTTTTTATCCCGAGTTTTGATATCTACCTGGTGAAAGTGAACGATACGTTGGCTAGTTATGCGAAAAGGGAAGGCCGACTGGTCAAGGAAGCGGTTGACAACCTGCTTTCTAAGTATCCGGATTTCGATGCTTCGAAATATGACGCGGATGGTGATGGCGAAGTCGATGCTGTCGCCGTGATGTATGCGGGGACGAAAACGAGTGCGAACAATCTCGGTGGCTTTGCCTATATGCTGAAATACAATAACAGCACGAACGACTATGTCGGAATGCTCAATGCCGGAAATGGGAAAAAGTTCAACCGCTATTTTATCTTGCAGCAGATGAACTCCGAAACAGCACTTACCCCGATAGCGCAGTTCGTGCACGAGTTTAGCCACACGATGGGTTTAAAGGATCACTATTGCGTCTATGGCGGAGATTGTTACAAGGATTTCAAGGACAGCGTTTACCAGGCTCCGGGCGTTCACTCATGGGACGTGATGGGAACTGGTATGTATAACGGACCGGTGCAAGGTGCGACGCCTGTCGGCTACAGCGCCTTCGAAAAGGCTTTTATGGGGTGGATTTCCTACAGGACTCTTGAAGAGGCCTGGAAGGTGACCGTTCTCCCTCCGTTCATCACAACCGACGTGGCGTATAAAATTTCCGTGCCGGGAAACAATGACGAATGGTTCATCTTGGAAAATCGCCAGAAGATGGGCTGGGATGCGAATCTCCCGTATCACGGGATGTTAATCTGGCATATCGACTATGATTCGTCGGCCTGGTGGATGGATTCGCTGAACGACAATCCGAGCCATCAGAGAATCGACGTAGTGGAAGCGGGAGATTTAAAGGTCGATAGCTATTCAGCCGGTTTTTATGACATAAGCCGGGAATACTTGAATGATGATCCGTATCCGGGAACGCAGGGCATAAAGGAATTTTCGGCAGTCTCGTGGACCGGTGCAAATCTAGGCGTTAACTTATACCAAATTACGGAAAGGGGCGGAAACATCTGTTTCGCTTCGGGGAGCGATATCCCTGTCGGCGATTGTATCGCGAGCAGTTCTTCGGCTGGGAGCAGCTCAAGTTCAATGGAAAGTTCCTCTTCGGAAAAGGGCAGTTCAAGTTCGATGGAAGGTTTTTCTAGTTCGGAAGAAACTGCCATCGTCTTGGCGCAGCCGGTAAAAACTTCGATTGATCTTTACGGAACGACGCTTGCGGTGAGCTCGAATGTTTTCGGGAAAAAGCTTGTCCGCCTCTACGATCTTTCGGGAAGGGAAGTCTTCCATCGCCGATTTGATGGGGCTATGACAACTTTTGACGTGAAAAAATATTCCGGCAAGATGCTTGTCGTTCGGCTTTCGGAAGGCGGTCGCCTTCTAATGCACAGGCAAATTGCGGTTCGTTAGGAAATGGTTGAGTGTGGAGAGAAATCAGGAATCCGTTTAAACATCGCGGTTCTAAACCCTGAACTCTGACGCGTTCGACCAATTCTTTCTATCTTTCTCGTGGAAAATCCAAAGGAATTATTATGTCCGAAACGATGACTTCAGCGCAAGTACGCGAATCCTTTATCAAGTTCTTTGAATCCAAGGGACATCTGTTTGTCCGCTCTTCGCCCGTGGTCCCGCATGACGACCCGACGCTCATGTTCACGAATGCCGGGATGAACCAGTTCAAGGCGATTTTTCTCGGGGACAACCCGAAAGGCTGGAAGCGCGTCTGCAATAGCCAGAAATGTATTCGTGTCTCGGGCAAGCACAATGACCTGGATGTCGTTGGGCGCGACAATTACCACCACACTTTTTTTGAAATGCTTGGAAACTGGTCGTTCGGGGATTACTATAAGAAGGAAGCGATTTCCTGGGCATGGGAACTTTTGACCGAAGTCTGGAAACTTCCGAAGGAACGCCTGTTTGCGACTGTTTACCAGGACGACGATGAAGCCTGGCAGATCTGGAAGGATGTGTCGGGGCTTCCCGATGACCGCATCATGCGCTTTGACGCCCACTCGAATTTCTGGGAAATGGGCGATACCGGGCCGTGCGGTCCTTGTTCCGAAATCCATTATGATCGCGGCGATATCACGACACAGGCCGAAACGTTCAAGGACCCGGTTCTCGGCGTAAACGGTGAAAACGACCGCTACATCGAAATCTGGAACAACGTGTTCATGCAATACGAACGCCTCTCGGACGGCTCGCTTGTCCCGCTCAAGGCAAAAAATGTCGATACCGGCATGGGCTTCGAACGGATCTGCGCCATTCTGCAAGGAAAGACCAGCAACTACGATACGGACGTGTTCAGTCCGATCATCCGAAAAATCGCGGAGCTTTCCGGCGTGCCTTACAGCGAAGGAAAGGACGGGACGCCGCATCGAGTCATCGCGGACCATCTTCGCGCTCTCTCCTTTGCGATTGCGGACGGGGCGCTTCCGTCGAACGAGGGACGTGGCTATGTGCTGCGCCGTATCCTTCGTCGCGCGAGCCGTTTTGCCCGCCTTCTCGGACAGAAAAAACCTTTCATCTGCAACCTGGTACAGATTCTCGCCGATACGATGGGCAACGCTTTCCCCGAAATCCGTGAACGGAAGGACTTTGTCGCGTCCGTCATCCGCAGCGAAGAAGAAAGCTTTATCCGCACGCTCGATGCCGGACTAGAACGCTTTGCCTCGATTTCTGCAGATCTCAAGGCAGGCGATAGAATCCCGGGAGATAAGGTTTTCCTGCTTTATGATACGTATGGATTTCCGCCCGACCTTACGGGGATTCTCGCCGAGGAAAAAGGCCTTTCCATCGATGAAGAGGGCTATGAAAAATGCATGGAAGAGCAGAAGGCCCGCGCCCGTGCGAACATGAAGCAGAGCATCAACACGATGGGCTCCGAAGGCTGGACGGAATACGCTGTCGGTTCGACAAAATTTGCCGGTTACGAGACGAGTTCCGCAACGGTAAAGATCCTGCGCTACCGGGAAGATAAAGGCGTTCTCTCGATTGTGCTCGATACGACGCCGTTCTATGCGGAAATGGGCGGACAGATCGGCGACAAGGGAACTCTCGTTTCTAAAAATCTTGAAATTTCGATTTTTGACACGGTCCGCGTAAACGATACGACGGTGCACCGCGGCAAGGTGACAAAGGGCGAAGCAAACAGGGAAACGATGGCTTCGGAATTCCTGGCGACTGTCGATGACGTCCGCCGCTCCGACATCCGCAAGAACCATTCCGCGACGCATTTGATCCAGGCCGCTCTTCGGCAGGTTCTCGGTAGCCATGTGCAGCAGCAGGGAAGTTACGTTTCGAACGAGCTGTTGCGCTTTGACTTTAGCCATTTTAACGCAATGACGTCTGAAGAAATCCAGCAGGTCGAAGACACGGTGAACGCCAAGGTAATGGAATGCCTGCCGGTCGTTACGGACGTGATGGATGTCGATGAAGCGAAATCCAGCGGAGCGATGGCGCTTTTCGGCGAAAAGTATGGCGACAAGGTTCGCGTGGTCAAGATGGGAAACCCCGGCGAGGAATTTTCCAGGGAACTTTGCGGCGGTCTGCATGTGCAGAACACGGGAAACATCGGCATGGTGAAAATCATTTCCGAATCGAGCGTTTCTTCTGGCGTGCGTCGTATCGAAGCGGTGACTGGCCGTGGCGCGCTCGCTCTCCTCCGTGCCGGAACGCAAATCCTGACTGCTCTCCGCGAACAGCTCCGTTGCAAGGATGCCGATGTCCTCGATAGGATCCAGCAGGCTTTTGCCAAGACGCAGAACCTAGAAAAGAGCCTCCAGTCCGTGCAGCTCGAACTCGCGACGCTTGCCGCGGGAGAACTTTTGCAAGGCGCTGTCAACGTAATGGGCGTAAATCTCTATGTCCGTGAAATGTCCACGCCCGACGACCGCTTCAAGAACTTGCTCGACGGCGTCCAGAACAAGCTCGATACCGAATCCGTTGCCGTGATTGCGAACAAGGGAAGCGCTAACGGAAGCATTGCCGTCATGGTCGGAAAGAATGTCCAGGCGAAAGGTATCAAGGCCGGCGATATGGTCCGCGATTTGGCAAAGGCTTGCAATGGCAAGGGTGGCGGGCGTCCGGACCGCGCACAGGCCGGCACTCGCGAACCGGAAAAAATTTCGTCGGCGATTGCAAATGCGAACAACTGGATCCGGGCAAAACTCGGTGCGTAAGTCTTCAGGACGAAGGTCTTCCCGATGAAAAAGATTTACACGCAAGATGCTCCGGCTGCAATCGGACCGTATTCCCAGGCGGTGGTGTCTGGCGGGTTGGTCTATCTCTCCGGGCAGATCCCGATTGTTCCCGAAACGGGGATGCTTGCCGGAGCTTCCATTGAAGCCCAGGTGGAACAGGTGTGCAAGAATATCGAGGCGGTCCTTGTCGCTTCGGGTTCTGGAATTTCAAAGGTCGTAAAGACGACGTGTTTTTTGCGCCATCTTTCGGATTTTGGAACGTTCAACGCCGTTTACGAAAGGCATTTTATCGGGAAACCGGCTCGGAGCTGCGTTGAAATTTCGGCGCTTCCCAAGGGGGCTCTGGTCGAAATCGAAGCGGTTGCGGAGTTAGGTTAAAGAAAGCGCATCGAAATTTTCGTTCAAAAAGTCCCGAACGCTTTCGGGACTTTTCCTTTTGAAATAAAAATATCGAAGCGTTTACTTGTTAATGGCCGCGAGGAAGGCGTCCTTTTTTTCCTGCAGGAATTCGCGGCTGTTGTACTTGCGGATTCGGCGAAGTGCCTGGTCGCGCAACTGGCGGACGCGCTCGTGGGAAATGTTCATTGATTCGCCGACTTCGCGAAGCGTCTGCGGAGCTTCCAGGTTGATGCCGAAAATCCCTTCGATAACTTTTGCTTCGCGTTCCGGGAGCTGCTCCATCAGTTCCTTAGAGAGATTTTCCACGCTCTGGATTTCGGAGTCGGATTCCGGATTGATTGCGCTGCCATCGGCGAGGACTTCGGCGTATGTCGCCTTGGAGTCCGCCTTGAGCGGACTGTCGAACGAAACGCCGCGCTGGCCGATTTGAATCAGTTCGCGGATGTCTTCGCTGATTTCCTTGCCGCGGGACTGCTCGTGCAGAGCCTTGCGGACGCGGAGATGCTGGTTTGCCGGCAGGCGGATCAGGTTTCCCTGTTCGTTAATCGCCCGGGTGATATACGCTTTAATCCACCATACGCCGTAGCTGATAAACTTGAGACCGCGCGTATGTTCAAAGCTTTCGATGGCGCGGACCAGTCCCATGGCGCCTTCGCTTACGAGATCCGGCAGGGGAATCGGGCAACCCCGATACTGGATGGCGACTTTCAACACGAAACGCATATTGGCGGAAATCAGTTTTTGCCGGGCAATCTTGTCTCCTTCCTTGGCTTTCTGGAACAGGATCTGCTCTTCTTCTCGGGTAAGCGGAGCCGTCTTGCGGATGTCATCCAAATAGCGTTTGAGCGTTACGTCAGTCGAATCGATATGCATTTACAATCCTTTTTCCTATAATATCGCTTTTTTTAGAGCAAAGGGCGTGCCAAAACTGTAAAATTTTAAAATTGATGTAAAATTTTGGTTTTTTGGACAAAAAAGAATGCTTGAAAATTGAACCGACAACTTCTTTTTTGTAAAATCGTCTTAAATGTACGACTTTTTTGTTGTTTGCGTCTTTAAAAGATGACTATTGGGGAAAGGTTTTGGTGAAAGACGCCTTTGCTTTTCGGAGTCATCTTTTTTAACCTATATTTTTACTATGCCAATCAGAGAACCAGATCAATCTGTATGGGATCGTTTTTGGGCCCGCAAGAAGGACCTTTCCAAGGTCTATCCGGCTTCCCCGACGATTCTCAAGACCATCTACAGGCATTTTCCGAATGTAAGAGGAATGAAAATCCTGGAAGTGGGACCGGGTTCGGGCCGGGACAGTGCCGATCTCGCAAGGCATGGCGCGGACGTCTATGTTCTCGACTTCTCTGCGGAAAGCCTGAAAACGGTGGAAATGCTCCGCATCCGGGAAAATTTGGAAGAAAACCTGCACTGTATCCGGGGCGATGCCTTCAAGGCTCCTTTTCCGAGCGGAACTTTCGACCTGGTCTTTCACCAGGGGCTTGCCGAGCATTTTAGAAATCCCGCTCCGCTGGTAGCGGAAAATTTTCGAATTGTGAAACCGGGTGGGCATATCCTGTGCGATGTACCGCAGACCGTACATCCCTATACAATCATCAAGCATATCCTCATCGCAATGGGAAAATGGTTTGCCGGCTGGGAAACGCAGTTCACGATCGGCGAACTGCGAAACCTCTTGAAGTCGGCGGGTTTTGAAATCGAATACGAATATGGCGATTGGATGCGTCCGAACCTCTTCTACCGGATGCTTCGCGAGTTCTGCTTCAAGGCGCATGTCGAACTCCCCAAGTACCCGCTAGAGGGAACCGTTTACCAGAAAGTGAAGGATGCCGCCTTGGATGCGTTTGACCGCATTCCCGTTTCTCGCTACACGCAGCTCTCCATCGGAGTCTTGGCGAAGAAACCCGGAAAATGAAATCGGGTTTGAAGTCTTTCCTTGTATTTTGCGCCAAGCTTTGCGTAACGCTTGTTCCGTGCTACCTTGTCTATCGGAAGATTGTCGGCGCGCCAGGCTGGGATACCGGAGATATCTGTGAGCTTTTTTCGGCTCGCTCGATACCACCGCTTTTTTTTGCGCTTTTCTGTCTCCTTCTTTCGAATTTTACCGGCTGTTTACAGTGGAAGCTCCTGCTTGACAGGCAAGATGTCCGGATGGGCTACGTACACTTGGTGAAGCTTTATTTTGTCGGGCTTTTTTTCAATAATTTCATGCCGGGAAATGTCGGCGGTGACGTGAAGAAAGTCTATGACGTTCGGATGCAGGGCGACCAGAAGACCGTCGGTGGCGGATTGACGGCGACTTTTTTCGATAGACTCTTCGGATTGTTTTTCCTGAATGTGCTTGCGCTTCTTGTCGGTCTCCTGTTTTTTGTTTACGACCCGGCGGAGCGGCTTTTTCTCTTGCCTTCGTTTTGGGTGTTCCTTGGGTTTTGCGCCCTCCTTGCCGGACTTTTCAGCAAAAGGCTTGGACGGATTTTTGCCTGGTTTACGGGAAGACTGTTGCCGGTTTCCGCACAGGTCCGCGTATTGCATTTTCAACAGAGATTCCAGAATTACCGGAATCCGAAGCTTTGGCTGAATATCACGGTCCTGTCGGCGGTGACGCAGGGCTTGCGCGTAATCGTACATTATTTTTGCGGGCTTGCGATAGGGCTTGACATTGACGTTTCATGGTATTTTTTCTTCATTCCGATGGTCGCCGTGGTAAGTGCGCTTCCGATTTCTATCGGAGGGTTTGGTCCGCGGGAACTTTTGGCGCAGTCCCTGTTTGAACGTATCGGCGTTTCGGGACTTGCTTCCGTAATGGTGCAGCTTCTGGCCTATCTGGTGAGTCTTTTGGTAAGTCTCGTCGGAGCCGTATTTTTCTTGACGGAAAAGAAGCGTAGTGGCTAGGGTTCTGGCTGTTTTTTCTTACTGTGTTTCATGTTTCGTTCGAATCCCTGGTTCTCTCGGCTCTAACCACAAAAACTGAGTAGAAAAAGTTCAGGTTTTCTCTTTTTTCCTCCGGGAAGCGTCTTTGGAATTGAAAACTTTTCAAAATCCGAAAAGGACGTTTTGATGAAAGAAAAAAACGAAATGGAAACGGAAATTCTCCGCGGATTAAACAGCGACCAGAAATCCGCGGTTCTCTTCGATCACGGGAAAAACGGTCCTCTGCTGATTCTTGCGGCTGCGGGTTCGGGAAAGACTTCTGTCCTGACTCGTCGCATCCAGTGGCGCGTTCTGCAAGGCGTCTGCCCGGAATCGATCCTCGCCTTGACTTTTACCGCCAAGGCTGCGCAGGAAATGCGGGAGCGCGTCCAGAAACTTTTTCCCGATGCGAAAATTCGCCTGAGCACCTTCCACTCGCTCGCCTTTTCGATTTTACGGGAAAGTTTCGGGGAAAAGTTCGGCTGGGAACTTGCCGGTTTTGAAAAGGCTCCGAAACCCGGAGAAGGAGAGTCGGAACGATTTGCCTGTGCGCTGGTCGATTGCCGGCTGCGGCCCGATGCCATATCGAGGGATGAACTTTTTAATCCAGGAATTTCGCATAAATTAAGTCTAAAACTGGAACCCATCCGAAAGGATGTTCTGAAAACGGGAAAAATCGTTTTCGAAGATCTCATCTACCTGGCGACCGGGCTGATTGAAAGGAATCAGACCGTGCAGACTGCGGTGAGAAACCGTTTTCGGGAAATCCTGGTGGATGAATACCAGGACATCAATCCTTCGCAATACCTACTCGTTCGGGCGATTCTCGGCGAGAACCGAAGCCTGTTTGCTGTCGGGGACGATGACCAGGCGATTTACGGCTTTCGCGGGGCGGATATCGGAAACATTTTTCGCTTTTGCAAGGATTTTCCAACGGCGACGCTTCTTCGGCTCGAATGGAATTACCGTTCCGTTCCGAGGGTGCTGTATCTCGCAAACAACATTTTCCAGGACAAGCCTCTTTTGCTAGGAAAGACGCTCCGGGCGGGAAACAGTAGCCGGCATCCTCTTTTTCTCGAAAATCGAGACCCGGAACTTTGGGTAAGCGGGGATCCGCAAACGGAAATGTTCCGGATAGTTTCGAAAATCAAGGAACTTCGCCTGGCGTATGACCTGGAATTCAGGAATTTCGCAATCCTGGTTCGCTACAACCGGCAAAGGCTCTATTACGAAGAGGCGCTGGGGAGCTTTCGGATTCCTGTCCATCGCGACGGCGATGCAGAGACACCGGAAATTTCGGGCGTTCACGTGGAGACTGTGCATGGTTCAAAAGGCTTGCAATACACGGTTGTCTTCTACGCGGGGCTTGCGGAAAATCTTACTCCGGGAGAGTCTGGCGGAACGCGGCGTGAACGGAAAGCCCAGCTAGACGAGGAGAAGAGACTCTTCTATGTCGGTGTGACGCGGGCGGAAGCCGTTCTCATTTTATTATATTGTAAGCGACGGTTTTGGAAAGGGCGTCTTTCCGAATTCAAACCGTCTAGGTTTTTGAGCTATCTGAATCGACCGATCCCGGAGAAATCCCCAATGCCGCTATTCTTCTTTCGCATCCGTGCTGTCGTCTTGATTTTAGGGTATATGATGTTTGCCGTGCCTCCGTTTCTCTTTCGGAGCGCTTTTTGCCGCAAGTCCCTTTCGGCGTGGATCGAACGTCGCATCCAGAAATTTTCCCGGTTCTGCTTCAAGGCTCTTCGCGTCCAGATCGATATTGAAAACCAATCGGCGCTTTCCCGTGTCGATTGGAACCGTCCGGTCATCGTCGTGGGCAATCACCAGTCCTATTTCGATATTCCTATCGTCTTTATCACTCTTGGACGTTCCATCGGGTTCTTTGCCAAGAAAGAGCTGACCTACATTCCGTTCCTCAATTTTTGGATGAAGGAGATCCACTGCATTTTTGTCGATCGCAAGAATTCTCGGGCCGGTGTCGAAATTAAGAACCGTCTGGAATCTTCAAACGAGATTGCCCATGTCTTTATCTTTCCGGAGGGGACGCGCAGCAAGGACGGTTCGGTCGGGGCTTTCAAGAGCGGAGCCTTTCGGCTGGCGGTAGATCTGAACGCGATAATCTTGCCCGTCTATGTCCAGGGTTCTCGCGAAACCTGGGAATCCAGGAAAAATTCGGATCGGGTTGTCGTGCGCTCTGCGGTCTTGGAACCGATCGATGTCGGGGCGCTTTCAAAGGATAAGCCCATTAATCCGAAAACGGAGCTGGCTCCGCTTGTCTATGAAAAGTTTCTGGAAAAAGTCCGATCAAAATGACCGCATTGAGCAAAAGTTTTTGGCAAGGGGTTCTTTCGAAAATATCTGTGGATAAATTGTGAGTTTAAATGTGGGTATTTAAGGGGAGTGCTGCGTATTTAAACGATGATATTTCGCCTTGAATTTTCACCCTTCGAAATTTGCAGAATTTCGCCGTTTTTTGGAAAAATAAAAAAAATACGTTCTTCTTTCCATTTTTTGTTAAATTCGCATTTACCGCAACGGGTATGTGAAACCTTTATCGTGGCCTTGATCGAAAATGTGGATAGATGATAATGTTATTCGATTGTCGAACACTTCTTCGGATGTGTGGAATTCCGTCCTTGAAAGCTTACGGAATCGTGACGATGTTCCGGCGAATGCTGTCGATATGTATTTTGACGGGAACCTGGAGTTTTCCGGAGTGGAAAACGGCTGTGCAAGGCTTATCGCAAAAAACGAGTTGATTCCCGCTTGGATAAGTCGCTTTCGGAAACCCCTTCTGTCCGCGCTCCAGGATGTCTTGCCCGATGTCTCGACTTTTAAAATCGATGTTTCTTCGAAGAGCAAGGCTTCGCTTATCCCCATCATTCCGTCGGATGCGCTTGTTTCGGAATATCCCCAGGCAGGGAAGCCACGGGTCAGCCGTGCGGAAAGAATCCGGCATGCGGAAAATGCGGAAACGCTCGCTTCCCTTTATCCGACATATTCATTCGAAACCTTTGTAGAAGGCGATTCCAATCGGATGGCTCTTGCCATCTGCCGCTCCATTGCCGAAAAATCGGGCGAATATTCGATGAATCCCCTTTTTCTGTTCGGAGGTCCCGGTGTCGGGAAAACGCATCTTTTGCAGTCGATAGGGCGCTATGCGGTGACTTACCACACCGCTTCGAGGGTCGTGCTTCGGACCGCGGAGCGTTTTCTCAAAGACTTTATGCAGACGCAGACGGCGGCTTCCCGCGAGGGAAGGTCGGAAGCCCAGGCAAAATTGCGGCATACATACGAAGATCCCGAACTGCTTCTTGTCGATGATATCCAGGTTCTCGCCGGAAAGGGTCGCGGGGCAACAGAAAAGGCCTTGTTCGACGTGCTCCAAAAGCGTTTAGTAGCGAAAAAGCCGACCGTTTTCTGCGCCGATAGGCGACCTTCCGAAATTCCGGGCCTCTATGAAGGGTTTTTGCGCTTTGACAGCAACAGCGTTGCGGTAAATGATCCTGATTGCTTGACGAAAATGGACATCTTGCGGAAAAAAACTGAAAAACTCCAGATTTCCGCCGAAGAGCGCGAAAAAATTTTCAACTGGATTGTCGCGCACGAACAGGGAAACGTCCGTGAAATCGAGGGCGTTGTCACGAAGCTTTTCGCCTACCGCGACCTGCTCGGGGTGAATTTAACTTTCGAAGCGTTCCGGGAGCTTTGCGAACCCTGCCAAACGGCATCTTCTAGCGAAAAGTCCGATCGTTCCGTTTTGACGATTGCTGCCATCAAGGAGTCCGTGGCGTTCGCCTACAACACCTCGGTGGAATCGCTTCGGGCGAATTCCCGGGTCAAGTCCATTTCCCTTCCGCGAAAAATCGCGATGTACTTTTGTCGGGAACTGACGAAAGAATCGCTATCGAACATCGGATTCCATTTTGGCAGAGACTATTCCACGGTGATTGCGAACATCAAGTCGGTGGAACGCGAGATGCGTCAGAATCCGAAATTTGCCGAAGAAGTGGAAAAATTGCGCAATTCTTTAACCGCCTAACGGACTTGGGACGTTTTCCCCCTCTTTTGTATTCTTTTGTTTACGCAAAAACGATAAATAGTATAGATTTATCGATGTGAAGAACTATGCTTGCTCAAGATGCGGTTTTACGCTGGTCGAGGTCCTGACGGTCGTCGCGGTAATCGGTATTTTGTCGGCGGTCGGCTATGGCGGAATGTCCGGTGCGATTGCGAACAGTCGCACAAAAGACGCTGCTTATAACATGGCTGCCTATCTTGAAGCTACGGCGAACAGGGCCCGCCAATTAAACGATACGCTTTGCGTCAAAGGCAAGTCGGATAAAAAACTTGTCACGTATCGCTCGAAATGTTCCGACACGGAAAACGCGGCGGTGCTTGACAGCATGGAACTGGTTTTGCGGGTTTCGCTTGTCGATGCAACGATCAGCGAATTTGAAGGCGTAAACTGGTTTTCTTCCGGTGCGGAATTTACTCCGAAATACGGACTTTCGGCGGCTCCCTACCAAGGATACTTTATTGCGAAATACGGAAACGACGAGCTTTTTGGGGCGGCGGTCAAGTCCAAGGGGAAAAACTCAATCGCTCCGAAGAAAGGGAATGGTTCTTCGTGGGAAGATCTGTGAGGTTTGCATGGAGTGGTCCAAACTTTTAGCAAAAAAAGACGGTTTCGGCATCATGGAGGTGTTGGTTGCTATCGCTGTGCTCGGATTTCTGTATGTTGCCGTGAATAACCTGCAGTCGGGAAATCGCGAAACGCTTCTTCGAATCCGTGGACGCGACGGTGCGGTCGAGGTGGCGCAGGAAGTCATTGACTCGCTCAGCCGGACGGGGCTTGCTTCGCTAAAGTCGGACACTGTTCGGTTCGACGATATTTCCCGGACATGGAAGGGGCAGCCTGGAATTGTCGAACACGATATGACCGTGAACTATTCCGCGATGGTTGTCGTTTCGCATGATTCAGTTTTTACCGCATCGGATTCTTCGGAATACGATAAGGTTTCGCATGTCTTTGCCAAGCGCATCGATGTGACGGTCTCATGGCCGTTCAAAAGTTCAACGCAATCCATCAGCATTTCGAGGATCATCCGATGAAGAAGAGCGGCTTTACCTTGATGGAACTGGTCGTCTATATGGCGATGATCGGAATTGTCGTGCTGGTCGCGGGCGAGGCTTTTTCGAATAGTACCCGTTTCCGCGTGCGTACGCAAAATATGTTGAAGGCGACGGAAGAAGCGGAAAATGTAGCCGCTCTATTTAAGGACGATGTCTCCCAGATGGGCGCGAAAAGTTCCAAGGAGGCGGGAAACGCTGACGGAGGCGAATCTTACGGCGACAAGTTCAGCGATGTAAACGTCCTTGTCTATATGGATCCGGACAACCGGGACTCTTCGTCATTTTTTGTCGGACAAAAAAACGGTTTTGACAGTTTGGCGTTGCGTCGGATTCGCTATGACGCGGACGGCCATTACGAAGCGGTCGAGGAAATCAGCTGGTTTGTCGATGGAGAAAAGCTGAAGCGTTCCTGTAGGCTGCTCTCCAAAAAATCCGGTTTTTCGCTTGCGGACGACGATCCGTGTGCGGATGTGGGAAGCTCGCCGGAAGCGGTGGAAATGGCCCAGACTGCAGTGGAGACTTTTCGTGTGCGACCGGCGAAGCCTTCTGTCGAAAATCTAGAAAACGATGAACAGATTTTTCCGGAAAATAACGGTAACGATTTTCGCCTGATTCCGAGAAACGGCGAGTCTTCGGGTTTTAACCAGATCCAGAAAATTGAAAACGGCGAAGGCTTTCAAAACGAGGGAGGCTCTAAGCAGCTCATTTCGGGCTTTACATCCAACTATGACCCGGCAACCGGAAATGCCAAGTCGAATGTGCAGGCAAATCAGGTGTTTGCCATTAAAAATGAAAGCTCGGCCCTGGCGAGCGAACCGTGGCGAAGCAACTGCGAAACGTACGGGAAAGAGTTCTTTCGATTCAATCCGCATGAAGAGTATGAAATTTCCTTTACCGTTCCAGCTCCGACGAGTACGGACGACAAGAGTTTAATGTTTGTGCCGGGAAAGGATCATTTTTCGGTTGGATTTCGAAATGCGTCGGACGGAAACATTCCGAGAAAGAACGGAGTCGCTTTGATACAGGATTTTCTCTTTTATCCGCCTCTCGCAACGGAAGTGGACGGAAAGCATGCGATGCGCTTTACCGTGTCCGAGCCCGTGGAAAATGTCTGCCTCGCATTTACGTTTGTCTGTTATTCGCCTCTTGCTTCTGAAGGGACGCTCACGATTGAAAATCTGAAGGTGAAAAGAATCGCAAGTGCAAATTATACGTTTGACAATTGGGATTGGAATGATGCGAATAAGAAGCCTCTCAAGCAAAAGGTCAAGGCCTTTCAGCTAGATCTCGTTTTGAAGCAGAGAGGTGAAACCGGAAACGCCCTGTTGGTCGTGCCTACACCTGGCAACGGTCCGACGGATTGACGGAGGTGTTTATGAATGTGAATTTCAAAAATAGAAATACCAAGTCCGGCGTCTCCCTGATAGTCGTGATGCTCTTTATGCTGGTGGCGACGATCGCTGCGACGGCGACATATAAGTGGATCACTTCCCAGGGCAGGGCTTCGAGTTCTCGGATGCTCGAACGCGAGGCGTACCAGAGTTCGCTTGCGGGAATCGAAAATGCGCGGGCCTGGATTGCATGGCATGCAAACGATGCCGGGGCGCTGATCAAGCAATATCTTGACGGAGGCAAGAAGCCCGTGCGGATGGACCGCCAACTGCGTTCGCTACAGCGCGAAGGGCAGAGCTATAGCGTCTGGCTTACCGGCGTGAATACCGAAAATTCAACATATCGATTCAAGATCCTGTCGAAAGGGGAATCCCGGAATGGCGCAGCCTCCCACAGTGAAGTCGCCATCTTGAATGTGGATGGGCTATACCAGGTGAGGGTGCCGGCGGAAAAGAAGGCGTCGAAGGTGGATTTCGACTATGCATATTTTGGGGGAAGTACTCATAACCATGGGGATATGAATCCGTCGTCAATGTTAATTAATGGCGATTGGAGCGGAAACCCGAATACTGTAACAAAAAATTTTGTCGTGACGGGAAATGCAACGTTAAGCGGTAGTGGTGTAAATGTAGGGAAACTGGCGTGCGTAGGAGGGAAGCTTGAAATAGGTAATGAAGGGCTTAGTGCTGGCGATTTGTTTGTGGGGGGGAATTCCGTAAATTCAAGAATGAATTTAACTGGAAATGCATATTTTGATGGCAATATTGAGCAAGGCGCAACAGGACCTATCAACATCCAAGGAAGTGTGACTTTAAATGGAAAAATGGCAACGAACCAGGGCGGAGGTAGTTATTGGGTTAAAATTGGGAAAAACTTATGTGTTGCGGAAAATGGACAGGTTGATTCCAAAGGAACAAATGCGGATTTTACAGTAGATGGAAATGTATGGATGCCTGGAAATTTGAATTTGTGGTTTAGCGGTTGGAATTATGATAATTATGATTCTTATAATAAAATTCTATTAGGCGGAAAATCCGCTTCTCAAGTATATATCAAGACAGCTTACGATTGGAGTAATTACGATAGCCATCGAAATCAGAAAACATCTTCTGAAACGAAAAACGCATCGAGAATGTGTACGCAGCCAAAGAGTGGTTGGCCTCAATGTACAAAGTGGCAAGGTTGGGGTTGGGGGGCAAGGTGTGTAGAATGGAGCCAGACAACGGAATGTGATCAGTGGGATCTTTGGGAAGGTTGGGAATATTCGCCGTATCCAGAAAGAGATAAAAAAGATAACATGTATTATCTGTATGATGTAGAAAATGGCGTTCAAGATGTTGAATTTAAGGAATATAATAATACTTATTGGGGGAGGAATTTAGCGGCTTACTATGTCGGAGGACTCCTGTTTTATGATTTATGGAGTATCTGGAATGAATATCATTATTATCGAAACGGTGCCACCCAATATCCGACGGGTTCTCCTTATTGCAAAAAGCAAGGAAATTATTCCAATGGGGCTACGAGTATAGATGCTCATCGTCCTGTTTGTGGGATAAATCCTTGGTTCAAATCCAATGGAACGGTAAGTCGCAACCTGCCATCTCAAGTACCTTTTGAATGTGCGGAACAGGTCAAAACCGATTGTGATGCGATTTGGAAAAAGGAAGCTGGGTGTGATGGCTCTAACTATAAAGTCGAGGATATGCTCGTTACGGCTTATTCCAAGTTTGAAAATTATGCCGATAAGGATTGCGCAAAAAATATCACGCAGTGGAGTAATGATTTGAGTAAAAACTTGAATGCCTGCTATGATGAAATTACGAAGGATTCCGATAAGAAAAGAGCGGAAGAGAATCTGTACAATGGTTATTTGGTGGTTAAAGTGCGCTCCGAACAACTTCAAAATCCTTCAGAGGCGTTAAAGGGAAAATTTATCATTATCGTGACGAATGAAATTGGGCAACAGAATTTACCGCCGACGACTTCTGATTCGTATGTTCTGTTGTATTTAAAGGAAGGGGGGCCGAACGCATCTCTTCAGCCACAAGGATCTGGCCCCTTTAATTATTTCATTTATACAGAAAAAGATGTTGGACAAATTTTATTCAATAATTCAAAGCTAAGTGGAACTGTTTATGCGGCAGCAAGTTCGTGTTCAAAAGTGAGAGACATGACGATAAAGGAGATTGAATACAATAAATCCCTGCTTGAAGATCTTGCGGAAAACGGCGTTGTCTGCAACAACGACGGTTCGCCTTGCGGAGGTTCCGGCGGCAGTAGCACAGGCGGTTCTTCGGGAAGCATCAATTATGGAGGACTTGATCCGCATTATATTTCGATGGCGCCTCAGCTCGGCGTTTCGCTCGAATCGCAGTACGAAAGCCGGGAAGCCGCCCCCGAAAATGCGGACGAGCGTAAGATTGACAGCGCCTATATCGTCCTTCCGCGGATTATTTATTTGCCTGCGAATCCCAAAGGCTCGCTTCGGGACTATTACAATGTACTCGCTTTGAACGGATCAAAGCTTAAGAAGGAAAACGTGAGCGTGAATTCGTGCGCAAGCTCCGAGGCGTCTTTGAGCGTAAATGGTTCGCTTTACAGCGGGACAGCCTTGCAGAAAGGCGTCTATGAATGCAAAACGAGCGCTTCGGGCTACGGCGAAAATGTTCCGTTCTGGGTCGTCATCGGCTCGGAAGAAACCGAAGTTCCCGCGGTCTATTTCGAAAAGGAATCCCAGGGTATCAATGCGACGGGTTCCGCACAAATTAAGTTGATTGTCGATGCGAGCGAAGAAATTACGGTCGAATTTTCCAAGAGCAGCAAACCCGATGGTTGGGTATTGGAATCGGCTCCAGGGGTTTCGTGTAACGATAATGTCTGCAAAATCAAGGTAAGCGGAACCAGTGGGACGGCGATTCCGTTATACACCATTACGACGACCGGTGCGACGAGTGGAACATTTTCGGTGCAGCTGAAGGAAGGCAATGGCTATCGGCTCGGTTCGCCGTGGCTCTCCGACGTGCATATTTCGAGCAATGTCCGGGTGAAGCGCGAAGAAATTCATGAGGATGATTTAAAAAAATACTGCGACGAGCATCCGGGCATCTGTCCCGATTCGAAAAACGACTGGCCCAAGGGAGACTGCGAATCCTCGGAATGGGTGACAATCGCTTCGGGAATCGCTTGTGCGACGGTCCAGAAGAACGAGGAATGGAACTGCGTCGCTGGTGGAACAGGCGAGGGAAAACTGGTCGAATCCGGCGCGATGAAGTCGGGCTGCGTCGCGATCATTCCCCCGGAATCGTTCGACCTTTCTTCCCAGGCGGCAAATACGACCGTTTCTCTCCGCGCAAGCGTCTTTGCGAAAAAGCAGAAGATGATTGTGGGCTTTACGGGCGATGTCGGCGAGGGAAACCATCCCAAAATCGATGTCCTCATTGTACGCTCTACGGGAACGGTTACCGAACCCTGCGATTACAGTTCGAATGCCGACGAAAACAAGCGTTGCGAGATAGAAGTTTTCCAAGGCGACCAGGTGACGCTCAAGCTTGACACGGGTTCGAACGACCATAAGAATTTCAATTACTGGAAGTGCGAAAATTCTGCGGGAAATTGCCCGTCCGGTTCCGATGTGCTCGCGAATACGGAATATCCGGCATTTACAATCCAGGGTTCTGCGGAATATTCGCTGATTGCGCATTTCGGCGAAGCGGATAGGCATTGTTTCTTTGACGAGTTCAACCGCTCGCAGGTAATTTGCGACGGAAGCTTTGACGAAAAGGAATACTGCATCGACAACTGCCAGAGCGGTGACGACGGCGTTTGCGCGGGCGTTTCAAACGGTTCGACCTACACCAAGGCGAAGTGGAACCTGGTCTCCGGCGCGCTGGGAAATATCCGGTATGAAAACGGAAGCGTTTCGGTGGAGCGTTCGTCGAAAAGAAGCGATGTCGAACAGTCCGCCGTCAAGGTGATGAGCACGGTTAGCGCGGGGCTTTACGGGACGATGAAAGCGCTTTTGCAGGTTCCAAAGGCGACGTCGAGCAAAGACGCTTCCGGGGCGAACATCCGAAATTCCGGGCTGATCTTGCGTGCAAACGGAAACGCTTCGGAATACCTGATGCTGAACGTGTATGCGAACGCTTCGGGAAATCTGGAAGTCCAGCTTTGCAATGAAAACGGAAAAAATTGCAAGTCGAGCGTTTTAACGGACAACGGTTCGAGCGCATCTGTTTCCGCAAACGCGATGGTGATGGTGGCGGCGACGCTCAAGTCAAGCGATGCGGGCGGCGATGTGCTGGTCGTCGAAGCGTCCAAGGACAACTATTACGGTTCTCCAAAAGCGTATTCGTGCCAGTTCAGCTTGAACGAGGCGGACTATGCGAAATATTTGAACCGCTCCTATGAATATGTCGGCTTCGGAATTGCCGATGCGAATTTCAAGATTTACGGAATCGGCTGGAAGAGCGAAGATTACGGTTCGGAATGCCACGATACCTATCCGACGGTCAAGTGCTCGTTCCGCGCGGTGGCGGAAAACGGAATTGTTCCGACGGGAAAGGATGTGAAGCCGTGGCTCGGGCATTCGGCGTGGTTCAATTCGAAGAGCTGCACGGAATCGTATTGGTATAAAAACGGAACGGATGCGTGCGGCGGATTGGCAAATGGGGAGAAAAAGGAATGTCCGGCAAGTGGATATAATTTTGATAAGAATGATGCCGGAACGCACGGCTTCACTGAAAACGGTGAAGATGTGAAAACCGCCTACGCTTCGCTGAACTGCTCGATGGCAGATGATGAACAGAACGCCTGGATTCCGGGCGAAAACGAACGCGCCCATTGCGGAAAGTTCTGGACTGGCGAATTTACGGAATGTTCGGAACACAAGGTCTTAATCGGTGTGGCCAAAGACTATCCGTCGAAAGAGATGTGCGAAATGTTTGATGCCCCGGTGAACTTGCGCGCCGCTAAGCTGGTTGTGGAATTGGAAACCGTAAGCGGAACCGGAGAATATCCCGATTTGGAAGTTTTCCTGTTGAGTAAGGACAATGATCGTGAGCTTGAAAGCGATGCGGTGAAAATTTCCAGTTTTGAACCATCCTATTTTGATGTGGTGGATGCGATGACGGCGACTGCGGACGGCTTTGACCCGGAGAAGGTTTCCGGAATATGCTTTAGGAACAACGGTTCTACGGTTCGGGTCAAGTCGGTCTTGTCGAACTGTGCGAATGCGGTTTCGCTCAGCGGTTGCCGCGCCAAATACGCGGGCGGCAGCCAGTGGAATATCGAAGCGGATGTTTCCAATCCGGATAGGATCCAGTCCTTTACGGTGATGCGGACTGTCGATAGCGATGCAAAGTCCGAAAGCTTCGCTTGCAATGCTTCGGATTCCAAGTGCCTGTTTGACGGAACGACGGCAAAGCTGGCTTTTGCGGACGACCGAAATCCGTATAAAGAGGACCAGGGAAAATCTTACTCATTCAAGCTTTCGCTAACCGGGAACGGAAACGCAACTGCGGAAAAGGAATGTTCGGTCGATCCTTCGGTAATCGGGAAGATTACGGCAGAATGTAAAATAGACGGAAATTCCACCGTGGAGCAGGGAAAAGGTTTGCCGAAATTTTCGGGGAATTTTACCGGATGCCCGGAAGGCGGTTGTGCGTGGAAAATTACGACAGATAACGGGAAAATTTCAAAAACTGGTTTCAAAAATTTTGCTTTATCGTTCAGCGAAAATATGGAAAGTCCGTGGGATGTCGGGACGTATCGGTATCGCGTAGAACCGGCAAATGCGGACTATCCGTTTGACGGATGTTCTTCGGAATTTAAAATTGTCGCGGCGAAAAGTTCGTCTTCCAGCGAAGCGGAATCGAGCAGCAGTTCGGCTGCGGTGGGGGAGAGCAGTTCGAGCGGGGAAGGTTTTGTAGTTACTAGCTGTGATTTGAAGTACAATTGGAATTCTGTTTCTTCTTATTATGTCGGGACTTCTTATACATTTATTCCTACCTTTTCGGAACTCACTTCATATACTGAGTTTATGGTCACAGGAGGAGATGCTTCAATGACAATTAAATGTGAATCTGGTGGACAATGCCGTGAAAATTCGTTTACTCAATCGGAGGCTGGTACATTTACATTGATCATGTATTATAATGGAGTTCAACAATGTTCAAAAGAAGTGACTTTTAAAAATGAGACGATGACTTGCGAGGTTAGAAATTCTGCTGGCGAAGAGGTTAGTTCGGTTAAGGTTGGAGAATCGTTTACTTTGAAGTGGATTTATGATGGAAATAATTCTAGTTTCGGGGGGGGGAATTGGTACACCGAGGGCTGGGCTAAATCGGGTAATCTTTCTTGCAGTCAAAATATTTGTTCCGCTACTATTTCAGAATCAGAATCAGGAACGCATACGTATAAGGGAAATGTCTGGAATTATAATTCTGCAACGCTCTGCGAAAATACGGTACTTGTTGTCGGAGGATCTTCAAGCTCTAGTGAAAATTTATCATCTTCGTCGAATAATTCTGATGTAGATTATACACTTTGTTTGGATAAAAACGATGGTAATGGATGGCCACAAATTACATCTGAAATTTCAAATAAAGGGACGTATAAAGTCTTGCACGATTGTAGAGGTATGAATTCATACAGTTATTTTTATAATTGCTCTAATGGAGCTGACATTTCTTATGATGGAATATCCTTAATCTGTGATGGAATTGAACATAAAGCTTCTACAGAAGTAATGCCTGTTTCAGAATCCATTCTTACGATAAAATCCGGAAGTATATATAAAATTGGTTGTGAATACGCTGAGGGAGTTAGTCCTTGCCAAGGGACAGGTGTGACAAAAAATTAATCGGTATTTTAAAATACCTTTACCCAAATCAGAGGTTAGGTAGTTTTTGAAAAGTTATATTGGCTTATCGCATTTCGTATAAGTTTCCCCCGGCATCCTTGATGCCGGGGGATTAATGTCCTTACAGCTTTTCGATTTCTTTGGGCGAAAGACCGCAGCGCTTTGAAATGATTTCAATGGGAACACCGTCATCGCGAAGACCTTTCGCCAGTTCCTTTTTGCCGATAGAAATTCCTTCCTGAATACCTTTTTGAATACCTTCCTTGATACCTTCCTTGATACCTTCCTTGATACCTTCCTGAATTCCTTTCTTGAGTCCTTCTTTTATGCCTTTTCTGTGTCCCGAATCGAAGCCTTCTTTCATACCTTCTTTAACGCCTTCCCGATGTCCGGCGTCAAAACCTTCCTTGTGCCCTGTTTCAATCGCATATTTTCGAATGGCATAGGCGTCCCATTTCCGCATTTGTTCCAGATTGATCATACGCAGTTCCTCTTTGCTTAATCTAGCTAATTCCGAAATGGGAAACAATAGTTCAAAAGCGGTTCCCGCATAGAAACTCGGCATTTTCCGCAGCTTTTTGATGTTCTTGAGAGCGAAAAGCCCCTTGTCGAGAAGTGTTTTCAGCTCTCCTATTTTTTTCTTGAACTTGGGAAGTTCTACAAAAACAAAGCTTAACGTTTCGCTGAGACAATCCCCGTCCTTTTCCCGGAGTTTTGCGCGATGGATGTATTTTGCACTCTCAAAGAATTCAAATTCCATGAATACGATTGTGAAGACGGAGTCTAGAGCGTATGCGTATGTTTTGCCGCGTCTTCCCTGGGCGATGATAGTTTGCGCTGCATAATAGATGGCGCGGTTTACGATATTTTCCTGCTTGGCGATTTGGACTTCGATGATGAATCTCCGCTTTTCCGAATCGATGCAATACAGGTCAAAGATCGAGGCGCGGTTTTCATTTGAACCGTCGGAGAATTCCTTGTCGCGTGATTGCACGTCTGTAATCGGGCTGGCGATTTCGCCTTCTAACAAGGCGTTCAAAAGCGCAATCAGGCAGATTTTGTTCTGTGTGTCGGGATTGAACGCTTTTTTGAATGTCTTGTCGAGAAGAAGGTCGGCATAGACGCCTGCGCCTCGGTATTCATCGAAAGTTTCTTCTCTGTTTTCAAAATCCATGTTTTCTCCTTGTTGAACTTTTATGGCAGAGGGATTCCTTGTCCATTGTGTACAACGCTTTTCAGAGAAATTTATCTACTTGAAAATTGTAAATTTTTACGATTTTCAATCTTTGATAATAGAAACGTTCGAATATCGTTTTCTTGGATTCAAAGCCTGCGCAATTTCTATATTTCTTTCCATGAAAAAAATTTCTCTTACGGGCATCAAGCCCACAGGAACGCCCCATTTGGGAAACTATCTAGGGGCCATCCGTCCGGCGCTTGAACTGGCGAAGGATTACGAGACGATTTACTTTATCGCGGACTATCACGCTCTGACGACCGTTCACAACGGTGACGAGATGCGCGAGAACATCCGAAAGGTGGCGGCGACGTGGCTCGCTTGCGGGCTTGATCCGGAAAAGGGGCTTTTCTATCGCCAAAGCGACATCCCCGAAATTTTTGAACTTAGCTGGGCGCTCAGCTGCTTTACGCCAAAGGGCTTCATGAACCGGGCTCATGCTTACAAGGCGAAAGTCGAAGCAAACCGCGCCGCGGGCGAAGATCTGGACACGAACATCAACATGGGGCTGTATTGCTACCCGTGCCTGATGGATGCGGACATTTTAATGTTCAACGCGGATGTCGTCCCGGTCGGAAAGGACCAGAAGCAGCATGTGGAATTTGCGCGTGACATCGCTATCCGCTTCAACAAGCAGATGGGGCGGGACGTTTTCACGGTGCCTGAACCTTTTATCCAGGAGACGACGGACGTGATCCCCGGACTGGACGGTCGCAAGATGAGCAAATCCTACGACAATACGATTGAGATTTTCCTCGAACCGAAAGCGCTCAAGAAAAAACTCGGTAAGATTGTGACGAACAGCCTCCCGATCGAAGCGCCGAAGGATCCGGATACATGCAACGTGTTTCGACTTTATAAGCTCTTTGCGACTGCGGAAGAAACGGCTGCGTTGGCGGAAACGTATCGCGCCGGCGGAATGGGCTGGGGCTATGCGAAGGGTGAACTCCAGAAAGTCCTGGAGCGGACATTCGGCGAAGCGCGTGAAAAGTATAACGACTTGATGACGCATCCGGAAAGAATTGACGAAATTCTTCGCACCGGCGCGGAAAAGGCGCGGCCCGTGGCGCGCGCCCATCTAGAACAGGTTCGCGAAGTCCTAGGTTACGGGCGAATCCTCTGATTTTTCGACCCAGATTCTTCCATCGGTGATTTCGGTGACGCAGACGGTTTCGCCTGCGTTTATCATATCGCCCTTGGTCTGGACATCCAACGACTTGCTGCCGAATCTCGCATGTCCCACGGGGCGGAGCGGTGTCTCGGCTTTCCCCCTTTCCCCGACATGGATTTCGACGATGTCTTCTGTCGGGGATTTTGCGGATTCGAGGTCTGTCTTGAGCATCGGCGTCCAGCCTTCGGGAAGCAGCGGAATCAGGTATTTGGAAGCGAAGAGGGGAAACAGCACCGCGATAAGCGCGCAAGCTGTGACGTAGAGGATGATGGGAAAGAGGGTTGCCGCACCTTCGGCATTCGCACCCGGAATGAACGAGGGGAGCGTTGAAAAGTCGAATGCCAGGACGATGGCCGCTCCCATGCAGAGAATGCCCAGAATGCCGCAGACAAAAGTTCCCGGGATGACCAGGATTTCTACGGCGAATAGGCCCGCTCCGAGAACGAGCAGGGCAACTGGCAGGTAGCTATCTAGGTGGTTGATGTATTGTCCGAGGAAAACGGTCGCTATCAGAAGGATGCCCGCGATGCCAAAGATTCCGAAGCCCGGAGTCTTGAATTCAATGTAGAGCGCTCCGAATCCGAGGATGAGAAGAATCCCGGAAATGCCCGCGATGAAGCGGGCGAGGCTTTCGCTCCAGGTGATTTCTATTTCGTGGCTGCTTTCGATGCCGAGCGATTTTTCAAAAGCGGCGCGGTTTTCGGGAGTTCCCTTGGAAAATTGCAGGGCGACGGCTTCCTCGTCGGTCATCGTCAGAAGTTCTCCGGAATCGACTAGAACCTTTGGCGTTCCCCAGAAAGCCTTGTCCTGCTTGCTCCATTTGGTGTATTTAGAGGCTTCGACAGCGATGGTGGAATCTTTCCGCGAAAGTTCGTACACGGCAAGGTCCGGGGAAACCATCGCCATGGAGAGAAGCTCCGGGTAGCCGTTTTTTTGGGCGAGGTTGCGGAATTTTGCCCGGAGCGGGGACTGGATTTTTTCTCCGACGATTTGAGGTGTGCCGTCGCTGTTCTGGACGATTGGGGCGCAGTCCCCGATGGTCGTTCCGGGGAGCATGTAGAGTTCCTTGCTTGAAAGGGCGATGAGGGCGCCTGCGCTAATTGCTTTCTTGGAAACGAATGCGACTGTCCTTGAATTCTTGATTCCCATGATCGTGTCGACAATATCGAATGCGGCATCGAGCCTTCCGCCGAATGTGTTGATATCGAATATGATGTAGTCGGAATTTTTTTGAACAGCGTCTCCGATGGCGCGAGCCGTGTATTCATACATTCCCGGATCGACGTCGCCTTCGAGCGTTATCCAGGCAGCGGTTTTTCCCCATGAAAAACTGAGGCAGGTGAAGAGCGAACAGAGAATAATTTGTACGAAATTCTTGATGGTCATCCGATGTTCCCGAAAATGTTTTGTTCCTTTTTAATTTAAACTTTTTATCTTTATCGGACAATAGCTGTTGATTGGGAATTAGTATTTTGTGGTTAGATCGGAAAGCGGGCGTCAGGGTTTAGACGTCCGCGGACTACTCCCTGTCCCTAAACTCTGAACGACCTTTTCCTGATTCCTACTTTCTCAGCCAAGGCTTTCCTCCGATTTTTCGAAGTTCCTGGACCTTGGAAAGAACGGCCTTGTCCGCATGGAGTATCTTGGTGAGCGCAGTCGGGGAAAGTCCGAATGCCCGCGCCGCTTCCCGGGTATCGCCTCCATTTGCATTTACAATGTCGAGAACGTCTGCGATGAATTGAGGATACATTTCGTTGGACTGCTGGATGTGTCCTAGGCTTCCGGGAAATTTTAGCGTTTCGTGGGGCTTTGGGGCTTCGCGGACGTTTAATGCGATGGCAAGCCGCATTCGGTGAAGTGCATGGACCTTGTTTTCGCTTGCGCTCCGGCTTTCGCATGATTTGATTGCTAAATTGAATTCGGACAGCCGAAGATCGACTCCGGAATTTGTCTTGTTGCGGAATTGTCCGCCGGGACCGCTTCCCTGGAATCCTGTGACCTTGCAGGCACGGAGCAGTTCGTTTAGCGGCATTTTTAGATAGGTATCGCGATGCATCACTTTCAAAATATAACTTTAGGCGCAAAGAGGCTTTGCTGTTTTCTTTTTGCGCTTTCCCTGTTCTGCGCCTGTGCCGGTTCCAAGGCGGAGGTAACATCGAATGCGGTTACCTATCGACAGACCGAAGAACAGAAACTTTCGATGCTCGAAGAAACGTTTGTGACAATTCGCCAGAAAGTTTCGCAAAACATCCCGCCGGAATCTCTCCTGGCCTATATTACGGATACGTCGTATTACTATGCCGATACGCTCCAGCGCTATGCTTTGGAAATGCCCGCGGAGCGTGTCGAACAGCTTCCGTTAGGCGAAATGCTTGCGGTACTTATCTACCGGGTCTTTGACCGGGAACGCGCCTGGGATCCAAACATGAACGAGGATTTTCGGATGCTCTCGCTTTTGACGGGGAAGAACGGTGTTATCCAGCGGACTCTCGGCCTTAAGCTTGGACCGTTTGAAATCAAGAAGGATCGCGGCAGTGTAGGGCTTGCTTCTAGTCCAAAGGTTCCTGTCATCATTTTTGAATGGGACGATTCTAGCTGGAAACTGGATCTAAAAGCGACGCTTCCTCTGGTGACGAAAGGGCTTGAAAGCATCGGTGTCAAAAAGAAATGGACGACGAAGGAACTTGCGCTGTATCTGATCGAGAAGGAGTTTCATTACACCTACACGGATATCGCATTCGACGAGTCGCTTCTAGAACCCTATTCTACGTTTTGATTTTGTTTATGAGTAAATACAAATTAAGCCCTTGGAAAATCCTGAAGTCGGAATCGCTTCTCGATTCGCGATTTTTGAAAGTAAATAAAGAACGGTGCGAGCTTCCGAACGGAAAAGTCATTCCGGATTTTTATACGCTTTGGCAACCGGACTGGGTACTTGTCCTTGCGAAAAACACCGAAGGATTTTGGCTGATGGAACGACAATATCGCCATGGTACGGGGAAAGTTTCTCTGGAGTTCCCGGCGGGAATTGTCGAAGCGGGAGAAATTCCTGTCGATGCGGCGAAGCGGGAACTCCAGGAAGAGTGCGCGTTCGGCGGAGGAAGCTTTGAATTCTTAGCGGAACTTCCGATGAATCCGGACAGACATCGTGGGCGATTCTTTGTCGTTGGCGCGACAGGTGTTGTACAAAGCGGAGAAACTCACTTTGATTCAAGCGAAGAAATCGAGACACTCCAGTTTTCAACGGAAGAAGTTTTGTCAAAAATGCGTTCGGGAGAAATCAGCCATCCGCACCAGATCGCTGCGTTCTTTTTGTACGGACTAAAAGATTCCTTTGAGATTTTAAACAAATGAAGCAATCGATTTTTGAAAAGGAAATTCTGGCGCATTCGCTTTCGCTTGAAAATTCGGGAGTGCGGATAATCTGCGACAGAAAGGCGCTTCCTCAAGTAAAATGGTTTGCCGCATCCGGGGAAATGCTTTGGTGTTCATCGGAAAAAAATTCCTTTTCGAAATTGGAATTTTTTGCGAATCGTTCAAGCGGACTTCTCAAAAATTCGCACTCTTCTGTTTCTACCGTGGAGCATCTTGCCCCGGTCCTCTTGCTCTATCCGCAATCTTACCTGGAAATACACGCCCTCGCTGGAGAACTTCCAATTTTGGACGGGAGCGCATATCCGTGGTACGAAGCGGTTCGGGATATCGCGGGTGTTCCGCAGACGCTTAAATTTTACGATGTGCCAATTCGGGATCGACTGGAATGGAATAACGGCTTTTTTGAAATTTCTCCGGCGGAAACGCTCGAAATCGAATATTCCATTTCGCATGGAAACTTTTCGGATGACGCCTTTGTCTCCATTTACGATGCGGAAGACTTGGTGAAAATTTTCCCTGCGCGGACATTTATCTTTGAAGATGATTTGAAAAATGCCCGGGCGAATGGGCTGCTCGCTTTTGCGGATGCGCGGTCCGGGATGCTGCTTGCGGAAAAAAAAGAAAAAGCGCTCCCGAAAGCGGGGGGGCCGCTTCGGATGGAGAACGAACCTGTTTACCATAAAATTCTCGATTTGGTCGGGGACATTTCCCTTCCCGCGCCTTTTTTACCTAGATTGAGAATTCGAATTCACAACGGCGGGCATGTCGCTCACCGGAAACTTTTAGAGAGGTTGATGGATTATGCTTTTAGAAACGCTTCCCAAGTCTAGCAAGCCCGGCGTTTTGTACGACTATGAGGCAATTCTCCGGATTTTGCCGCACCGCTATCCTTTTCTTTTCATCGACCAGGTACTTTCCCTGGATGTCGCGTCCGAAATACCGTCGATCGTTTGTGCCAAGAATGTTTCGTTTAACGAGCCGTTCTTCCAGGGGCATTTCCCGGGAGAACCTGTGATGCCTGGCGTTATCCAAATTGAAACGATGGCTCAGGCCGGTGCGATTCTTGCAGGGCTTCGCTACGAGGCGGAGTGTGCGGGAAAACGTCCGGCGTTCATGGGAGTCGATGCTTGCCGGTTCCGCAAGCCGGTCCGTCCGGGAGACCGCTTGGAAGTGCGCGTAACGCTTGACAAGATGCGTCGCGGTATTTTGTTCTTTACAGGCGAAATTCGCTGCGGTGATCAGGTCGTTTGCAATGCGACCTTCAGTGCAACGATGATCTAAGCTTTTTGTTCCGAGAGAGGCTTTACAGCACAAGTTGCGTGCGGCATCCGCCTCTCCACTCGGCTCGCGTTGCTCGCTCAGCGATCAAAAGTATAGAGCTGTCGGCTTTCATTCGCTCTGCTCATCTGCCTCCGAGATCGCTGAACTCGTTCCGATTCGGACACCGAACGCAACTAGAGAAGTTCTTGCTCGGAAGAGAGGCTTTACAGCACAAGTTGCGTGCGGCATTCGCCTCTCCACTCGGCTCGCGGCGGCTTTCGTTTGCGAAGCGTGCAGTTTACTATAAAAGCAAAAGGCTCCCGTGGGGGAGCCTTTTTTGTGATTCTTCAAAACCACCGGCTAGGCCGGTGGTCCGGTTTAGCCTTCTGGCGTTGCGTCCCCGACAA
>CAKUXP010000004.1 GCA_934700345.1 uncultured Fibrobacter sp. | reverse complement strand
GTTTGTCGGGGACGCAACGCCAGAAGGCTAAACCGGACCACCGGCCTAGCCGGTGGTTTTGAAGAATCACAAAAAAACGCCCTCCTTTTAGAGAGCGTCTTTGTCATCCGTAGATTATTTAACGATTAATTTATGCTGCGAATTAGCGTTCTGCTTTTTGGTGAACTTGAACGTGAGAATTCCGTTTTCCAAAAAGGCTTCCGCAGAATCCGGATTGATTTCCTCTGCCAATTTGAACGAGCGCTCATAGTGCATCTCCGAAGAGGCGCTCTTACGCGTCGCCTTGATGCTCAGCGTATCGCCTTCGACATTCACATCGATATCGCTCTTCTTGACACCGGGCAACTCCACTTCGAGCGTGTAAATTCCGCCCTTTTCGGAAACCGACGACCGCGGCATACAGGATCCGCAGGCCTTGACATCGTCATTCAGCGTGTCGAAGAGATTGCTCAATCCAAAGACAGGAACCATTTCGTTATACATAATTTACTCCTTTTGTTAAAATTTCACCTTATTTAATGACCAGCTTGCGAGCGTTCGCCGAAGCCTTTTTTCCGAGCTTTACACCCAGAACGCCATTTTCAAAAGTTACTTCCGCTGCTTCGGCATCGAGTTCCTTGGCAATTTTGAAAGCACGCTCGTAATGAATCTCGGCGGTTGCCGTTTTGCGAACAGCCTTGATTTTCAGCGTATCATTTTCGATATGAACCTCGATATTCTCTTTTTTCGCACCCGGCAAATCCACTTCCAGAATATAGCCGCCGTCCTTTTCGGCAACGGCAGCGCGCGGCGTGCAGGCGGAATCGTTCCTAGAAGCCCCGTGAAAAGAATCAAACCAGTCATCTAGTCCGAAGAAGCGGGCAGGAATCATTTGCGTATTGTACATCATATCAAACTCCTTTTTTAATTTTCACCTATCCTTTTAGCAAAAGCCATGCCACGACGTTCTTTGTAAAAAACGGAAAGTTCTAGCCGAATCCTTTTCAAAAAGAAACAGACGGTTTTAAAATGAAATTTTCTGTAGATTCGTTTTGAACTAGATAAAGGAAAGGACCTTTTCAGAAGTCATTCCAAAATGTTTTTCAAGCGAAGCATCGATGCCCAACCTTTGCAAATCACGTAGGCAATCGCGAAATTCCCGGAAAGGTTCCGCAGATTTTGAGTTTTCAAGTAAAACTTGCACCATCCGTTCCGAATACCAGTAAAGTTTTTCGGCATCGGCCCGAGAACTCCGGTTTACAAACGGCTCAGTCAATTCTTGAATCGTGGGCGGGTTTCCCGACGGCTTTTCCTCCCCTGTCCGAGACGCATCGATTACCTGCGCAATTCCTTCGTTCAGCCAAAGGGGTATTTTCGCCCGGGTCATCGCTCGTACGAAAGCGTGGGTGAGTTCATGAAAAAGCATTGGACGATAGACATTCCAAATCTGCATCATCCCGACAGGAACCCGGATTTTTCCGTCAAAGACGGCTCCGACCCAATCAGGCCGCGGACCGATTCCTTGGTATTCCGAGCTTTGGTAAAGTACCACGTGAAATTTGTCTTCGGGATAAAAGTGGAACAACCCGCCGAGCGAATCGTAGGCGATTTCCAGAACAGAAAGAACTTCCATCACATCTTTCCGAGAAAAGCGCCTTTCCAATTCCAATCGGAAATGTCCCGAGTTTTTAATGCCTAATTTATGCATTTCGCGAAGCAGCATGGCGGACTTTTGGGAAAGAAATTCCAAATCGGGATGACGAAACTTTAGACCTGCGATATAATCCATGCATTCTTCATAGCGTTCCTCTTCGAAAAGAATCCCCGCCAGATGAAGCTGCAGATTGGTATCGCTCGGCATTTTTTCCAACAGATGGCGAACATTTCTCTCTGCGCATTTCCATTCCCGGGAATCTAGACATTCTTGTGTTTCGGAAACAAACCGATTGTATTTTTCGACAGTGGATTTTTCCGCAAGGTATTCGCGCGTTTTTTGTCCGCAAAACAGGAAAAGCAATACGCATACAAATCCGACGACAATCTTTTTCACGATAAACTATTATACCCGATGACCCAAAAATTTTTCGATTTTCTTGTTCCAGCCATCGGCATGTTCCGACACCAGAATTTTTCCCTTTTCGCAGAGGACAAAAAAACAGTCCTCTTCGACGACTTCAAAATCGGAACCTCCATGATAGACATTGGCTACACCATAAACCTCCCTGTCGCGGTAAATCCGCCGCATCAAAAACCGGGGGAGTTTTCAATAGACGAAAGAAAACACTGACTTTTTCCTGCATTTACAATACTTCGCGGATTGCCTTTGCCAGCTGATCGGCACAGGAAGTGAATTTTCCGTTGCAAGTGTTTCCTTCCAGAATATCGGCGATATCCTTCATATTCCTGCCTTCGCAGAGTTTTCCGATGGCTTTCAGATTTCCGTTGCATCCTCCGATGAACTTCAAGTTGAACATTTTGCCGTCTTCATACTCAAAAGAGATATGTCTGGCGCAAACACCGCAAGGTTCGAATTCTTTTTTCTGCATACAGGTAATTTAAAAATTCTAATTTAATTTAGCGATGTCTTTCCGAGTTCAAATTTTGCAAAAATTTTTGTATGCGGTCCTAAAAGTTTCGGGCTGGAAAAAAAACGTCCTCCTGGAAAACCTGGATTACGTCTATCCCGAAATGAGCATCTACCAGAAAAAAAAATTTAGAAACGAATTGCTAAAAAACCTTTCGCAGGATGCTTCCGAATTTTTGACAAGAAACTGGATTTATTCAAAAGGGGATCTTCGATTTTCAGTCGATGAAAAAAGCGTTCCTGTTTTGGAAAATATGAAGCAGGGCGGTCTAATGCTCACAGCGCACTTCGGCAATTACGAAGCAATCGGTCCTTGGCTAGTCAGGCTAGGCATTCCCCTCTTGGCAAGTTACGCAAAACTCAAACCTAAATTTCTAGACAGATGGGTCTATTCCAGATATCGTTCGATTGATAATTATAATTATTCACTTTTTATAAACAATCCAAGAGAAATTCTAAATATTCTTGATGAAAAAAAACTTTTTTGTCTGGTTGCTGACCAAGACTTTCGTCATTCCCATTTTATTCGTGGAAATCTATTCGGAAAACCTGTCCACTGCAATCCGATTCCTGTCTTTATTTTAAAATATCGCCCAAAAACACCGGTTTATATCTGCTGGCTAAAACAGGACGAAAAAAAGAAAACTCTATTTGCCAAAGAAATAAAACTTTCAAATATCGAAGAAATTTATTTACAATTTCACCAGTGGCTTGAAAGAATCATTTTTCTATCCCCAGAAAGATGGTACGGTTGGATTCATCGAAGATATTTATCCTCAAAAACTTTCAAGTAGAAAATGTTTCACGTGAAACATTTATTTCATTGAAATTTTATTGGTGAAGTTTTCATATCATACTTTTTTCCCTATCCAACTGGAATTGTTTTAACGACTTTCCCATTTACGAAAGTTCGATGCGAAAATATTTTGAGTTCGAAAACCTTAAGGCGGGTGCACGACTTCCATACGTTCCACTTTTCAGTCCACTCGCCTGTGGGCTCGCGGATTGTCAAAAAGACAAGGAGTTCTCATAAAAACGATATGTATTTATTGGTAGCCTTTACGTTATCGCTCTGCGTAGCCTGCTCGGACAGCAATTTGGGCAAGTCGGGAACATCTGCTATGGAAACAACAAGAAAGAAAAACTCAATCTGTCAAGTACGAATTATCAAGGTCGAGAACAAGAACTTCTAAACAGTCGAATTCTTCAATTTTTTACACAGTGCCACGAACAAGTCAAAATGCATTTGTGATGTTTTAAACCTAAAAGCGGTACTAGAATTTTACCTTTTGAAGGTTTTAAAAAACTCTTTGCCTTGGAGAGCTGGAAATAGAAAAGGACACTTTTGAAATTTTATAAATTATCTATTATTGCAACACTTGCCAACTCATTTATAAAATGTTTCACGTGAAACATTTTAATTCATTCAAATAATTTCAATGAATAAGTCTAAAAATTTAAACCTCAAAAATTCAGAGCGGGCATATATAGTTTTCATTCCGTAATCCAGTTATCGTAATCAGATTTTTCCACCGTTAAAACTTGTAAAAACATATAAAAGGAACATCATTGGATATTCCCAGTAAATCGTTATTTTTCTAAAAGAACCTATAAGGTTTTAATCTCTCATTGAAAAACAACTCCATTTTACCCACTGGAAATTATACCCAATGTACGACTGATCAAAATCTGTAAACTTTTCCAAATCAATTAAAGCAGTGAAATTACCCGTCTTGAATTTTTATAGCCTAGTCACCGTTGAGCAAGAGATATTCGAAATGACACAGGTCGGCTTTGCCGACAAGTTGGACAAGAAACCCATTAATCAATCCACGAACATCAACCTGCGTGTTCAGTTGGAAAAGTCGGAATGCTTTTCTCACGAAAATAACTAAACACTTCGCAAAGCAAGGAGTTTAACAGATTTATCCACCAACCGCACAGGCAGGGCAAGTTTGTATCGAACTATGAATACGCCATATTTCTTTGGAATGATAACAACATAACTTGACAGCCATTGGAAATCCGAGATTTACCAAGAAAATAAAAAAGGTAAAAGTTCGCAGTGGGAATAAAACTGAATACTAAGATAGCGTTGATTACTATGGCTTATGGCGAGCAAATGTCGTATAATACGAGGATAACCCCCGTCCGCTTGATTTTGATGTGACATTACCTCCACAATCAAGAAGTATATAACGATTGATCCTTATCTAATCGCTAGACGCAAGGAAATAGTTTCTAAATAAAATATGGTTATTCACATTTTATCCAACACAATCTTTCTTTGAAGTGATTTATTTTAAATCAAATATTCTAAATTGTTTCACGTGAAACATTATCAAGACCCAATACAAGAAAAACTCTTTTTGGACTTTCTATCGGCCAATGAAATTTCTTTGCCAGAAGAAATGCTTGAAAAAATTTTCAAATACGTAGAATTGGTTATTCTCGGAAATGAATCGACAAATTTAATCTCCCGAAACGACATTCCAAAATTTTTAACAAGACACATTGCGGATTCCCTGTATCCTTATATTGTACTTTCCAAACTAAAATATCTAAAAAAGGAAATGACTTGGGCTGATATGGGATCTGGAGGCGGATGTCCTGTATTTCCGCTTGCCATCGTCTGCCCTGAAATCACTTTTTACGCATCGGAACCCCGACACAAGAGAGTTCTCTTTCTAGAAGAAACAAAAGCATCTTTAAACCTGAAAAATTTAAAAATCGTGGGAAAACGCTTTGAAACTTCAAATATTTCAAATTGTGATATCATCTCATGCCGAGCGCTTTCCCGTTTCGAAACAGACTATGAAAGAGCCTTGCCTGCTCTCAAAAAAAACGGTCTTTTTGTCACATTCAAAAGCAAGGAAATTGCCCAGGAATTAAAAAACATTCCGGATATTCATTTAATTGATTACAAGCTTCCAAACGAAATCCAAGACTACTCATTAGTGATTAAGGGAATCTATGGGTAAAATTATCGCAATCTGCAATCAAAAGGGCGGTGTCGGAAAAACGACGACGGCGATTAACCTCGCAGCCAATTTTGCCGCGCTAGAAAAGAAAACCTTACTGATTGATATGGATCCGCAAGGAAACGCCTCACAGGGTTTAGGCTACCTCGAAACGCAAGAAGAAGACATTCACGAAGCTTTAGACCTGGCCGAAAGCCCGGATGCGGTCACTAGCGAATCCCTTCAAAAGTTCATCCTGAAAACGGAACTGGATTATTTAAAAGTCATCACGTCCGCACCGGACCTTTCTGTTATGGAAATGGAACTGGTCAATTCGATGAGCAGGGAACACCGCCTAGACCGGATAACCTCCGTCCTTAAAAAAGAATTTGACTTTATCATTATCGATTCACCTCCCAGCTTGAATCTCCTGACACTGAATGTCCTGACGGCAGCGGACAGCGTTCTGATTCCTGTCCAATGTGAATATTATGCCTTGCAAGGTCTCGCTGAACTTTTCAACACGATTCGTCTCGTACAGAAAAACCTAAACAGCCGTCTGAACATCGAAGGCGCACTTCTCACGATGTACGATGCGAGGCTCAGTCTTTCAAGACAAGTAGCCGATGAAGTAAGGAATGTCATATCGGAACGAGTCTTTAAAATCATGATTCCGCGAAACGTCAAACTCAGCGAAGCACCTTCCCACGGAAAACCCGTCATACTCTATGACGTAAAAAGTACCGGGGCGCAGGCCTATATGAAACTTGCCGAAGAAATCATCAACGGGGTTAAATAGTCATGGGAAAAAAATCAGCACTCGGTGGTCAAGGCTTAGCTGCCATCATGCAATCGCATGGATACAGCGAACAGAATGAAATTCACCAGGACGAAAATGGCAATACGGTCCGAATCGAAAAAATTAGTCTGGAACAGATTGACCCGAATCCTTACCAGCCACGAAAGGATTTCAGCGAAGAGGAACTGCGGGAACTCGCAGACACTATCCGGGAACAAGGACTAATCCAACCGATTACCGTCAGAAAGTTTAACGGTCGCTATCAAATCGTAAGCGGCGAAAGACGGACGCGCGCGGCAAGGCTTGCCGGACTCTCCATGATAGACGCATACGTCCACGACCTGCTTTCCGACAAGCAGATGGCGGAATGGTCGCTCATCGAAAACATCCAGCGCGTCGATCTAAATGCCATCGAAGTAGCCAAGTCCTATGAACAGCTGATTAAGAACTACGGCTATACGCATGACGATCTTTCAAAAAGCGTCGGAAAGTCCAGGTCGGTCATTACCAATTCGCTTCGGCTTCTCAAGTTGCCGGAACAGGTCCAAGTCTGGATTATGGAAGGAAAACTTTCACAAAGCGCAGCGCGCTCCTTGCTCAGTCCGGACATTTCCGACCCGGAAGCCGTCGCCCGGGACATCATCGAAAAAGGAATGAATGTCCGACAAGTCGAAAACCTGGCGAAAGAAAACAAGAACAAGGACTCCGAATCCCGTCCCGAATTTCAAGACAAGCCTTTGGACCCGAATATCGTCGAATTTCTCCGGAAAATGGAAGAGTTTCTCGGAACGAGCGTGAAACTTCAAAAAACGAGCGACGACGCGTCCCGGGGAAAGTTGATCATTGATTACTATTCCTTTGAAGACTTGACCCGAATCCAGGAAAAAATAGAAGGAATGAATTGAAGAACCGCTACCACATCATCCAGATCATTCCGCCGGACGCAGGAAAGACCATTTCATTCAAGCTTCACGCATGGACATGGAAGCTGTTCATGTTGCTGCTCTTTGTTATATTTCTCCTTGGCGGATTCCTCATCTATAAGCTCGCCGTACTAAACGCTATTATCGTCAGTTCGCGTGAAATCCATATCCAAAACGAGCTTCTTCTTCAAAGACAAAAAGAATACGAGCTATTCTTTTCCGAACTGGATTCCATTTCCACAATGGAACGCCAAATAAAGAATATCCTCGGCACTTTCTACGAAACGGACTCGACAAAACTTTCCGCAGTCATCGAAAAGAACCGGTTTGACTTTTCCCCTCTCGCCAAGAACCGCTTCAATGCGGAACTCACCGGTTATTCCGATCAGGAAAAGCGCCAAAATTGGAACCAGATTCCAAGCATCATTCCTACCATCGGCATCATCAGCAAGCGATATTCCGCCGAAGAAAACCATCTAGGCATCGATATTTCCGCAAAGCTCGACGAGCCTGTATTTGCGACAGCGGAAGGAAAAGTCCTTTTTGTTTCAAAAATGAAGGATCGCGGTCTGAATATGCAAATCGACCACGGCAACGGCTATGTTTCCAGCTATTCGCATCTCCAAAAGACATACGTAAAAAAAAATGCGCAGGTCAAGAAAGGCGAAGCAATTGGAACAGTCGGCTCTTCGGGAAACTCGACAGGGCCGCACATTCATTATGAAATCCTAAAGGACGGCAAACCAATCGACCCAGAACTTTTCATCGAGGAATAAAACCATGGCAAAAGAAAACGACAGCCAATTCACACAGATAAGCCCTTCCATGAACATTACTGGAGATCTTTCCGGTTCAAGCGATTTACGCGTCGCCGGAAAAATCAAGGGAAACATTTCCACCACCGGTGATATCGTAGTCGAGAATTCCGGCTACATCGAAGGGACAATCAAGACAAAAAATGCGACGATTGCCGGCAACGTTTCCGGTGATATCGAATGCAGCGAAAAGCTGGTCCTTGAAACGAAGTCGCTTGTCATCGGAAACATCAAGACAAAGCTGCTCGTTATCGAATGCGGAGCGAGGTTAAAAGGAAACTGCGAAGTTTCCGTCGAGGAAAAGGAAACCAAGAAGCCTTAAGCGGGCTTCTTTTTTTATGCACAGTCTTCTTTAAATGTTTTCCTTATTTATATAAAAGAAGATGAAAATGACTTGGTGGATTTGTGGAAAGATTGGGAAATTGTGAATGTAACCGATTGAGTTTTAACAAAATACAGAAACAGTGGATAGGTTTTCTGTTTTGAAAACTCTTTTGTTTATCCACAGGATTAAACATTGAAAACTTTTTCACAAAGAGTTTTCAATATCTATAAAGATACGCTCCACAAATCGATGTTGAATTCAACTTTTCAATAACTTATCCATCCACATGTTGATAGTTTTTTTTGATTGACGGCTATCACATTGAATTTTAAAGAGTTAAAAAGGATTTCAAAAAGTGGGGACTTTATTTAGATTTGACGATATGGGACAGGAAAACACATTTTTTCGGATTGGGCAGATTTCCGATATCCACCTTGTCGCCGGCAAACCCGAGAAAGACGGATTGAATTCCGTTGAAAGTTTTGAACGCGCCCTTTCCGATGCCGAAAAGCGTAATCTCGATCTCCTTGTTTTCAGCGGGGATTTGACCGAGGACAGCTCGAAGGAAGAATACGATCTTTTCTTTAAAATAGTCGGGAATTATAGCGGATCGTGGTGCATGATTCCCGGAAACCACGACAATTCCGAGGATTTGGCGAAATTTTCTCCCTTTCCTTTAAGAGTTGACGGCGGTGAAATTTTTTACCGGCGAACGGTGAACGGTTTTCCTTTCTTTTTTTTGGACAGTTCGGCTGGAACCATTTCCAAAAGGCAACTGGAATGGCTGAAAAGCGAATCGGCAAAGGAGACCGGGGAGATATTTCTTTTCGCACATCATCCACCCTGTCTGTGCGGGCATCTTTTTATGGATTCGCGCTATGCGCTGAAGAACTGGAAGGAAGTCGGCGAGACGCTCGACGGCATCGGAAATCTCCATTCGATTTTCGTGGGGCATTACCATTCCGGAATGACGATTGACCGCGGAGCCGGCCAGACGGTCTATGTCACGCCGTCCACGCAGATGCAACTGGACCCTGAAAGTTCCGAATTCCATATCCTGAGCCGGATTCCGGGTTGGCGCCTTATCGAGTATTCGAACGGGAAGCTTTTTACGGAATTGCGCTTTCTCGGGGAAGAAAATTTCGATAAAAGTTGATTTATTTTTACGATTCCCCTTGATTATTTTTCGGAATTTGTTTAAATTAGGCTCACCTGGCGGTTTAGCTCAGTCGGTAGAGCAACGGAATCATAATCCGTGTGTCTGTGGTTCGACCCCACAAACCGCTATTATCCCTTATGGAAGGAGCCACAATTGAATCAAAAGTTCTTCACATTTGTATTCGCGGTGGCTTCTTTTTTTATCTTGATAGCTTGTGGGGCGGACCAGTCGGAATCTTTCACTCCGTCACTTCCGAGACAGGATGCGAAAAAACAGGTCGCTCCGATTTCGGTCGCCAAGTTTGTTGCGCCGAAGACTAGCCTCATCGACGAAAAGAAGGCAGGCCAATACCTAAACGCGGTTGCCGCGCTTGTCATGCTCGGCGAGGAATGGTCGCTGAAAATCGAGCAGGCCCAGGGCGACGAGAAAATCCTGATTCTGCAAAATTACGAGAAGGCGAAGGAGCAGGTCTGCATCCGTGTGGGACTTTCGGGACTAGATGAATATAACTGGATAACGAACGTTGCCTTGAAAGATGCCGGAAATGCCGAAGTTTTCGCCAAGGTCGGCATCAAGGCGAATTGATTTTAAAAATTTTTTTTATTAAGTAGTAGTCTCTTTCCGGGTCGTAATTTATTCCTGTTTCAGGTTATCATCAAGAATATCTGGTCTATCGGATTTTTTTGAAAGTTAATGTTTAAACTACAAAAAAAAAACGCCGTCTTTTGAACGGCGTTTCGTAGGCAAATTTTCTGTTAGATTTTCTCGAAGGCCTGTTTCATGTCGGCGATGAGATCGTCAGAGTTTTCGATTCCTATGGAAAGGCGAATCAGGTCGGGACGGATTCCGTTTGCGATGAGCTGCTCGTCGGTCAGCTGTCGGTGCGTGTGGCTTGCCGGGTGGAGAACACAGGAACGCGCATCGGCGACGTGGGTGACAATCGCTATCAGCTTGAGTGAATCCATGAACCGGATGGATTCTTCTCTGCCTCCCTTGATGCCGAAAGCGAGAACGCCGCAGGGTATTCCGCCCTTGAACTGTTTCTTGGCGAGTTCATGATACTTGTCCGATTCGAGGCCTGCAAAGTTGATCCAGGCGACTTTCGGATGATTCCGGAGAAACTTGGCGATTTTCAGCGCGTTTTCACAGTGTTTCGACATCCGGAGGGCGAGTGTTTCGAGACCCACGTTCAAGAGGAAGGAGTTTGCCGGCGACTGGATGCTCCCGAAGTCGCGCATCAGCTGGGCGGTAGCCTTGACGATATAACCCTTTTTGCCAAAAGCCTTGCTGTAAGCGAGACCGTGATAGGAAGGATCGGGTTCCGTAATTCCCGGAAACTTGTCGTGGTGGGCTTCCCAGTCAAAGTTTCCGCTGTCGATGATTGCGCCGCCGACAGTCATCGCATGACCGTCCATGTATTTTGTCGTCGAATGGGTGACGATGTCCGCGCCGAATTCAAACGGGCGGCAGAGAACCGGCGTAGCGAATGTGTTGTCGATAATAAACGGGACGCCGTGCTTGTGGGCGATACTTGCGAACTTTTTGATGTCCGTGACATGGCATGTCGGATTGGCGATGGTTTCTCCGAAGAAAGCCTTTGTGTTCGGACGGAACGCCTTATCGATTTCCTCTTCGCTTGCGTCCGGATCGACGAATGTGCATTCGATACCGAGCTTTTTCATGGTGACGGCAAAGAGATTGTAGGTTCCGCCATAAATTGCCGATGAGCTGACAAAATGGTCGCCCGATTCGCAGATGTTGAAGATGGCGAAAAAGTTGGCTGCCTGGCCGGAACTGGTGAGCATGCCGGCTATTCCGCCTTCGAGTTCCGTGATTTTCTGTGCGACTGCATCGTTCGTCGGATTCTGGAGGCGCGTATAGAAATAGCCGTCTGCCTTGAGGTCGAAGAGGTCCGCCATTTGGGCGCTCGTATCGTACTTGAAAGTCGTACTCTGGTAAATGGGGAGAATCCTCGGTTCGCCTTTCTTGGGAGACCATCCGGCTTGGACGCACAGGGTTTCGTTATCGAGTTTTTGCATTTTGTTCCTTTTGCGTAAATGTGAATTTATGCATAAAAATAATTATTTATTTGGAAAACGTGTCTCCATTTTTTTAAATTTTTATAAAAGGTTTTAAGAAAGTTCCTTAAGTTCGTACTTCGTGCTTCGACCTTTTCCGTTTGATTTGGCGAGAATTCCTTTTTTTACAAGGCTGTTTAAATCCCGCAAGGCGGAATCATGGGAAATTCTAGAAATTTCGGCCCATTTTGTAGAGGAAATTTTTTTGTCGGACTTTTCCCGCAGAATTCCGACGAGATTTTGTTCGCGTTCCGTCAATGAAATTTTTCCGAGAAAAAGTTGTCGCCTTGCCGTTTCGAAGTACTTCAACCATTCTTCCTTTGCCGTTTCCAGGGCGGCTTCTATTTTGGAAAGAAACCACAGAATCCATTCCGTAATATCTCCATTTGAACGTTCGGCGGCAGAAAGCGCCTCGAAGTAGCCGGACTTGTCGCTAAGGATTTCTTCGTTAAGGGGAAAAAATCTCTGGGAGGAATTTTCGCTCCGGGAAATCATCATGTCACAGAGAATCCGCGAAAGGATTCCGTTGCCCGATGCAAACGGACGGATCGCACCGAACCAGAAATGGACGATTCCCGCCTTGAGGATTCCGTCCATTTGGGAGTCGTTGAAAAACCGGAAAAGCTTTGCCGTTTCTTGCGGAATGCGCTCCCAGGGGACGCCGCAGAAGCCTTTGAACGCTTCGCTTTGCGGAAAATCGATTGCTTCGCGATAGCGTCCGCCGTTCTCGATGATTGCCGCATGGAGGGAAAGCAGGCGCTTTTCGTTCATCGGCAGGGAAAAGTTCCGAAGCGCCGGGTAGATGATGGTTGGAATTTCTTCCCGTTCCGCGATTTTGAAGAGAGCCTTTAGGTCGCGGATTTTGATGGATTCCAAAAACACGGTATCCTTTGCAAAGAAAATTTTTCCCTGCAGTTTTCCCTGTAAAAAGCGGATGCGACAGAGCGGGTCGATAATCGCCGTTCGGGAATAGCGGAAGTTCGTCCAGTCGGGATATTGGTGTATAAAAAGCATCTTGATTAAAATTTAAATAATTAACGCAAAATATGCGTAGAAATTTTAAAAAGAGAAAATTTTTACGCCGCCAGATGGATTGAAAATGTGAAATTTTTTGTATTTTGAAAGAGAAATATTTTTTTTAGAGATTGAAAATTGATGAAATTTGGCAAAGTTTTTATTAAATAACGCAAAATATGCGTTAAAACGGTGTTTTTTGAATGATGACGATTTTTTTTGTCTTGGGCATTCCGTGGAGGCAATCTATCTTTGCTTTCAACTTGGAATCCCGCTCGGCGGGAAAAGGAAAACAAAATGTACTATCCTTCGGTTAAAGTTCTCGATTGCACGATTCGCGACGGTGGACTTGTCAACAAGCACGATTTCAGCCTGGAATTTGTCCGCCGCCTTTACCAGCTTTTGACGGCTGCGGGTATCGACTACATGGAAATGGGCTACAAGAATTCTCCGGAGCTTTTCGACCCGAAGGAATACGGCCCGTGGAAATTTTGTGAAGACGATTTGCTGTGGAAGGTTCGCGACGGCATTGACAGCCCCGTAAAGCTCGCTGTGATGGCGGACGTCGGGCGCGTGAACATGAAGGCAATCAAGCCGGCTTCCGAATCCCCGTACCAGATGGTCCGCGTGGCAAGCTACGTGAAGAACATTGACAAGGGAATCGATCTGGTGAACACTTTCCACGATTTGGGATTTGAAACGACCCTGAACATCATGGCGGTAAGCCGTGACCGCGGCCCGGAACTCGACGAGGCCCTAGACCAGGTGGAGCACGAATGCAAGGCGGACGTTCTCTATCTAGTGGATTCTTTCGGCTACTTCTATCAGGAAGACATCGACCAGTGCGTCAAGCGTTACCGGGACCACGTCAAGTCGAAAAAGTTCGGTTTTCACGGGCACAACAACCAGCAGCTCGCTTTCAGCAACACGATCCAGGCGGTGATTGACCATATCGATTATCTGGACTGCACGGTGACCGGGATGGGTCGCGGCGCGGGCAACTGCACGACGGAACTTCTCCTGAGCTTCCTCAAGAATCCGAAATTCGATGTCCGTCCGGTGCTCGAAGCGATTACCGAACTGTTCGTTCCGCTTCGCCAGAAGTACGAATGGGGCTACATCATCCCGCAGATGATTACCGGTTCGATGAACCTGCACCCGTCCTCGGCGATTGAATTCCGCAAGACTCCGGAAAAGGATCAGTATCGCAAGTTCTACGAGATGATGGTGAACGAGATAAACCTTTAAGCGTTTCGCTTGTTTGAATTTTGGAAGCGCGCTCGGCGGTTTTGTCGGCGCGTTTTTTTTGATTGTTTTTTTGCCTTTGTTTTCTGGTTCTTTTTACTATTTTGATGCCGACATATTGTGAAAGGTTGGACATGCCCTTGTGAAGGCGTAAAATTGACTTCAAATCAGCGAACACAGATTTCTATGCCGTTGTTCGTGTTCAGAATTCCTGACTTTTTTAAACTTCTTGTGTACCTAATTTCCAACGATTCCAATACTTTGGAGACGGATTCCACCATATTCATCTTTTGACACCTGATGGTAGATAACGGAAACTAGCTTTTTATTATTCGATGCCGACAATGCGATTGAACTTGCCAAGACCATACTCAGAACATCCGTATGAAATTCCTCACTTTCGATGAGCGATAATCGGAGTGTGTTTATTTTTGAGTCGTCAGTCACTCGAATCGTTTTAAAGCGAGTATCCAAAAGAGATTGGCACGTTGAATCGGAACCTAGATAAAAAGAAATGACATTTTGTTCGTTGTTCACATCAAAACCAAGATGACAGACAAAACCTGTCTGCGTACAGGATTCCTCTGGAATACCTTTCCACGAACCTTTTATATTGCAGATTTCCGTCGACCATAAAGGACGAAGAAAAACAAAAAAGAACATGAATGAAATTAATTTTTTCATAAAAGACCTCATTTTTTGAGATGAGTTTCTACTTCCGCATTTCGAATCACTACAGAAGAAGCATTTCCAAAATAATGCGTTCCATTTACTTTATATGGAATTGCATTTTTTCGAGGATTGATATGTTTAACGACATTTGGAATTCCAACAGGGCAGCCTCCCACAAAACGGGCGTAGTCTTTTTTTTGCAAAGTTGAAAACGTTTTTAAGAAATCCAAAGAAGTTACGGTCTGCGAATCAATTTGCCGATATAGACAGTTTTCCAATACATAGAAAGACGATACTCCACAGCCATAATTATCGCCATATTGCTGATAAAAATCTTCGTCGCACAGGCAACTATTGACAATCATAAAATTGCAATAAGCGAAATAACTTGAATCTTTTCGATAGATAAAATCAAGCGACAGACCGATTTTGTCAACACCAAAATCTTGAAAGTCTTCTAGTGGTGGGCGTTTCCGCATCCATTCTAGTAAATTGTATTCATGATGCAAGGAATCAAACGGAAGCAAAGTAAAATCGGATAGATTTACAACATCTTTTCGAACAACTTCTTTATCCAAAGAATCTTCAACCGCCCAATAATTAGAAATCCAGAAAGAATCTGGCGTCGCCATAGCGTCATTTATTTTTATAAGAAATTTCCGAGCCTTTGAATCTCCAATGAAATAAGTTCCTTTTTGTTCATCGGGAGGAATCCAAGTGAAATTCTGTTTGCAAATCGTATCCGGGCCTATGCAAGCTGGACTTTGCAATAAATTTTCGGCGAACCAAGAATAGGCGTTGTCATCCGTCACCATCCAAGATTCCCAAGAATCCGCAAATAGGCTTGATACAAGAATCAAAAAAATTAAAAAATTTTTCATGGGAGTGCCTTTATTTTTTGGATTGCATCAAAAGGCAACCGCAAAAGAGAACTTGGAATTCGTTCAATTTTTGAAATAGCAAATCCCCAACCCTGATGTTCGTCGTTATCGCTTTTCAGCAAAACTTTTAAAATATTGGATTTCACTTGAATTCTTTTACCGGCAAGTTCATTACCGGTATAAGAACCAATCTTTCTTTTTTCCCCATCATACAAACATATCGTATCGCCTGCGCCTACAAAAGTCCGTTTGTCAAAAAACACATAGGATACAAGATTTTTCCCTAACGGATATTCACATACCAATTCACTCTGTGGAGAGTATGGATGAGATATTTGGCATTCAGAATTACTCAATGCGTAATCGCTTACCAATGAAGCAATCTGTTCTGTTTTTGATTCGTCGTTTCCAAATACAATATTTCTTCCCATAACCACAACCTGCCAAATTCCCGCTTCTGGAGATTCCACATCGACAACTTCAACATTATTTAAATGATCGAAGCACTTGTAATCCAATGAATTATTCTTACCGCAATCCCGATATGCGTTCTTAACACTTGCTTCTCGTATATTTTCTAGACCGGATTTACGAGAGGCATCTTCAATTACTGCACCCGATATATCTATATTATCCGTGGGAAGAGGTTCCAATTTCCAAGGAAAATAGAATTTTCCCGACGGAGATATTAAATACAAATCTAAATCATTAACTAGTTTAGGAGATAAATACATTTTTCGATTTGCATTTTGGGATAGTCCGGGAGCATCATCCCATACAAGAGTTTGACGAATTTTTGGCATTCCTGCGGGCACATTAAAAGTCCAATGCATTTCTTTGCCATTTCCTAAACTAAACTCTCGAATACGGCGGAATTCCTTTTTTGCGGAATCATAATCGTTGATTACATCCAAAGCAGATTTTGCATCTACACACCCCCAACCTGTGGCAAAATCAGGACCTTTTCCATAGGGCGTATAATAAACGGTTCCATCATGCATCGCAGCCGTGATATCAGGATTATTGTCAAAATGGGCTTCATCGGAATCTTCCATATCACTCGCAGAATGAATAAGAATCGCCTTGACCGTTGAATTACGCAAAGATTTTTCCACCAAGGATTTCCCGGTCAATATCGAGAACCGCTGATACATTAAAGCGGCTATTCCAGAAACATACGGAGCAGACATAGAAGTCCCCGCCATTTCCCTATAACAAGAACCACCTTTTTCATCACAGGGAACGCTCGAAAAAACGCCTAAATCATATACAAGATTAAGTTGAATGTTCTTTGTGTTTACAGACAAACCATCCCAAGTAAAAGAGGTTTTTAAATAATCTAAAGAGAATGAACCTTTTTCATTTGCAAAATTCATTAAAAACGACTTATTTATATTTTCAAAATAAAGAACGGATTTTATTAAAGGCTTTACCAAATTTCCAGAAACATATTTAGCTTCAACCACAATCGAATCGCCTCTTTCAACATAAATACTATCTTTTCCATCAAAATCACCGATTTTCCAATTATAAAAAGACTCTGACGGGCGATTTCCGAATTCATCCAAAATCCTATCTTCGACAATTTGAAAGACATTTTCATTTTTTTCTTGAAAGATTTTAAAACCTGTTGACGCATAATACCCACTCGGTTTCCAATTTTTCAAATCAAATTTCATATTAAATTTTAATTTTTTAGTTTTCCCGTCATAAACTTGAATTCTCTTTAAGTTTATACGCAACGGATTTTCGGCAGAAAAAGAATACTGAACGCTAGACCCTGGAGCCATTACATCAGGCTTAATCCGTCCATCCCAAGTCGGTCCCATACTAGAATGCGATTCACGCAATCCCGTAAAGCTAGAAAAGTTTCCAACTGTTATAGAATTTTTTGAATTAGCCAGGATGGAATGATAACCTATATTTTTACCGTACTGATGTACCGTCCCGCCATTATTTCCCGCAGCATATACCGATGTTTTCGACAAAGAATCGTTGGTTGAATCCGCATTTTTCCAGTTTTCAAACAAGTTTTTATCTGTAAAGTACGCATCGCTACAATAAAAGCCTACAGGTCCCAGATCAATATGGGAATGATTGACAATGTTTCCTATTTGGTTTTCTATGCTCATTATATCCGAATAAAACAAAACTTTCGGAGCTACTCCCCGATACTCGAAGTTTTCCACATAGGGACCTTTTCTTTCCGGGTTCCAACCATTCCCGCCAATAATCCCAGCAACATGCGTACCATGTTCCCCAAAATGCTCCTGCCCTTCTTTATATATTCTCGGCTTAATTCCATTTTGAGCAAACTCATTAAAAGAAGCATGCCCATAATAAATACCTTGATCATAGACTCCAACAACAACATTTTTCCCTGTATATTCAGCATCCGAAAGCCAATCATTAGATGGTTGTGCAGCACTTAAGGCCTTTCGCCACAGTAAATCATTTTGCAAGGGAGATATATTTACAGCGTTACGCCCGGCATCGTTTGCCGGCTTGCCTTCCCGCTTTATTTCTAAAAACTCTAAAAAACGATTACGCTCCAAACAACTAATAGAATTTTGTCTCAAAGGTGCAAAAATAAGTCCCCGATCTAGCCGTAACCTTATTATTTCACAAGCTTTTATACTTTCTATGCAATCATTTATTGATATATCAGGCCAGCACTTAGCGACAATATCCAACGAATCGGCAAAATTTTCTGTAGAAAGGTTCAAGTCCAAAGATGTTGTATCATCAACAGAAATGGCGTTATAAAATTTTGAAAGAATCGAATCCAATGTTCTTTTTTCGATAAGATCTGGAGTCGTCATCAAATAAAAATTTTTTTTCTGGTATCTCCCGCCATTTAATACCGACATTTTTTTCATTTCCAGCAAAGTGCGTTCTTTTTTTGAAAGAGGCGAATCCTTTAATAGCCAAAAGCGCCCAGGATGTACGACCTTAGAAGAATCTTCCTTATAAAAAGGAATGGTCGTATTTTTCCTGTCTTGCCAAAGAACCACATCAGAAACACTTTCCCCTGTTATCGGATTACCTCCCCACAAAAGATTATTATCGGAATCATAAACCGCTATAAAGTAATGTAACTCTTTTTTTCCTTCTGCAGATTGGAACGACCAATCTTTCGAAAAATCTACTGAAGTCCAATTCTTGTTATACATTCTAAAATGAATTTCAATAGAATCTTGAGCAAATAACAAGCCTTCTATTTTAAATGAAATCGTCAAATACGGATTATTTTTTTTCACAAATGATTTTACAGGATACAAATAAGAATGATAATCAATCGCTATAGTCAACAAAGAATCTTTTTTTAATTCATCATTTGCAAAATAACGGATTTCTGGATTTAAAACAGGAAAAGACGAACCATTTTTTAATATCAGTCGATATTCAATCCAGTTCCATTCCGTCCGATGCCTCTCGCTGAACAATTGAATTGCCTGAGGCGAAGCCTCGACTTCCACCAACGAAGCAACAACAAAAAATAAATAGATAATTTTTTGCAACAGACGGTTCATCTCATTTAAATATATATATCTTTTATCATTACGCAATTAGATATTCAAGTATTCCAATGCAAAAGGCGAATTTAAGTCGTCAAGTAAATTTAACCTGCCAGGAAATATACTCTAGCGGGGTTGAAAATCCGCAAGTTAGAAAATTAACTGTTTTCCGGGGATTTTTTTGTCGTTTTCTGCCATGAACGGGTTTACTTGACGATGATAATCTGCGTATTTAAATTTGGTATCAAAGGAAATATTTTATGAAATTGCTAATGTTTATTTTTATTGCGGTTTTTGAAGTTTATTCATTTGCTTCTGAATATCAATTTGGAGGAAATGTCGTGTGTAATACTCCAAATAAAATATCTATAAATGGAATACCTAATGACGCCTGTTTTATAAATGCGCAGCATATTGCTGTAGGGATAAGTCCTCAGGATGGAGCTTATTTTTTTGATGTTTTGGATGGTTTTGTCTCGATAGATGACGCCACAACTGTAAATTTGCGCTTTATCTTTCCTAAATCACATGAATTCTATAATCAAATTCAAGCTATAACGCAAACAGCTTTTGGGACAAGAGCGCAAAGTTCTATCATTTTTAAAAATCCAAATGTCGTGGGTGCGAATTGTTATCGATATGCAAATACTGGAAATTTAGTATGCTCTTTGTTAGCAATTGAAATTTTTAGAAATTGAATTTATTTGTTATGCGATTTTTTGTTATACTATTTTTTTTGATAGCTTCATATTCGTATGTTAGCGGAAGTGTTATTTTTCCAAAATACAATTCTATGACAATTTTTTCTATCGCAGATGGAGATTCTATAATTTTATCGGATTTTCCTTCAGATTGGAAATATAAAAGAGTTGCTGTGGGAATTAATGGTTCACCTCTTCAAGGAATTTTTGTTAATCCAAATACTTCTTGTGAATTTTTTTTGTCTGACTATTATAAAATTATCGATTTTCAATATAGGCAAGAAAATTCAGTAATTCTTATTTATCGTGGAAAATCGATGCTAGTTGGTTTTTTGCAGTGGTGGGTTGATAATGATAATGTGAACTCGATATGTTCTAAGATTTCAGAGGAACTCTTTGCTGATAGTATTGAGTTTTTGTTGAATAAAAAACTATCTTTTTATAGAAATTTAAAAGTTCCAAACCAAGAAGAAATTTTTGAAAATTCAGTTGGCTCTTTTCTAATTCAAAACTTTCAGTCGTTTCCTCACAATGATATTGTTATACAAATAAAATCAAAGGATGAAAAACCTCTAGAAGGATATTTTCGAATAGGTAAAAATTTTTATCCTCTTTCTGGTTACTCTATTTCTATTCCAATAAATCGTCGATCTAAATATGCTATAGTATTTCAAGTTGCATTTCATACAATAAGAAAATACTCGATAAAATGGTGGGGTGAATCAAGGGAACCTAAAAAGGAAAAAGTATACTCCGAACAAAATATTGTCGGTGATACAATTTTTACTTCGTATTTATTTACAGGAGAATTTAGAGAGATTGATACGCTGCATTTGAAGATAGATAAAAATTCTTTAGCTGATGGAAAAATTCCTTCAATAACACGTTATTCAAGTATACCAACAGAAATAACGCAACGTTTTTCAGAATTTCGTTTTTATGGAACTGCTTATGAAATTTCAGGAAAACTGAGTAATGGCAAAAAAATAACGGTAGCGCTTCCTCTGGGTGACGAATATGAGGTTGGTGATAGCATAGGTATTTTTCACTATAGTAATGGAGTTTTAACAGATATTGAAATTGATAGTGTTGTAGGAAATTTCGTTTATTTTAAAACGGATTCGTTTAGCTTGTTTGGTCGTTGGATAAAAAAAACAGCTAATAAACTCGGTAAAGTGTTGGGAACGATAGGTGGCGGAATCATAGATGGAATTGATAAAGTCGTTTCTTTTGCTAACAGGATGTATGATAAATTAATTAATTTTGTTTGTGGAGGATTTTTAGATGGAGATATGTGGAAAAGACTATTTCATATGACGCCTGATGACAAACGCCATTTTGTTGTAGGTGAAATATCAACAGCTAAAGCAAGTAAAACAGATAGCGATTTCGAAAGAATGAAGGTGATTGCAATGGGACAGCTGGAAAAATTATCGGGATCCGATAAAAAAAAATTAGATCAATCTAAACATAATCTAAATATTCTTTTAGCTAATCTAATAATTCGAAAAAGAGATTCTGCGCATACGGCAGTAAGACATTTTATCTTTGAAATGGGTTCAGAAAAAACATCAAGCTTGATTGTATTGAAGGATTTAAAAAATTCAAAGATTTATCCTGTGGAAAAGTACTTTTTACTATCATCTGATTTAACAACATCTGCGGAAAATTTATTAGATCTTTTGTCTAATTGTTATGGTGCTGTAAATCTAACAGGGTATTTAAAGACGAATATTAAAAAATCAACAGAAAGTATCTCCGGTTATTGTAAATCGTATTTTCATTTATGGGGAATTTCTACTTGGTTTCAATCCGTTTTTCATTGTGGAGCAGGCATAGCTAAAGGTACGGGACCTTCTTTGGCTGACGGCAGCTTGTTTGATATGAAAAACTTTTTTGGCGAAAAAGATGATTATGTTTTATCTACAACGGATGTATTAAGTCTAGCGGTTCTTTTGTCATATTATTCGGAAGAAGAGGAAACAAAGGAAGCTTTGGGGGTGATGTTTAAAAATTCTTATGACGCTTTGTCGGCGTGGACCGGATTTATGGGTGCCGTAATGCTTTATAATAATATTTCCATTAAGGCCGAAGCAGCAATGGCTTTATACGAATACATTTATTCGGGTTCATTAGAGCATTTTAACAAATTAAAGCAAGGAATGATAAATCATTATGGTCCAAATGGGGGATTCTCGGAAGGGATGGGATATGCTCAATATGTTAATGAAACTGTTCCTTATTTGATGGTGGCTCTTCGACAAGCAATGAGTTTAGGAGGTGATGATTTTGATTTGCCTCAAGGATTTTTGAATTCTGGGGAATATATAAGAAAATTTTCAAGACCTGTACGATTAGGAAGTTTGTCTCAATTAATTCCAATAGAAATTGATGATGGATGTACTTATTCTCCTGATTTTTATGTGTGGGGAACTCTAACAAATGACAAGGTCTTCTATGGATTTGCAGAACAATTTGATTTTGATTCCTATGTAGATACAACTTTGTTCTTGTTTCGTTTTTTGGGATTACCGGATGAAAAAACAATGAATTTGATGGATATAGAACCAGATTTATCAAAACTAAAAAAATTAGCCGAGATAGGAACAAATGTTGAAGCTGATTTTTTAGATGGATTGGGAGTAATTAAAGTTTTTTCTAAAAACGATACAGCGAGTATCTCTCTAATTGCAGAAAACGGAATTTTACGCGATATGGGGCAGGCACATGATCAACAAGATAATATGTCCTTTACTTTAGCAAGTACATTGAATGGCTTTTTTGTACAGGATCGTGGATATAAAGATTTTAAAATGTTTGATAAGTACAAAAATTATAGTACTCATAATGTTATCCGTCGTTTATGCCAAGAAGAATCATGTGAGGAAGATGATGCAAAAGGAAAAAGTCTCTCTAGATCAGAACTTTCTCAGCGAGCAACGGCTTTTACAGGATATAATACTGGTGTAATGATGAATCTTTTGTTTAGTGCATTGAATGACGATCTTGCGGGTTATGGAGTTTTACGAGCAGGTGGTTCAGATGCATATGTTGAGGATTCTGTTCGCGTATTAGATGAAAACGATGTAAAGTTGGTTGGCTTTAGTGCGCACCAAACAACAACATCCGATTTAAAATTGGAAAGGTCCATTTTCTATTTTGGAGAGACATTATGGTTGGTGGATAGATTTGACAAGGATAGTTTGGTTTGGACCGTTAATTCAAAAATAGATAGTTTACCCAAGAAAATGGCGGTCTATTTTGGAAAACAAAAATGGGATGTAAACGCGAAAGACACTATAAAAGTTGTGCAAAATAGACGCCGAGAAGATACGGATGCTTCTGGTATTTTACGGTTGAACGAATATTCGTGTGAAATAAATCATGAACGTTTAGTAACGCTTGTCTATCCTATGAATAAAAATATCGAATTTCAAATGGATGCTGTTTCTTGTCCAAAAGAAATTCAGTGCTTTGGGCGAAAAATAGGTGACATTTGGCAAAGGGTGGTTATTAGCCCGCAGGGAAATTCTTTTGTCTTCCGCAATGCTTTTCCGGGAAGCTCTGATATTTCGCAATGGGCTGGGATTGTTTTTGGGGAAAGTGTTGACGGAAAAACCTGGACCGTTGTTGGAAATCTTAATGGTAAATCAAATTATCAAAAATTAAACGATGAAACAGATTTATTTGATTTGCCTGCATTGAAACTTTTGTGGAGGGAAAGATGAAAAAAATTGTCGTCATGTTATTGCCAATGTTAATCGGTTGCAATGATATTCCATCTCAAGGAGAGCTTCCTTTCTTAAGAAAGGAAGCCAATCTGGGACACTTGATGCGAACCAATGCAATAGGCGATGATCAGGTTCGTACTTTTTTTCGTTTCACGATGAATTGCTTTGTTGATACAAATAATTTAGTAATAGATTCCTGTCTTATTTTGACTGCTTCCGGCATAGATGTGTATGAATATCCCGCTTTTTTAAAAGTTCAGATAAAGTCCAGCGAAGATACTGCGTGGAATAGCGTTTTGTCGTATCTTTCTTTTAAACATTCCGATAAAAATTTAGGTTGGATGGTGCAACCAAAAGGGTATTATGAAGGTTCTGAGTTTATTCCCTCGGACACGATTCTTGTTGGGGATAAATATATTCCGCAAAAATCTTTGGGCGTATTTGAATTTGAAATCCGGGATTCCTTTGGAAATAGGATAAAAATCGGACTGGATTTTCATTCTCGACTACCTCAAGTTTCCAAAAATTCTACGGGAAATCTGGTTTTACATTTTGATGATTCTTTACGGGTTAAGCTGTGCCCCGTTATTTTATGTTCTACTATGTATGGCTGTGACGATTCTTTGAGGGTGCGTGTTGATTCTTCTCAAAGAGAACTGTATTTATGGGATGTTTATTGCCTGTCAAGATATGAAAGTTATGAAATGGCGATTCCTGATATCTCCTATTTGGAAAAGTTTGGAAACTATGTAGCCGAAGCGATTATTGATTTGCCTGAGATAACCGTTGAAACCGATTGTAAAAAAGGTGTGTGTGTTGAAGACGATATACGACAATTGTTTGAATCGCACTATTATATCTATTACAAATGAAAGGTGAATGCTATAAAGGCCCCTTGAAAATAGGATTATCGAGGAGATGACCATGAAGAAAACGATACTGATTTTTTTATTCATTTTAATTGGTTGTGGCGATATAATATCTGATGGTCAAATATCCAATGATTTAACTGATTATTCGAAAAAAGAAGCAAATTTAAAGGGACTTCTGCAAATAGGTTTCTCGTCTTTTTCGCTAGAGATGCACTGCTTTGTCGATACGAATGTTCTTATAATAGATTCCTGCTTGCTTTCACCAGAGTCAGGCATACACAGATATGAATATCCCGCTTTTTTGAAAGTCCAGATAAAGTCTAGCGAGGATACGGCGTGGAGCAGTATTTTGTCGTATCTTCCTTTTGAATGTTTCAATCAAAATTTAGATGGGAGTGTCTGTTCCGATACGATACGGCCCGGAGGATATTATAAAGGTTCCGATTTTATACCATCGGACACGATTCTCGTTGGCAATAAATATATTCCGCAAAAATCTCTGGGCGTGTTTGAATTTGAAATCCGGGATTCTTTTGGAAACAAGATAAAAATCGGGCTAAATCTACGTTCTCGACTGCCTCAGATTTCCAAAAATTCGATAGGAAATCTGGAATTGCGGTGGCCTTCGGATTCCTTGCCGACAGCGGTGTGCATCGCTTCTTTATGCGATAACGAAGACGGCTGTTCTTCTCCTTTGCGAATTTTACAGGTGGATTCATCGGTACGGGAAAAGTACAGCTGGTTTGATTTTTGCCTTTCTGGAAATGAAACGGAAAAAATTGCAATCCCCGATTCTTCCTATTTAGAGAAGTATGGAAGTTTTGTGGCGGAAACGAAGATTAACTGGTTCGTCTTTGACAGTAGCGTGACCATTGAAAGCCATTGCAAGAGGAAAGGTTGCTCCAAAGAAGATGTACTCCGCCAATTATTCAGTCGCCGTTATCGGCTCTATTATAAATAACGGTGGAATGCGACAAGCCGTTAAAACTTTTTGTTTGTCCGAGTTTTCGTAATCTGTTCGTCGGGCTTTGTCGTTGCGTTTTCTAGTTTTGCGGATTATTTTGGGAATTTTATGAACGAAAAGGCGTATTTTCCGGCGATAGACGGGCTGCGGCTTCTGGCTTCGCTGAATATCGTGATGCTCCACTTGGCGTCGTCTTCGGCGCTCGGCTATATGTCTTCGCTTTCTTGGGTATTCCCGGTCGTGACGGCTCCCGCGTTTGCCGCCGGGCTTTTCTTTATCCTCGCGGGCTTTCTCTTTGCGTCGAAGTTCAGCGATCCCGATAGACGGCTTCCCGTGATCCCGTTTATGTTTGCGCGGATTTCGAAGCTTTACCGTTGCCATTTTGCGATGACCGTGCTGATGTTCGCCGCTCTGTATGTGAAGCTCGGCGGGTTTGACGGCATGTTCCACCCGATCCGTTCGCTTTTGATGCATCTGTCGCTCACGTGGACGTTTTTCCCGGAACTGGGAATGAAGCTGAACGAGCCGAGCTGGTCCCTGACGGCGTTCTTCATCTGTTACGCGATTACGCCCTTCTGCGCCCGGAAGCTTGCGAAAGTCGAGAAGAAAAGTTCGCTCTGGATTCTGTGCGCGCTGGTCTTTTTTCCGGGGATTCTCTGGGGAATCTTCTTTGCATATGCCGGTTCGCTCGGGGAACTTCCGCTGCTCGGAAACTTTGCGAACTTCGACGTGCGCTATCGATACTTCCACGTTTTTCCGTTTGTCCGGATTTTCGAGTATCTGTTCGGGATGATCCTCTTTCGGCTTTACAGGGTCGGCGCATTTGATTTTCTGAAGAGGGATTATGTCGCCGGGATTTTGCAGGTCGCGCTGCTCGGCGTTTTATATGCGAGCCTTTTTACGATGAAGTCTGGAAATGTCGCGTGGAACTTCATCTGCCATCATTCGGTCGCGGTCATGCTCTATGGTGGGCTGATTGTAAGCATCACGACTTCGAAGGGCTGGCTTTCAAAAATTTTTTGCATCCCGGTCGTGCGTTCGGTTGGTCGCGCATCGTTCTATCCCTATCTCGTCCACTTGCCGCTGATTACGATTGCGTGGAGCTTTTGCAACATGAACCGCCCGCTTTCCACGGTGATTTTCCTGGTATTCATCTATACGGTGAGCACGCTCTACCAAAAGCACAAGGACCGCTTGCACCGCTTGAAGAAGCAGGCTCATTCGCTGCCTCCACAAAGTTAGCCGATGAAGTTTTCGCTGATTTTTCTCCTTTTCTTCTGTGCGTGTCCGCTTTTTGCCGACTGCGTTTCGGGCGTTCCCGAAGAAGGACTCGTCGCCTATTATCCCTTTGACGGCGATGCGGTTTCGCGCGGTTCGGTTGCGGGAGTCGATGGAGAGGTTTACCGGGCGACGCTTGCGACGGACCGCTTTGGAAAATCCAATTCGGCGTATCGCTTCGGCGGGAGCGATTCCGCCTACATCGAGATTCCCGATAACGACATCTTTAGCATCGCGACGACCGGAGCCTTGACCGTTTCCGCATGGATTTCCCCGGATTCGCTGGATTTTGAAAGGACGGACGGCGGCTACGTGCACTGGATGGGAAAGGGCGAGCCGCATGCGCATGAGTGGGCGCTCCGGATGTACAATTTCCGCTCGGAACGTCCCAATCGGATTTCGTCGTATGCGTTTAATCTGTCGGGAGGTCTCGGCGCGGGAAGCTACGTGCAGGAAGAAGTCGTCCTCGGGGAATGGATTCATATCGTCGCGCGCTACGACATGGAAAGCAACACGATTACGATTTTCAAGAATGGAGCACAGAAGGATCAAGATCCGCTGTATGATGATACGTATAAAGTAATTCCCGAAAACGGAAACGCTCCGGTCCGAATCGGGACGCGTTCTCTCTGGAGTTTTTTCCGGGGAAAAATCGACGATGTGCGTTTTTACGACCGGGCGGTTTCCGACGGGGAAGTTCTTGCGCTTTACCGGAAATGTCCCGACGAGGCGACGGCTTTGCCTTCGAAGAAAAAATCTTTTGTCTCGCGGAACTGTGCGGGAATGATTATGCGGGGCGGAAAGGTCTGCGCGGTAACGGGCGATTCCTTGGATTCCGGATTTTCGCTGAACGGTCAAAAGGGCCGGTGCGGGCAGTGAAACGTCTCGTGGCAATCTGAATTTTCTAATTTTACGGGACAAAACTAAAAAGGAATTTGTCTTTTATGAGCATTATCGATTCGCTCCTTCACAAGGTTTTCGGTACTCCGCACGAGCGCAAGGTGAAGTCGCTCCGTCCGATTATCGCGCAGATTCACGAGGCGCGCAAAGGTCTAGAAAGTTTGAACGACGGTGAACTCGCCGCAAAGTCCGCGGAATTTCGCGAAGCCCTAAAGAACGGCAAGACGCTCGAAGACATCAAGGTGGAAGCGTTTGCTGTCTGCCAGGAAGCCTGCGACCGGCGGCTCGGCATGTTCAACATTTTCAAGCCGGAATACGAGTTCGATTTTTCGAGGCTCGGCGATGACCCGGAAATCCTTTCGGCTGTCGAGGCGGCGAAGGCGGATCTTGCGGCGGGGAAGCCCGAATGGGAAATCTTCATGCCGGCGAAGTTTTATGCAAGGATGCGCGAACTTTACCCGGAATCCGTGAAACCATTCCGGATGCTTCCGTTTGACGTGCAGCTGATTGGCGGTCTCGTTTTGCACGAAGGCGCAATCGCCGAAATGGCGACCGGCGAAGGAAAGACGCTTGCCGCGGTCTGCCCGGTTTACCTGAACGGGCTTTCCGGTGAAGGCGTCCACGTGGTGACGGTGAACGATTACCTGGCGGGTCGCGACGCAAAGCAGATGGGATTTGTCTATAAGTTCCTCGGGCTTTCGGTCGGCCTGATCGTTCACGACCTGAATGCGGAACAGCGGCGCGAAAGCTATAACTCCGATGTTACCTACGGAACGAACAACGAGTTCGGGTTTGACTATCTCCGCGACAACATGGCGGTCGATCCGAAGGAAGTCGTGCAGCGCGAACCGAACTTCTGTATCGTCGATGAAGTGGACTCGATCCTTATCGATGAAGCCCGTACGCCGCTCATCATCAGCGGCCCCGCGGAAGATGCGACGGACAAGTACACGAAGGCTAGCAACCTTGTTTCGCAGCTAGTTCGCGGCAAGGATTACACGGTCGATGAAAAGGACAAGCTCGCCCAGCTGACCGAGCGCGGGACGAACCGCGTTGAACAGCTTATGGGATTTACGAACCTTTACGGCGAACACGCGGAATGGGTTCATTTTATCAACCAGGCTCTCAAGGCGCACAACCTCTTCATCCGCGACAGGGACTATATCGTCCGCGACGGGGAAGTGGTCATTGTTGATGAAAACACGGGTCGCTTGATGGAAGGCCGCCGTTATTCCGAAGGCATCCACCAGTCAATCGAAGCGAAGGAAGGCGTGCAGATTCGCCGTGAAAACCAGACGCTTGCGACGATTACGTTCCAGAATTATTTCCGTATGTACAAGAAGCTTTCCGGTATGACCGGTACAGCCGAGACGGAAGCGACGGAATTCATCAAGATTTACAACATGAATACGTGGGTCATTCCCACGAACAAGCCTTGCATCCGTAAAGACATGCAGGACATGGTCTATAAGACCGAAGAAGCCAAGTGGAGGGCTATCGTCGCGGAAATCAAGCGCCGCCACGAAAAGGGCCAGCCTCTCCTCGTCGGTACGGCTTCGGTGGAACGTTCCGAAAAGCTCCACAATCTGCTCGTCAAGGAAGGCATTCCCCATGACGTTCTGAACGCGAAGAACCACAGCCGCGAAGCGGAAATCATCCAGTTTGCGGGCTACAAGGGCAAGGTAACCGTCGCAACGAACATGGCGGGTCGCGGAACGGACATCGTCCTCGGACCGGGCGTCAAGGAACTCGGCGGTCTCCATGTCCTCGGAACGGAACGTCACGAAAGCCGCCGTATCGACAACCAGTTGCGCGGGCGTGCCGGTCGCCAGGGCGACCCGGGTTCGTCGCAGTACTTCCTTTCGCTCGACGATGACCTGATGCGCATCTTTGGCGGCAGCAACGTAAAGGCGCTGATGAACCGCTTTGGTGTTGGCGACGACGAGGTGATTACGCACCCGATTGTTTCCCGTTCGATTCGCGGTGCCCAGAAGCGCGTGGAGAACCAGAGCTTCGATACGCGTAAGTACCTGCTCGACTACGACAACGTGATGAATGAGCAGCGCAAGGTGATTTACGGTCTGCGCCGGCGTATCCTGAACGGGGACGACGTCCGTAAGGACATTCTCGACAGGATCGAGGACGCCTGCGATATCAAAGCTTCGCAGTTCGTGTCAAAGGATCGATTTGCCGACGAATGGAACTGGGAAGGTCTCACGACGGCGGTCAAGCTCGGATTTGCGATTGAATATAACCCGAGCGAAGAGGAACGTGGCAAGAAGAGCGCGGAACAGGTTCTCGACGAAATCATCGACCTCTGCAAGAAGAAGTACGAAAAGCTCGTGGAAATCATTCCCGATGCGGATTTCCGAAACATCGAACGGCGGATCCTCCTCTACACGATTGACCAACACTGGAAAGAGAACCTCTATGCGATGGACCAGCTAAAGGATGCGATCCGCTTCCAGGGCTATGCACAGAAAGATCCGCTGGTGATGTATAAAAACCAGGCGTTCACGACGTTCCAGACATGCCTTGAAAGCATCGCGACGATGACCGCCCAGAGAATTTTGAACATTCGCATCCAGCTTGCGAACGGCGTCTCGGTCGCTCCGGAACAGCTGCAGAAGATTCCTCGTCCGCAGGCTCCGCAAAAAACGGAGGAAAATTCGAAGGCGATCGAAGAAAGTTCTTCCGGCTCGGTGGAACAGGCTCCACAACCGACGTCCAATGCCATTCCGAGTTCCGCACTTCCGGGAACGCGTCCGCAGGGAATGCGTCGCCGTGTCGGCGTTCCTGGCGCGCCTGTGAAAAACGACCATCCGAAGCTCGGTCGAAACGATCTCTGCTGGTGTGGCTCGGGGCTCAAGTACAAGAAGTGTCACGGAAAGAACCTCGAATGATCCAGACGGCAAGGCGCTTTTTCTGTCTTGAAGGCATCGATGGCTGCGGAAAAAGTACGCAGTTGAAGCTCCTTGCCGAATTTCTTGTACAAAAGGGATACGAAGTCGTATCGATTCGCGAGCCGGGCGGCTCCGAAATATCGGAAAGAATCCGCGGGATACTTCTGGATGTCCGCTACAAGGGCGTCATGGATTCCGGGACGGAACTCTTGCTGTATAACGCGGCGCGTTCCCAGGTAATCGCCGAAAAGATCGCGCCTGCGCTCGCTTCGGGGAAGGTTGTCCTTGCGGACCGCTTTGCCTGGAGCACGCTCGCCTACCAGGGTTATGGCCGCGGAATCGATAAGCGGACGATTCTCGAACTTTCCCGGATAGCCTGCGGAAAGTTCATGCCGGAACTCACGATTGTGCTAGACCTGGGCGTAGAAGAAAGCCGCGCCCGACAGGCTTGCGACGGACGCGTCCCCGACAGGCTCGAAAGCGAAGCGACTGGCTTCTTCGAGCGGGTCCGTGGCGGCTATGGGGAAATCGCAAAGGACTTTCCGGAATGCGTAACGCTTGTCGATTCCGCTTCAAGCGTAGATTCCGTTCAGCAAAAGATTCGGAAGCTCGTCCTGGAACGCCTGTAACAGATTTCTAGAAATTTGAAAAGCCGGTCTTCATCGGCTTTTTGTGTGGGGCTTCTTCGCCTAAATCCTGTAGCTTAGATAGGTCCCGATGGAATGCATCATCTGCGACATCGGTTGCACGCGTTCATATGCTGCGATTTTCAGGTAGGAATTCAACTGGATGCCGAGGGAAATGTCTAGGGGAAGGTACGCTTCGACGTTTGCGCTGTTGAAGGCGACGAAGTCGTAGCCTTTCATTCCGTAGTGCGGTTCGGTGTTCGGGATGCTGCGGAAGAGAAATACCGAAGCCTTGTTGTAGAGACGCCCCCATCGCTTGAGTTCCAGTTCGAGCATGGCCTTGTAGCTCACGCCTAGGCTATATTGGTAATCCCGGGTCGCTTTGTAGTTGGAATCCGCCGCGGCGAGAATGTCGTCGTAGTTGAAGTTCGAGGAACCCAAAATGACATAGGACGGCATATGCGACATCCTGAACCGGAATTTTTCGGAAAGATCCAGGTTGATATCGGCACCGAATCCGATGGAAAGCGCGGACATTTCGACCAGGTTCCCGTAGAACGTGTCGAAATGCAGATACGTTCCGAGATCTATCCAGTTCTTGCCCGCGTGCATGTTCAGGTTCTTGAGCTTTCCCACGGCGGAGAGTTTCATCAGCATTCCGTCTTGGCTCTGTTCCTGGTTGAAGTCGAACGTAAAGTATTCAAACGGTTGCCGGATGCGTCTATCTGCGCGCCCATAGACAAGGCTTAGCCCGTAAAGTCCGGCGGCATCGTTCCAGTCTTCGTCGGACCTGTCGTCGGCATCTTCGTCGTAGCGGTATTCGTTGCCGAAGCGTTTTCCCACGCCTGCAAAGACGGAAAGTTCGATGGGGGCGTACCCCGGGTTGGTGTAACTTGCTCCGTTGATCTTTTCCTGGATGTAGGCTAACGGGTTCATGGCGAATGCGCCGATGTTTTCGAAAATTCCCGCGTCGGGTTTTGCGAGAAGCCGCGTCGAGAGCCGGTAGAGGATTTCTCCGTAAATCGTTCCGCCGATGCTTGTCGCAATGAAGTCGTTTGGTGCCGGATATTCCTGTTCGCAGAACATTTCCCAGATGTAGGAGCCTGTCGCCGCAAAGAAGAAGCTTTCGTAAAAGCTGTAGCCCGAAGCGCGGGCAGCGGAATAATAGTGGCTTCCCTGGTAGGGATGCCCGAAAAAGTTTACGGCGAAATGGTTGTCGTCCCATTTCCAGCCTTCGCGAAAGTTCCGTTTCCACACGGACGGACCGATTCTCGCGTAGTTCTTGTCAAGGACGAACCTGTCCCACGACCAGACGAAAGCGTCTTGCAGGACTACTTCCATAAAGGGGATGATGACGGGGAGGCGTTTCCCGGTAGGCTTTCTCGGCGCGTAGAATTCGGAAGAATCGATTGACGAGCTTTTGGCGGCGAGAGAATCCACCCGGTTTTTGTCCGCTTCGCCAGCAAGGGCAAATGTAGAGAGCGTGAGGACGAGAAGAATGCCGGAGAAAATTCGCATGTCATTAAAAATGGCTTTTTTGTAAATTTTTTGTGGGGCGAATTTGATAAAGAGGCTTTTTTAGGGGATAAAATGGGAAATTCTTCCATTCCGGGCCGAGGAAGCGGGCTGTCCATGATTTTTCCCGGATTTTCTATATTTGGACATTATGCAACTTTGTCTGGAAAAATGCCAGCTGGAAACTGTCCAGCGGATCTTGAACGCCCACTTTGAAGGACTGGAGGTCGATGCCTACGGACCGCGAGTGACCGGGATAGATCTTACCCCGGAATCCGCCCTGAATGTCGTCGTCGTTTCCGAGAAACCGATTCCGGTTGAAGAAATGCTGGTCGTCGAAAAGGCGTTTGCCGACAGGAACTTGCCGTTTCGGGTCGATGTCGTCGATTGGGCAAAACTTACGGAAAGTATGCAGAAGAACATCAAGAAAGAGCATATTGTCATCCAGGAAGCGGGTGCTGAAAAAGCCTGACGGGGAATCCATGCTGGGACGTTTTAGATTTTTGGTTGTCGCTGTTGTCGCTTTGGGCGTTTCGCTTGCCTTTTCGGCAGGGGAAAACCCGTGTTCCGTTCCGGGCGTTTCTGCGCTTAGGCCTCTTCCGGACAAGAAGGTCTTGACATCGGACGGGGCGAAAGCCGCGGAAGAACTTGCGAAATGCCTTGCCGCTTCCGGGGATACGGCGAATTTGAATACGCTCTTGGAACGGTTCCTTGAATATTATGCCGGAAGTCCCTACCGCGCCGGGATGGAAACGTTTGTCGCAGAGTTCCGCCTGAAGGATTCTGTCGCCGTGGGCGTCGAAATGCTTTTGGACGTGATTTCCTACAGCAAGGATTCGACGGTATGCTCGAATGCAAGGCGGTTGCTCCTGAAGACGATTTCGGACGATTCCCGTCTGTCTGTTTCCCTGCTGGTTTCGATTGCGGATCGGGCGCAGGTGAGCCGTGCCGTAGCGAATGCGACATGGCTCCGGTTGGGAGCGGAACTTGCGAAACGGAAAAATTTCAAGGCGGCGAGATACTGGTATAAAAAAGTCATCTCGGCGAAAGAGGATGAAAGCCGGGTAAATCGAGCAAAGGAGGCGCTTTCCGAACTAGAGGGTAAGGCTTCGATTCCGACAGTTCTGGTGCTCGCTCCGATGTCAGGGGATTTTGCGGAATTTGGCGCGGATGCGGTGAAAGGCGTCCGGCTGGCCTTTGAAAAGGCGAACCTGGGCGGCAAGGTGAATTTGCGGATTGCCGATACGCGGGCGGATGCGGTCGAGGCGCTTCGCCGGGCCCGGCAAGCGGTGGCGCAGGATAGCGTTGTCGCAATTGTCGGTCCGTTGATGAGCGCGCCCTCTGCGGCTGTCGCGGCGTGGCTCGGTTCGACACATCCTGGAATCCCGATGCTTACGCCGACGGCGACCGATGCGGGAATTTCCCGGATGGGACCGAATATCTTCCAGGTGAATGTGAGCATGGATAACCTGGCCGCAGGGATTGCCCGGTATTCGGTCGAGTGTCTCGGAATTCGTGAATTTGCGATCCTTTCCCCGATCGGAGATTTCGGGACGGCGATGACGCAGAGCTTTAAGCGTGCCGTGGAAAGCCGCGGAGCGACGGTTGTCGCCGTGCAGGAGTTTGAAGAGGGACATCCCGACTATACGACGGAATTTCGAAAGCTTCGGGCGGTTCGATTCGGGCAGTTCCTGCACCGGAAAAATATCGCTCGCGGTGCCAAGGATCTCGATGCCATTTCCGCAAAGGATAAGCGCGCCTTTTTGCAGGATTCGGTCTTTCAGATTCCCGGAATTTTCATCCCGAGTTCAAGCCCTTCGGATGCGGGACTCATCGCGCGGCAGGTCGCCTTCCACAAGCTGAACGGAACGCTCCTCGGGACTTCGGGCTGGTATGGCGTTGACCTGATAAACGAAGGTAAAAAGCTTGTCGAAGGTTCCTATTTCAGCGTCGCCTTTACCGGGGAAAATCCGGACAATGCGTTTGAAAACTTCCGTTCCGCCTACAAGGCCAAGTGGAACGATGAACCCAAGGCGGACAAGGTGAGCGGGCTTTCCTACAGCGCAGCGGGCATCGTGTTTTCCCTGCTCGCTTCCGGGGAGACGAACCTGGTAGGGAAAATCCATTCCCAGAAAAACTTCCAGGGCGTCTATGGGAAGATTCGCTTTGAAAAGGGCGCAAACGCCAATGTCCAGATTATGGGCGTTGATTCGAGCGCTTTTGTGAACCGGACCGCCTGCCAGGATTAGGTTGAGCGTTAAGAGTTTGGAGAAATCAGTGGAGAGAGAGCTGCGGGCAGAGAGCAGTTAGCAATTAGCAATTAGCAATTAGCAATTAGGAATTGACTGCCTAGCGTGTTCAGAACTTAGAGCTGAGAGTTTAGAGCTTAGATTTGCAGACATCGATGTTCTGTTTTTCAGCAATTTAAATCCCGCTGTTCTAAGCTCTAAGTGATACACACTAAGCTCTGAACGACGGGCTTAACTCGGGCAAGCTCGCTAACCTGTCTTTGTCGATAATCTCAGGCATTTCCCGGTCAAGCCGGGGGATGACAGCGTACCGTGATCCCTTCTAATCTCCGCTCAATCCACCTCGACGACTTTTCGGCTGTTCGTCGCGCCTTGGACAACCCGGACCGAGCTTTTGGGCTTTTTAAAAAATTCGGCGAGAACCTTGCAGACAGCTTCGTTCGCCTTGCCTTCGACCGGGGGTGCCTTGACATCCACCTTGTAGGAACCGTCGGGCTGCGGCACGACCCCTTCGCGCTTGCTCCTGGCGTGAACCTTGACCTGGATTTTCATCGATCAGAGAACGACCGGTTCGCGGGTTTCCGAAATTTCCGGGGCCTGTTCCCTTTCCATCGCTGCAAGAAGTTCCGACTGGCTCTTGACCATCGCGCGGATGCGGATAAAGTAATTGGTGCGGAGCTGTTTCAGCTGCTCGATTTCGGACCGGAGCGATTCCGCTTCGCGCTTCGTGTTTTCGACTTCGCGCTGGGCCCGAGTCTTTGCCTCGGCGACGATCAGTTCGCCTTCCTTTTCGGCGTTGCGCTTGATCTCTTCCATCGTGCGCTGCATCGTGACCGCCGCATCCTGAATCGTCTTTTCAATTTGCTTGTAGTAATTGACGCGTTCCTCGGCGATTTTCAGGCGCTCCGTCAATTCGGTCCGCTTGCGTCCGAGCTCTTCGAACGACTTCGCCGCCGTTTCCAAAAAGGCCTTGACCTCTTCGGGGGCGTAACCGCCAAAGCGCTTGGAGTGAAAGGTCTGGTTGCGGATGTCGAGCGGCGTGAGTTCCATAAAATAAACCTCTGATTGCCCATAATATAGGATTTAAATTTTAGGCGGAATGTGGAGTGAGATAAAAAAATCAAACCTTCGCTTGAATTAAAATTTTACCATCCCTAAAACCGAACAACCGCATTTACTCCGCCACGCTTTTCGATAAAATTGAGTTCGGGGAGAATCATCAGTTGCAGCGCACCGGATTCGCTGCCACGCTTTCGCGACTTATAACGATCGAGCGCCTCTTGGTATTCATCGCGTTTATTGGCATGGCCTTTATGAACAATATACTTGTATGTATTGTACGAAAGGACAGGGATGCCCACGCCAAGAAAAGGGATGGCCGCGCCAACGAATAATCCACCAATAACTCTACCAAGAGCATCGCCAAAGGTTGGAGGGTTTGATACATCTAATATAGCGTACAGTCCAAATCCGACAAGAGCTGCCCCCACACCGGTCAAACTTCCTCCTGCAATCATTCCTATCACATTTGGCCTGGAGTATGCTTGGTAATTTTCTTCCGCAATCAAGTCATAATATATCTTGGCGCTATCGATATCCGCTGATTGAAATGAAGTCGTCTCGTTGCCAAAACTTAAATTACATGAGAAGGCGAAAAAGAATGCTACTGCAATTTTCTTTAGGTTCATTGCTGCTATTTCCCATCCAACATCTTTTCAATTGTTATCATTCCACCATGCTTTGTTTTAACGGTTATATCCATTGAAAAATCACGAAGTTCAATCGAATATTTTATTGATGTTGTCCCTAAAATCTGGGCATATAAAGCTGTATCTTGCATACCCGAAATTTAAGTAAATTACGCCAAGAGAGGATTCAATTTACCCACACATATTCGGGAAGAGATTACAAATTTAGCGGATTCCAAATTTTTCGTCGATGAAAGACGATTTCAAACAAGTTAAATTTTAGCCCCGATCTCTTCCAGAATAGCACAAAGAACTCTTCTGGCTTCGGGTTGGATATTTGCCTGAGCGATTTCTCGTCTCCAGTTTTCCCATGCGCTTTTCCCTTTATTTGAAACAGGATAGCGATATTCTAAAGTCGTGTACTCATACTTAAAAACTTTGGCGATGTCCTCTTTCCATTCGTCGATATTCGCAATGATTTTGGGAACAAGAATTCCGTTAATCGCTTTTTTCCCTCCTGCCGAAAATGAATCTCGAAGGGAAGAATTAATAATAAGACGTTGACAAAGCCATTTGGCAGCATTCCTGTAATCGCCGTTGATTATCTCTGGAAATAAAATAATCATTCGGATTTTTAAAAAATGTTTTTTATCGTTTTCCAATTCGCTCCAAAATCGAATTCTTGAATTTTCAATTTGCGAGGCGAAACGTACTTCTTGGCTATCTTGCTCGCTGCTGAGGACGGTTGGCTCTTGCCACCAAAAATTATCGGAACCTTTTCTGCGCTTTTCAAACTGCAGATATTCGCGAAAAGCGGAAAAAGGATTGTCCAATGTTCGAACTTCGCTATACGACTTATGGATTTTTTTGAAAAGACATTGTTCCGAAGGCATTTCCAAATCAAGCATATAGCGTGGACTATGTGTAATCGCCACATCTTTAACGCAGTCTTCAAAAGGCCGATATTTAATTTCAAAAGGATTTTTCTTTGCACAGAAAACATGAATACGGCTGACATCCTTTTCGGCTGTCGTTTCCATAATGCTGCCACCCATTACGTTCCAGTTTTCATTGGATTGGCTGAGCGTTTTCACTTCAACGCCGAACGATCTCTGCTGGTTTATTCTTGCGATAATATCTGGAAATTTGTGTCCGCCGAGATATTCAATGTTCCAATCGATATTTAGGTCGAAGCATGCCTTTTTCATCGAATGGCATACATCTATTTCGAAGCGTTTCCAAAATTCTCCTTGAAATTTTTGGTAGCCATTTGGATTGTCTCGTTGCAATTTTTCTTTTGTCAAAGAAAGCATCTCTTGAAATTGGCGAAAATCATCGGAATTATTTTTCGAGTCTAGATTTTTCCCGGTCGAAATCATTCCCATTTTTTATTCTCCAAAAAGAGGCGCCCAGATTTCTTCCAAGCGTTTTGCGATGGCATAGCCTAAAAGCGGCGGAACAGCGTTTCCTATGATTTTATAGGCTTCCGAAGAGTTGACTTTTATTGATTCATCCTTAAATACGAATTCATAATCATCCGGGAAGGTTTGTATTCTGGCGCATTCGCGAACGGAAAGCCGTCGCTCTTTATAACCGGCGAGAAGTTCGTTGTCATGTGTCCCGCCATGTTCCTTGCTCAATCTTCGAAATTCAATATTTCCATGATGCTCGCTTCGAATCGTCGGCGCAATGCCGCCAAGATTTATCTCTGTGCTGCCTTGCATTTTCCCGTAATACTTTGCCTTGGAATAACTGCGCTGGCTGGGATCATTGGAAAAATCGGGTTCATCTAAAAAGGAAAAAGCGTCTTGACAAGTGACGAAGGGTTTTAAATTTTTACCATGCGTTTTTTTAGGATAGGGGTAATATTTTGAATTAGTTCCATTTGTTTCAATATCCTTGATGATTTTCTCGTCAGCATGTTCTCGTGAAATTCCGATAAAAACGACGCGTTCCCGATTTTGCGGAACGCCGTATTCCCAGGCTTTTAAAACATTGGCATCAACAACTAGGTAGCCTTTACCGATATGACGAAAATCGTTTTCGATGATTTGTTTCGCTTTGCCTAAAGAAACCAGCCCTTTGACATTTTCGGCAATGAACATTTTTGGCTTGACGATTTCAATGACTTGTTTCATCCATAAGTAAAGAGAACCGCGAGATTCTTCCCTTTTATGATTTGCATGGGTTCCGTCATGATTTTTCGCTGAATCGAATCCAAGCCGTTTTCCTGCGACAGAGAAGTCTTGGCATGGAAATCCACCGGTAACAAGGGAAATATCTTTGGGAAATGTAAACTCCCCGCTTTTCGCTTTTTTTACCAAATCAACGATAGACTCCAAATGATAAACACCCGCAATATCTCTCCTTGGTCGGAAAAAATGCGTCCACGCATTCTTCGCGCATTTTAAAATATCGTTTGCAAAAACGGTCTGGAATCGCGTACTTTTTAACAGGTAACGAAATTTATCGACATCGCATTCGATCCAGTCGGGATGCAGATTCAGATTGACGGATTTTTTCAACACGGAAAAATTCCCTTCAAATCCGAGATCCAATCCGCCGCATCCAGAAAACAGGGATATGACATTTAAAAATTTTGAGTGCCGGGAAGACATCTTTTGCCTGTGTTCAAAAGAACAGTTGAATGAAACGCGATGTTTTCACTTCTGTTCCTGAACACCGAAAAGGTGTCTGCACGCAGTAAGTTCAAATAGGACACATCCCTAAAGGATGCGCCCCATCTGCCCTTGTTCTTGGTGTGTCTGAAAAATGGTCGTTTTTTAGGACTCAAGAACGGGAGCAAAAACGGAAAGTTTTTGAATATTCCCCTGATAAATTCTTTTGGCAACAAAAAAGCGCGGAGCCGAAAGACTTATCAGTCCTAAGGCAACGACCAAGAAGCCCGACACCCGATAAGCACAAACGGTCCACGCTGGATTGCGTGGGCATTCTGCGCATTCTCCGGGTACCAAAAGTTGGTCGTTTTCTAGGACTTGAGAATAGGCAAAAACATAAAACCAAACTGGTCATCTGCCGGATGAGTCATCCCACAGACGATGAAGACAATCTATAAAATTTTGGCGAAAAAGATTGGTCGCCCCCCAAAAACCGTCTATTCAAACCGCAACGCTTCGATGGGGTCGAGCCGAGAGGCTTTTCTCGCCGGATACCAGCCGAAGAAAACGCCCGTGGCAAAGCATACGCCAAAGCTTGCGACGACGCTCGCCGCGGTGATGCTCATCGGCCAATTTAAAGCCGCCTTGACGGCTGTCGTCGAAAGAACGCCCAGAAGAATTCCGAGGATACCGCCGAGCAGGCTGATCATGACCGATTCGAAGAGAAATTGGAGCAGGACGTCGTGGCCTTTCGCCCCGATGGCCATCCGCAGCCCGATTTCCCGCGTGCGCTCGGTGACGGAAACATACATGATGTTCATGATGCCGATGCCGCCGACGAGCAGGCTTATCCCGGCAATCGCCGTGAGGACAAGCGACAGCAGGTCCGATGTGCTCGTGATCATCTCGATCATTTCTTCCTGGGTGCGGACGCGGAACGGTTCCGATTCGCCTTTCCACGAACGGCGTTCCTTGAGAATCTGGAGAATTTCCTCGCTCGCCTTTGCCGCGTAGCCTTCCCCGATGGAATTGGCGTAGATGGTCCGGATGTCCGTCGTCGCGTTGAAGCGTTTCATCACCGTCTGGTAGGGCGTGAGGATTACTTCGTCCTGGTCCTGCCCGAAATCGCTCGTGCCTTTCGCCTTGAGCGTGCCGATGACCTTGAGCGGAATGTTCTTGTAGCGGAGCGTTTTTCCGATGGGGTCCGTGTCCGGAAAAAGCGTCGAGACGACCGTCTGCCCGATGACGCAGACTTTTGCCATGCGATCCGTCTTGTCGTCGAACATGACGCCTTTATCGATTTCGTAGTTCCGGATTTTGAGATAGTCGGCGCTTACGCCCGTGAGGGAGACCGCTTCGTTCTTGTTTCCGACAATCGCCTGCCCGGAAGCGGAGACGACCGGGGAAACACCGTTGATGTAACGCGCCTTTTCGCGAAGGGCGACAACGTCCGCCTCTTCGAGCGTCTGCGTGGAAGAACTCGCGTCGAGCTGGACGCCGCCTTTTCTGGAAACGTTCGGCATGATGGTTATCGCGTTTGTACCCATCGCCGTGATCTTCTGCTTGATGGATTGCTTGGAACCTTCGCCCATGGCGACCATCGTGATGACCGCTGCGACACCGATGACAATTCCGAGCACGGAAAGAAATGTCCGCATCCTGTTTCGGAGAAGAGCCCGGAACGCGATTTTAAACAAAGTAACCGGACTCATGCGGAAGCCTCGTCGTCGAAAGTCTCGGGCGGCGGAAGCGCGAGGAACGCTTCGTGCGCATTCTGGATGTTTTCGTTTTTCGTGTCGCGCCTGATTTGACCGTCGCGGAGAAGTATCGTGCGGCTGGAAAATGTCGCGATATCCGGTTCGTGGGTGACGAACACAATCGTCTTTCCGCGGGAATTCAGCTCCTGGAAAATTTCCATAATTTCGTAGCTGGTTCGCGTGTCGAGGTTTCCCGTCGCCTCGTCGGCGAGAATGATGACCGGATCGTTCACAAGAGCACGCGCAATGGCCACGCGCTGCTGCTGCCCGCCAGAAAGCTGGTTCGGCAGATGGTTCAAACGACCTTGAAGTCCGACCCGTTCAAGCGCCTTGAGCGCGCGTTCCCGCCGTTCTTTCGAAGAAATTTTCGAATTGTACAGAAGGGGAAGTTCTACATTTTCGATTGCCGAGGTTCGGGCGAGCAGGTTGTAGCTCTGGAAGACGAATCCGAGCTTGCGACTGCGAATGTTCGCCAGCGCATCGGGCTTCATCTTTTCGATGTGTTCGCCGTCGAGAATATATTCGCCGGATGTGGGCTTGTCCATACAGCCCAAAATGTTCAGCATTGTGCTCTTGCCGGAGCCGCTCGTCCCCATGATGGTGACGAACTCGCCCGGATGCACGTCAAAGCTTACGCTGCGGAGCGCGTGGACCGTTTCGTCGCCCATTTTGAATTCGCGTCGCAAGTGGCGGATGGAAAGAATCGGATCGTTCATGGAAGCCTTCCCACCTTAGATGCGCACGGCCTAAAACCGGTTGCGAACTTTTTAAAGCTTCCTGACGACGAGAAGATGACCAGGCGCCTTGTTCGGATCGAGACGCACGAAGTTGTGCGAACCGCGCCAAACGTAGGATTCGTCGGTAATCAGATCCTTGACAAAGAAGAACGCGTCGTTTTCGAGACCGAGCTTTCCCATGTCGAGCGCAATCGTTCCTTCCTGGACGTTATGCATGTCCATGTTCGCGACGCAAAGAATTACGTCGTCGCCTTTTTTCTTGGAATAGACCATCAGGTTGGAATTGTCCGCATCGTGAAATTCCAGATTGTCGTATTCCTGGAGCGCGGGGTGGTCGTTCTTCGCATTGTTTACGCGACGCACGAATTCCCGGATATTTACGGGCGAATCCCAGTCATGGACCTTGTACTGGTATTTTTCGCTGTCGAGAAGTTCTTCCTTGACTGGCGACGGGATGTTTTCGCAAAGCTCGTAACCGTTGTACATGCCGGTGAGGCTCGAAAGCGTTCCCGCAAGAAAATAGCGTTGCCGGAACTGCGCCGGGCCCTGGTTCGCCAGATATTTCGGGAAAATGTCGGGCGTCGTCGGGAAGAGGATGCCGCGCATGTATTCCTTCGCGTTTGTCTGGGTGAGTTCCTTGAAGTATTGCTCGAATTCCCATTTCTGTTCGCGCCAGGCGAAGTAGGTGTAGCTCATGTCGAAGCCTTCCTTCGCGAGGCGGTGCATCATCTTGGGACGGGTGAACGCCTCGGCGAGGAACACAAGTTCCGGACGGACTTCCTTGATTTCGCGGATGAGCCATTCCCAGAACGGGAAAGGTTTCGTGTGCGGGTTGTCGATGCGGAAAATTTCGATTCCCTTGTCTGCCCAGAAGAGGATGATGTCGCGGATTTCCTTCCAGAGAGCCTTGAAATTCTTGTTGTAGTAATCGAACGGGTAGATGTCCTCGTACTTCTTCGGCGGATTTTCGGCAAACTTGATCGTTCCGTCCGGCTCGTGGTAGAACCATTCCGGGTGCTTCTTCGCGTACGGATGGTCCGGGCTGCAGTTGAGCGCAATGTCGAGCGCGAGCCTCAATCCCTTAGCACGAGCAGCCTTGGCGAAATGTTCGAAATCCTTCAGCGTGCCGAGTTCGGGATCGACGGCGAAGTGTCCGCCGAACTTGTTCCCAACAGCGTATGGGCAGCCCGGTTCGAGAGGCTTTCCGTTCTTGTCCGTCTTGGCGTGGAGCGCGTTGTTTGCGCCTTTGCGGTTGGTGACGCCAATCGGATGAATCGGAACCAGGTAGATTGTGTCAAATCCCATGTCGGCGATATAGTCGAGGCGGGCTTCGCAGTCCTTGAACGTCGCGCTTTTTTTCGGATCCTTGCCCTGGCTTTTCGGCCACATCTCGTACCAGGTTCCCGTGCGGGCATAGACCGGATCGACGCGGAGTTCCATGAGCGGGCTTTCGGTCGGGGTGTCCTTGGGGTCGATCGTCCACGCGATGACCTTGTAATCGTAATAGCCGATGCTGTTTACGGTAAATTCACCCGCCCACATATCGTTATCGACGAAATGCATCGGAGCCTTGCGGAAGCGCTTTTCGGAGCGGAGCTTGTAGAGAATCGCTGCATCGTATTTTTCGTGGCTGTGGCGGAAAATGTCCGCGGTGATTTTCACGGTGTCGCCGGGTTCGCGCTTGATGGCGAAACGGTTCGCATCAACGGAAGGCTGGATGTTTTCGATGACCAGGTTGTCTTTCTTTTCGGGAAATTCTGCCATAGGAATCTTCGCCTTGTTGGAATTTTATTTCTGTCGCCCGTTCGGCGGCTTGACGGTTTGCGGTAAATGTTAGAAAATTATGGGAGAGGTTTACCCGTTCAGGTGCCGCGGCGGAAGCGAAGCGCTGTTGCGGATATTCTGGTGCTGCCGTTGCGCAATAGTCTCGGCGATTCGGACGACCTGTTCCGAGAGCCACATCCACGTCATGGAATCTTCCCTGTAATCCGCTTCTCCGAACATCTGGATCCGATGGTCGCGGCGCAGCCCATCGACCTGCCGCATCGCCTTGCGGTCTCCCGATGGATAGATGGCGTAGGTGGTTCCGCCCGACTGGTTCAAGATGCTGAATGCGGGAACGTCGGAAGGCCCGTCCGCGATGTAAATCATGTTCTCGAAAGGAATTCGCCGATTCTTTCGGTCGATTTGGGAGTTTACGTCGATTGTTTCGGGAAACTTGTTAGAACCCTTGTTGATTTCAAAGAGGTAGCGCGTCTTGGACGTGTTGTCGAGCGCGCAGGCTATCTGGGAAATTTCGCCGGTTTTCGGAGTCTCGGAAGCGGAAAATCCCGGGCCGGCTGGTTCTTCGATAAATTCGCAACCGAAGATTCCGTCGAGGTAAGGCGCAACGGCGCTTCCGCGGATCGTTTCCGCAAAGCCGGTGCTCACAACGTAATGTTCGAGCCTGATTCCCGCGGCGAGAAATTTCGGGTCGCTTTCCACGAGGTGCCTTATTTTCATGAAAAAATCCGGAATGCCCGGGTAAAATTCAAGTTCCTTGCCGCACTCGCGAAGAATCCGGTTGGAAAGCCCTTTTAGCTTGCCCGCCTTGACGTATGTCAGAATGTGGTTGAGGTATGACGTGTCGGTGTTTACGTGGATGCCTGCCTTTGCGTAGTAGCCGGGAAGCGCATTGACCTCTTTCCAAAACTGTGCTCCGTCGAGATGATACTTTCGAAAGAGGGGTTCCTGCATGTAGCCGCTGATGAGCGTCTTGTCGAAATCCCAGACCATGGCGATAACGTTTTGTTCAAAGGGCCGCGTGTCCATAGTTCCTCACGGGACGATAAAGTAGTCTTCGGGGTTTACCGGTTCGCCGTCGATGCGGATTTCGTAATGCAGCCCGCTTCCCGCCGTGCGTCCGGAACGTCCCACGGTCGCAATCGGTGTCCCGCGTTTTACACGTTCTCCCTGCTTGACCAGGGCCCTTTCGAGGTGGGCGTAAAAGGTGCGGACTTTTTCCGTGTGCTGGATCTTGACGGACAGCCCGAAGCCCCGGTGCGTGCGGACTTCGACGACGGTTCCTGCTCCTGTCGCAATGACCGAATCGCCTTCATCGGCAAAGAAGTCCACGCCGCGGTGCGGAAGGTTCTGGTCGGTAAAATGGTCGAAGAGCATTCCGAAACGGTTCGTGATGATGTGGTGCCGCTTGAGCGGATGCAGTACGGGAATGGCCTCGGCGAGGGATGGCTTCGATAAAAGGGAGTCGCGGAAGTGGGAATAGGTTCGATAGGTCTGGAAAAGGGCTTCCGTCCGCTCCTTCTTCTGGATGGAATCGTTTACTTCCGCCGTGATCGGAATCCCGCCGATTTTATAGACGCTGTCCTGCAAGGCTTCGGTGCGCTGCAGGTAGAGTTCTGCGCTGTCGTTGTCCGCTCTCAGCCTGTTCATGTTTTCCCGGATTTCCCTGTTTTGCGCCCGCAGGTCGAGGATTGTTCCATCGCTCAACTTGTGAATGATTTCGAACGGGGAGAACAGGAAAAATCCGAAAGCGGCGACTATCGCGCCGAGAATCCAGAAAATGGGCTTTTTCAGCGAAATCCGATACGATTTCGACTTGCCGGTCTTTTCGTAGAAAAGATGCAGGTTCAGCTTTTTCAACGGTTTCCCTGGCGCATCTTCGCGCGTTTCTTCAGGGCGTTCAGCCTTGTGCGCATTTCGGAAATCGAACCGACCAGTTCGACGACATCCGGATCGTTCTTGAGCGTATCGAGAGCGTTGTTTTCGAGGGCGGGGAGAAGCCGCCTGCCTAGGGCCTCGTACTTCGCCTTGAGCCGGGACTCTTCCGTTGCGATGTTCATCCTGTTGAGGACCGTCGATGCGCAATTCAGCGCGCCGCTTTTAAGTCTGTTTAACACGGTTTCTGTCATGGGTCTTTTCCTTTTCTCGCATAAAATAATATAGTTTTTAGTGCGTAAAACAATGGAGAATCTTTATGAGTCGTAGCGAACGCCGAAAAGCCATGCAAAACGCCAAGAACTTTACGCCGAAAAAGAAGAGCGTCATGAGTTCGGCGGGTGTCATCGTTCTTGCCGCCATCGTGGTCATCGCATGGGTCGCTTTTGTTATGGCTCGTAACTAGCAGGGAATTCCGATGAAATTTCAAATCGAAAAAGCCAAACTTTTGAACGCCTTGAACATGGTCATCGGCGCGGTCCCGAACAAGGCCACGATCCAGGTCCTGAACAACTTCGCCGTCCGGCTCGAAGGAAACGCACTCGAAATCAGCGCAACGGACCTCGACTTGGGAATCCGGGTGAAGCTCGATGTGCAGGGGGAATCCGACGGAGCCGTCGTCGTGAACGCCCGGAAGCTTCTCGATCTGGTGAAGAGCCTTATCGACCCGAAAATCGTGAATCTGACGATCGAAGTGGTCGATTACCTGGTGACCGTGCGTTGGAGTGAACGAGGAAAGGCTTCGATTACGGGATTTGACGTGAGCGATTTTCCGCCACTTCCGAACGTGGAGGACGGGGGAACGTTCCAGCTAGGCAAGAGCGAACTGGAATTTCTCGCCGGCAAGACTCTTTTTGCCGTCTCGACGGACCAGACGCGGATGAGCCTGAACGGTGTCTATGTGGAGGCGAAGGACGGAAAGCTTGTCATGGTCGCGACGGACGGACATCGCCTGGGCAAGGCTTTCATTGAACTGGAAAATTCTACGCTCGCAAAAGGCGTGATCGTTCCGCCGAAAGCGATCCAGTATACGCTGAAGAGCGTCTCGGGCGAAGCTGCGATCGAGGTCCGGATTTCGGACACCTACGTTCTTTTCGCAAGCGAAGGCGTGCAGATTATTTCGAAGCTTATCGAAGGACCGTATCCGAAGTATGAAGCGGTTATACCAGTGAAGTTCGAACGTTCTGTCCAGGTGAACCGGACGGATTTCTTTAACAAGATTACGACGGTCATTTCGATGGCGAACGCCCGCACGCGGATGATCCGTCTTCAGCTAGACGGAAACCAGATGGAGCTTTCCGCCAACGATCCGGGAGTCGGCGGCGATTCGACGGAAGCGCTTTCCGTCTCGCACGAAGGCGAAGGCGTTTTCTGCATCGGGTTTAACGGTCTCTATCTTCTTGAAGTACTCAAGCTTTGCCAGAGCGACGAAGTCGTTCTCAAGATGAACGGCCCCATCAGCGCCTGTGTTATCGAACCGGTCGGATCCGATATCGACAGCATGTTCCTGCTGATGCCCCTACGGCTTCAGGAAGAATGATCTTTCGAATGTGTCTCGGGCGGAAAAATCCGTTGCCCGTCTAGGATTGCTTTAGGATTCCGCTTCGCGGGAGCCGTCGATAATCCAATCGCAGAGTCTCTTGATATCCTCGTAATCGGGCAGGAAACGGTGCGGATCTTCGTGGTGGACGCGTTCCACAAACTGGTGCCAGGTCCGTTCGTTCTTGCCTTCTAGGCCTAGGTGCTGTTCGATGGCTCCGCGTTCCCAGACCCAGATTCCTTCGGCAGCGAGTTTCTGATGGATGCGGTGGAGCGGTTCGCGGGCTTCGGGCATTCTCGCCATCATGACATAGGCTTCGCTTGCGGGGATTCTCGACTTCTTGCTGACCGGGATGCTGTGGACTAGGCGGACGTGTTCCTGCAATGCGAGTTCCCGGAACAGCGATTTGCAAAATTCGATGTCGGGATCGTCCTTGGCGAGGAAGCCGTCCTGGTGGGCGTTGTTGAACGCGTAGTCGAGATCGACGATCGCCCGGACGGGCAAATCCATTGCGGAAAGAACCTTCATGCTTTTTCGCGTATTGCTAACGCCTCCCTGGTGCACGAGCGCACAGCGGATCAGCGAAAAAGATTGTCCTGTCATCTTTTCAAAGAGAGTCGGCAAAACACGCCATTCGGTCTTTCCTTCTGTCAAGAGAACGTAATCGGCAAACAGAAGTTCGTTGGAATTGGAAAGCGAAAAAAGCGTCTGGAGCTGCGACTGGGCATCGGTAATGACTGCATGGACAGCGTCTTCCATTCGTCGGCGCATGAACGTGCCGCGGGTCTTGTTCTTGCGGATGAGGAGCGACGTGCTCACGTCTTCGCTTGTAACCATCTGGGCGGAATGAGTCGCAAAGATCACTTGGTATCCTTCGTGCGAGAGATTCTTCAGGGCGACGCGGACAAGTTCTACCGCTTGCGGGTGCAGGTAAAGCTCTGGCGAATCGATGAGGAGAAGCGTCCGGCTGAGATAATAGTTGTGGTGGTGCTTCTTGACCTCGTCTAGGTAGCGGACTAGCGCCATCTGGATAGCTCGCTTGGAACCCGCTCCCATGGCGCGGATGTTCCGTTCAAATCCGTCGTCTTCGTCGAGGACGTTCAGCTTGGCGGTCGAAAGGAACGTGTGGAGCGTCGGCGAGGGAATGTCTAAGTGGACATTTACCGAGGGGAAGAGCGGGCGAAGTTTCTGGTTGAGACCGCGTTCGAAAAGATCCAGTTCTTCGGCTCGGGAATCGCTCCCGGAATCGAGAAGGTTGGTAAATTTTTGGATGAGTTCGTTGAATTCCCGACCGAGCCTTCGTTCGAGCGGGCTGAAGATTTCGTCGAGGAGCTTTGCGAAAGCCTTATCGCCTTCAAAGTCCCAGATTTGAATCGGCGGAGGGAAAATGCGGGAAAAGATGTTTTCGAATCCGAGCGGCACCTTGACCCATTCGCCCTTGCCTCCATCGCCGTTCCAGTCTAGCGCCCAGAATTCCACATCGGAGACATTTTCGCCCGGGAGTTTCTGGAATCTTTGCACGCGGATTTTCCCGTTTCGCAGAAAAGGCTTCAACAGAGCCGCCTCTTCAGGCGCGAGTTTTTCGAGGACCGAATCGGAGAGTCCACCAAAAAGCCCTTCCACTTCGACAGGCTGGTTCGGATCGTCGAAATAGGAGTTGTCGAGCGTCGAGCGGAAAAGCAGCCAGCGGATTCCCATCAGGATGTTTGTCTTGCCAGCATTGTTGTAGCCGATGAGTGCGGTAAAGTCGCTGAGTGGGAATGTCTCTTCGCGGATGGAGCGGAGGTTTCGAATGGAAATGGAAATCAGTCGGAGCGATTCTTGCATGCTTCCAAACTAAATAAAATCGAACGTTCGGGGTATAGGAGATTTTCTGTCAGGCGTTCAGAGCTTAGCAATTAGCAATGAGCAATGAGCAATGAGCAATTGGTCGGCGGAGCGAACTGCTTCTGCTCGTTGTCATTCTGGAGCGACCGAAGTGAGTGGCCCGCCTGCTGCGGACAGGTACAATCCATCCTGCAGTCTCATTCCATTACGGTACGATGCCATTTTCGCACCGACTGAGATTATTGGGGCAAGCCCGGCAATGACAGTTAAAGCGAAATTGCCGGCGAATGACGTCAAAAGTAAAAGTTCGCTCAGATGTCCCGTCAAGCAACTGATTCCTGTGCCCAGATTTCTTTCAACGGTTAGTAATCCTGGATGTCTTCAAGGACTTCGTTCGGTCCGAGGATGAACAGAATATCGTTTTCCTTCAGTTCGCAGTCGGCGAGATTGCCGATGAGAGCCTTGGGCTTGAGCGGGTCTCGGATGGCGATAATCTGGATGCCGTATTTTGACGTGAGCGAAAGTTCCTTGAGCGTCTTTCCCTTGAACTTGTTCGGGCAGACAATTTCCGCAATGGAATATCCGTCGAGAAACGGCAAGCGGTCGAGCATGTTCGGGTGGGTGAGCCGCTCCGCAAGCGAAATCGCCATATCGCGTTCCGGCTGAAAAATATCCGAAACGCCGAACCTTTCGAGAATCGACGTGTGCTGCGAACTCGAACTTTTCGCGATGATGTTCTTGACGCCCAGCTCCTTCAGGTTGAGAATCGTGAGCAGCGACGCTTCGATATCTGCGCCAATGCAACAGATGACGGCATCGACTTTTGTGACGGGAATTGCCGCTAGCTGCTGTTTACGGGTTGCGTCGGCGACAATCGCCTGCGCCACGTTCGGTGTGATGTCCTGGACTTTTTCGGGCGTATTATCGACAGCGAGGACTTCGCTTCCGAGACTTGTCAAATGGTTTGCGAGAAAGATTCCCGTGTTTCCTAGTCCGATGACGACAAACTGCTTTTTGGCCATTTTTTAACCCACCATGATGTCTTCTTCCGCATACCAGGCGCTGCCCTCTTTTTTCGTGACGACTGCGGAAATCAGGAAAAGAGCGCCCATACGACCGACGAACATAAAGATACAAATAAAGATTCTTCCGAACGCGGAAAGTTCCTGGGACAGTCCGAGCGAAAGCCCGCATGTGGAAAGCGCGCTGGTCACTTCAAAGAATATGCGCAGAAAGTGCGATTCCGAGGCGCCGAACGCCTTGCCCGAGAATTCGGTAAAGAGAAGGACAAGCGTTCCGGCAAGCGCGAGGATGACATAGACGATAAAAATCCGAACGGCTTTATCGACCGTTTCCTCAGGGATGGTCCTGCCCATCACCTGCGTCCGTTCGCGTCCGAGAAGACGGTTGAATCCGAGTAGCGCGATGACCGCCGCCGTCGTCGTTTTCAGTCCGCCGCCGCAGCTGCCGGGACTCGCTCCGATAAACATGGCGACGATAACGATAATCATGCTGGTCTCTCGAAGCGACAACGGGTCGATTGTATTGAATCCAGCGGTCCGGGATGCGATGGCGATGAACGCCGCGGACAAAAATTTCTCGGCGATGTTCTGGTCGCTAAAGGCTCCGTTCCATTCGATGGCGAGGACGCTCGACATTTCGACTAGGATAATGACAAGAGTTGCGATCAGGGCGATTTTCGTGTGGAGCGAAATTTTCTGGATGGTGCGGGTCTTGAAATCGAAAAGGTTCTTGATTTCGGACATGGAAAGAAAACCGAGGCTTCCCGAAAGAACCAGCAAAATGATGACAGGGCAGACGACCGGGTTGAACTGGAAGCGCACCAGCGAATCGGCGAATGGCGAAAAGCCCGCGTTGCAGAAAGCGCTTATCGCATGGAACACCGAATAGAGAATCCGTTCGTCAAGCGGGAGGCTTTCGAACTGCGTAAAAAGGGCGGTCGCTCCGAGACCTTCGAGAACAACGGTAAACGGCAGGACCGCGGCGAGAATCTTTTTCGGGTCGATGTTCCCCTCGGTCGTAAATCCCGACTTGAAAATCGCTTGCTGGTTGAAGCCCGGACGCATTCCCGAAAGCAGGAGAATCGCCGTCGAAAACGTCATGATGCCTAGTCCGCCGATTTGGATCAACGCTGCGAGAATCCAGAGCCCCGCATGGGTAAAGGTCGCTCCGATGTCTATCACGGAAAGTCCCGTGACGCAGACCGCGGACGTCGCCGTAAAGAACGCGTCGATGACCGAAAGTTCCCCTTGCAGCGAAAAGGGACATTTGAGAAGAATCGTTCCGAGAACGATGAGAACCGCATAGCCTTTGACAAGGAAAAGCATCGGGTTCGAAGACTTCTTCTTGATGATCGACTTCGCTGTCGGAATGTCCTTGTAACGGGAAAGCAGCATCACGTCCCAATTTACTAACTTTCGCTTCGCTATGGTAAAATTACGTTCTGTTCTGATGCCGCTTGCGATTCTTTTGGGAATTCTTTTCCCGCAGGCGCACGTACTTTCGCCGCTGATGCCGTTCTTTATCGGATTGATGATGGCGCTGACCTTTGTGTCGAAGGTTCCGCCGCAAGAACACGGCTATACGTTCAAAATCGAAGTGCGCGCCCTCTTGATGGGACTTCTCCTTTGCGGAATCCTGCTCGGAATGGAAAAGGTTTTCGGGCTTTCCCGGGCGATAGTTCTCGGCGGCATGCTGATTTGCCTCTGCCCGCCGGCCAATGCCGCGCCCGTGATGGCGAAGCTTCTCGGCGGGAACCCGATTCTCGCACTCAAGATATTTCTCGTCGGAAGCGTTATCGCGTGCTTCTCGATTCCTCTTGTCTTCGGTTATTTCTGTCCGCCACCAGCCGGCATGGAACATCTCGACGTAATGGGGCTTTCGAAGGCGATTTTCAATTCCATCCAGCCGATTATCACAATTCCGCTAGCGATTTCGCTTGGCCTCCGAAATTTTTACCCGGAAGTCGCCGACAAGATTGCAAAGCTCCAGAAATACACGATGTTCATCTGGATTTTCAACGTTTTTATTTTGCTGTCCAAGGCGAGCTTTGACGTGCGTGCGATGGGCGTAAAAAAGCTCTGGGATGCGGGCGATTTTCAGGCGACTGCGCTGGTTTCCCTTTTACTATGCCTGCTGCTCTTCTTTTTGGGATGGCTCTGCGAACGGAAATCGCACCCGATCGAAGGTTCGCAGAGTATGGGCCAGAAAAACACGATGCTCGTCATCTGGATTGCGCAGCTCTACGCGGGTCCCGTGGCCGCTCTCTGCCCGACATTTTATGTCGTATGGCAGAACCTGGTCCTGAGCTGGATGAGCCGCGGGAAGAAAAAGCCTAATCCTTGATGCTGCGGACTTTCTGTCGAATTGGACTTTTTTCCGCCGCAAAGCGACTGGTATCAGGTAACCGTATCGTTTTTTTCGCAGACAAATTTCACGACGCCTTCCTTGTCTTTGGCGAAGTGTCAGCTGTTTTCAGTCCGCTCCGTCTTTCCCGTTGGGAATCACTCCGACCGTGTTTCCTCCGCGGACGAAATCTGAAAAAATCAATCACACCGTGACCATGCTCACGTTTTTAGTTTATATTTCACAAAAAGTGAGTATGGAACCATGAACTTCATTTCGCCCAAGAAGTCTGTCAATTCTGCATTTTTAAAATTGCCGGTTTCGTTCGAAAAGATGGAGCGGTTCACTGCGTCTTTGAAGAATCTGTACAAAAGGCGCAACGAAAATCAAGACGAAGAATACCACAAGGGTGAAGTTTGGAGCTTCTTAAAGAAGATATTCAATCCTGATTATTCCGTACAGGTAACGAACCCAATCGACCTCGCCATTTACAACGGCAACGACACCAAAGCCAAGCCGGCGGTCATTATTGAAATGAAGTCGCCGAGCAACACAGCAGAGATGTTTTCCAAAGAACATCCCAATTCAAAAGCGTTGCAGGAACTGGTGTACTACTTTATGCTCGAATACATTCGTCGGGAAAATCGTGAAATCAAATACCTGATGATTTCAAATTTTGACGAATGGTTCTTTTTTGATGTAAAAGACTTCGTCCGTTACTTTGCCCAAAAATCGAATCCGATTTACGATCAATTTCAGAAGTTCACCGCGCAGCAACTGAGCGGAAACAAGACCTCTGATTTTTACAAAGACATCGCAAAGCCGGCGATTGACGACTTTCTCGCCAACTGCGAATTTTCTGTTGTTCATTTTTCTTTAGCGAAAGCGGCAAAAGCAGCAGAGCAAAGCGACGAAAAGAAGCTCATCGCCCTCTACAAGTTCCTTTCGCCGGAAACGCTCCTCGCAAAGCCCTTCGCCAACGACAGCAACAGCTTAGACAAGAACTTTTACGCAGAACTCTTGCACATCATCGGCCTCGAAGAAATCAAGGACGGCGGCAAAAAGGTCATTCGCCGCAAGCAGCCCAAGAACCGCGACAAGGCAAGCCTCCTCGAAAGCGCCATCTACCAGCTGGAAGATGACATTAGCGACGCGGAAAAGTGCGAAGCCATGGCGCTCCGCCTCTGCATCACCTGGGTGAACCGCCTGCTATTCCTAAAGCTTGTGGAATCGCAGATCCTGATGTACCAAAAGGGCGACCCCGCGTACCGCTTTATGAGCCTCGACAAGATCGGCAGTTTCGACGAACTGAACATCTTCTTTTTCAAGGTCCTGGGTAAAAAGATTGACGCCCGCGACGAGGACGTTCTAAAAAAATACCCGAACGTGCCGTATTTGAACAGCTCGCTCTTCGAGCCCACCGAAGACGAATCCCGCCTCAAGATCCGCGGAATCCCCGACGCCCAAATCGAAATTTTTAACAAGACCGTTCTCAAGGACGAAAAGGGAAAACGCGTCAAAGGCACCATGCAAAATCTGGAATATATTTTCAGATTCCTGGACGCCTACAACTTTGCAAGCGACGCCCAAGGTGGCGTGACCAACACCAACAAGACGCTCATCAACGCTTCGGTGCTGGGACTCATTTTCGAAAAGATCAACGGTTACAAGGACGGCAGCTTTTACACCCCGGGCTTTATCACCGACTACATGGCGAAAGACGTGCTCGAAAGAACGGTGGTGCAAAAATTCAACGACGTCAAGAGCTGGGATTGTAAGGACCTTGAAGACGTGGCCGACAAAATCGACGACGTGCAGGACGCGAACCAGATTGTAGATAGCGTGCGCGTGGCCGACATCGCCGTCGGTTCCGGGCATTTCTTGGTTTCGGCACTGAACCGCATGCTCGCTATCAAATCGGACCTGAACATTCTTTGCGACACCAAGGGCAAGCGCATCAAGCGCGCCGACTACCGCCTGAAAGTGGACAACGACGAGCTCTCCGTTGTGGACGAAGACAACGAACCCTTTGAATACAAGCCCGGCAACGAAGAACGCCAACGCATTCAAGAAGCCCTGTTCAAAGAAAAGAAGAACATCATCGAGAATTGCCTCTTTGGCGTGGACCTGAACCCCAACAGCGTAAACATCTGCCGTTTGCGCCTGTGGATTGAACTGTTGAAAAACGCCTACTACACCGAAGAAAGCGACTTCAAACGCCTCGAGACGCTGCCGAATATCGACATCAATATCAAGGTGGGCGATTCGCTCTTGAGCAAGTACCCCGTGCAAAACAATCGCGTGGTTCTCGACTTTTTGCAAAAGGGAGATAAGGCCGACAAAAAGAGCGGGCTTGCCGCAAGGCTCAAGGAATACCGCGAAAGCGTCCAGAATTACAAGAAGGGAGGCTCTGCCTACGACAAGCGCCAACTGCGCCTGAACATCAACGGCCTCAAGGCCCAGCTGAAGGAGCCCCCCGTTGTGGACCTGTGGGGCAACGTATCGCAAGCAAGCGACATCGACTTTTCGAACTCGCTGGAATGGATGTTCGAGTTTCCCGAAATCCTGGATGACGAAGGAAAGTTCGTGGGGTTCGATGCCGTGATCGGGAACCCGCCCTATGTGCAGTTGCAGAGCATGGGCGCCATGAGCGACGTTTACGGCGAACGCGGCTACACTTGCTACAACAAGTCGGCGGATCTGTATTGCCTATTTGTAGAACGCGCCCACAGCCTTTTGAAAAAGAACGGCTACTTCAGTTTTATCATGCCCAACAAGTGGATGCTGGTAGATTACGGCAAGGAATTGCGCCAATTCATGAGCCAGGTATCGCTCAAAAAAATTCTGAACTTTGGCGATATTCAATTTTTTGCTGATGCGGCGACTATTGTATGTATTTTTGTCGCACAAAAATCTGATACAAAAACGCCCGTGCAGGCTTGCACGCTAAATAGTAGGAACTATTTTGGCGATTTTAAAAAAGAAGTAAATGCAGCATTGTTTGAACTTTCTCCCGAAACATTTGGTGAAAAGGAATGGAGTATTCGCAATAAACTCCATGATTCAGTGCTGCAGAAAATGAATCACGGAACACCGCTCAGGGAAATGCCGATTGCAATTAATTACGGTTTGAAAACCGGATATAATGAGGCTTTCTTTATCGACGAGAAAACAAGAAAAAAATTGATTGCAGAAGATCCCAAGAGCGAGGAACTTATTAAACCGTTGCTCCGTGGTCGAGATGTTACAGCGTGGGTTACCGAAAAGGATGATCAATATATGCTGTTCGTTCCATGGCATTACCCAAATCATTTAAACCCTTTAATCAATGGGGCTTCAGAGCAATCTGAATCAGAATTCAAAGTTCAAAAACCAGCCATTTACAATCATTTGCTTGGTTATAAAGAACAACTTTCTGCCCGAAATAAGGCTGAAACTGGCATTCGTTACGAATGGTATGCGTTGCAGCGTTGGGGTGCAGATTATTACAAGGAATTTGCAAAGCCAAAAATTGTTTACCCTAATATGACCTCAGTTTTCCCGTTCAGCTTTGACGAAACAGGATCACTCGGCAATGATAAAACATTTATGATTACGATGTGTCATTCTGAGCGAAGCGCAAGCGAAGTTGAAGAATCTAGCGAAGACCTTCTCAAGGCCCTTCTCGCCATATTCAATTCAAACCTTTGCAAACTCTGGATCTGGTACAATTGCCCAGAACTCATGGGCGGCACTCGCGAAATCCGCAAAGCCTACTTCGAAAACCTCCGCATCCCCCTGGACAATGCGGAACTCCTGCAACAACTCGCCACCCTCGCCGATGAAATTATTCGCCTGAAAAAGGAAAGCGATGAAGCTACCCTAAAGCAAATCGTCGACCTCGAAAACCAAGTCAACACCCTCGTCTATCAACTCTACAGCATCACCGATGCGGAAGAGATAGAGGCTGTGGAGAAGAGATGAATTTTATAATAAAGGATTAAAGCATGGCATACGAAAACACAACCATCAAAGAGTTACTTGAGGAAAAGATTAACAAATGTGCATTTCTTCCTGCTATACAAAGAGAATATGTTTGGAGTCCATATCAAATATGCAAATTATTTGATTCATTAATGAGTGGCTATCCAATCAGTTCTTTCCTGTTTTGGAGAATTCGTGAGGAACATAAATCAGATTGGATGTCGTATGATTTTATTCGCGAGTTTGATCAGGCGAGTCCGCATAATACTCCTTCAAATTTAGATGGAGTGAATAGAGATATTTATCTCGTATTAGATGGGCAACAACGAATAACATCTATCAATATAGGTCTGAGAGGGTCGTATCGATTTTTTTATAGAAAATGGCGGAAAACCTATTTATATCTTAATTTGCTTTTGGATAAGCCAAACGATTCTCCCGAGGAACTTACATACCAATTTGCATTTAGGGAAAATGATACATATGATTCTAAATTAGGGGGTAAGCAATATTGGTATCGCGTTGGAGAAATCCTCAATGATGAGGATGCGGAAGATGCAAAGGAAAAGCTTGACAAGTGGATGTCTGGCTATTCAGAAGATGAGTTAAAGACAGCAAAGAGAATGATTGGAAAATTACATTCCGTCATAAATGTATCACGAATAATCAATTTTTACGAAGAAAAATCGAATGATTATGATAAAGTTCTTGAAATATTTATTCGAACAAATACCGGTGGAAAAAAACTAGAATATAGCGATATTTTGTTATCTACTGCTACTGCAAAGTGGAAAACGCTAAATGCAAGGGAAGAAATAAACGAATTTACAGAAAATATCAATAGTGTTGGAGCGGGTTATTCGTTTGATCGAGACTTCGTTATGAAAGCCGCCATGTTTTTAACAGAAAATCTTCCTATCCAATATAAATTGAGCTCATTCACGCAAAAAAATTTGGAGTTAATTGAAAATCATTGGGAAGAAACTAAAAAAGCGATTTTTGATACAGTAAAATTAGTTAGTACTTTGGGTATTGTAGATAAAAATTTGGTCAGTCGTTTAGCATTGCTTCCTGTTGCATTATACCTAAAGAACAAGGATTCCAAAACGTATTTGTCCTCGTCTAGCTCTGTAGATGTCTTGGATCAAACTGTAATTCAGAAGTGGCTCATTTTCTGTTTGCTGAAAAATGTTACTGGAGGGTCTAGTGACTCAACACTTACAAAAATGCGAACGTCTATTGGAGACGAAAAGGATTCATTTCCGTATGATAAGATTAACAAAGATCTTATGCTAACATCTGAATTTAATGATTATGAAATAGACAACTTCTTGCAATACAAGTATTCTTCGAAATATAGCTTTCTTATCCTTTCTTTGATGTATCCAGGACGCGACTGGAAAGATCGCCATTTTAACGAGGATCACATATATCCTCAAACAGAATTTAATAAGAAAAAACTTAGAGCTCGTGGATATGATGATGAGAAAATAGAGTTATATCTATCTACTTATAATACAATTTGCAACCTTGAACTTTTAGATGATTCAGAAAATAAATCTAAAAACAAAGAGTCCTTTGATTCTTGGATTAAGACAAGAGATGAAAAATTTAAGGAACGTCATATGATACCAGAGATGGAATCATACGATTTTGATCATTTCCTAGAGTTTGCGGATAAACGTAAGGATATGATGGCGAAGAAACTAAAAAGTTTTTCGTTTTAATGTCTTATAGGAGTTTTCGTATGGAACAAAGATCTGATGTTATTTTTCGAGCGGAAAAAGAGTACAAAAATGGTAGAGAAAAATTCTCATTTCTCTTGAGAGAAATAATTTCCAATTCTATTCATGCCGTTCTTATACGAGAAAAAAGAGAAAGTGGTTTTACACCCAAGATTAATTTAAAGATTTTTATTGATGAAAATAAATGTGAAATTGAATTAAGAGATAATGGTGATGGTTTTACGGAAAATAATAGCAAATACTTTGAGGAACTAGATAAACAAAATCCTGATAAAGAAAAAATGAATTTTCACCCTTTAGGTCAAGGGCGACTTGCCATTGTTTATTTTTCGGATTCGGCAAACTATGAGACGGTTTATAAGGACGTAAATGGGAATTACAAGAAAAGAAATATTCCTTACCCATATAGAAAAAATGAAATTTTCGATTTTGATCTTTTTTCTGAATCAGCCACTGAAGAAAATGATTCTTACACGCTTTTAAAAATTGATATATCAAAGCAGAATTCTATTAAAAGAGCAAAGACATTTTTCAAAAATTGTTTAGATGTTAAATCTTTGAAACTTTGGCTTATTGAAACGTTCTTTCCGTTTATTGTTAATAATGAAAAGTTGGAAATAAAGATTGCTTATAATGGCGAGTCTGATTTAATTAAAAAAGAGTCTTTGGAAAATGAAATTGAACCTCTAAATTTCAGCTTAGAATTAAGTGATAATACATCCTACCAATTTAATCTTTGGTTAATAAAAACAAAACAAAAGATGAAGGGAGACCAAGTAATTGCATGCTTTGCGAGAAATTTAAAAGCGGAAATGCTATCCCATAAAATATCATATGAGTTGGAAAGCGAAGAGGGATATCACTTTTATTTAACATCATCTCTATTTGATGAAAATGTTGATACTAAAGGTGAAAGAATTGAAATTGATGACGCGGACGCTATAAAAATCAACGATGAAATAACAAAAAATCTTGATGCTCATTTTGCAAAAATTATTCAGAAAAATCAAAGTGCTACGAAAAAGAATTTAAGGGATTTTGAAAAGAAATTTCCGTCATTAGAAAATTTTGTTGACAAAGAAGTTCTTGAATCTAGAAAAATAGTTGCTAATGAAAGCGAAATTTTAAAGAATGCCGTAGAAAAGAAAAGTCAGATTGAAAAAAAATTTTGGTCAAAAGAAATATCGGAAAAAGAAAATGCTGCTGAAGATTCTTTTGAAGAGTCCGAAGATTGCCAAAAGCTTTTAAATTCAAGTTTACACATTTATGTTAAACATAGAGAGCGGGTTCTTGAAAAGTTGCGTAACTTAATAAAAATGTTTGATGACAATGGTAATGACAAACCTGAATTAGAAAGCAAAGTGCATGAATTGTTCTTTAAAAGAGGGACTACGCTAAATAATTCTACAAATATAAATCATTTGCATAATTTGTGGATTTTGGATGACAAGTTCACTATTTTTTCAAATGATTTTAAAGCGCAAAGTACAAAAAATGGTCAATCAGCATCTGACATTTACATTTGGGCTGACGACCCTGAAAAGACAAAAGAGGTTCTAATTGTAGAATTAAAATCAACGACAAAAGCACATAATGCTGGAGATAAAGAAGAGGGGATGATTGCCCAAGTAAAACGCTATGCACAAGATTTTTATAATGATTCAACAAGATACTTGAATTGGAGAGTTGATGCGAAAAACGTTTTATTTGCTGGATATATATTAGCCAATCGAGATGATATAAGGAAGGAATTGCGTTCCCCGCAATCAAGCGGACGTTTTAAAAAAATCCCTTTTTTGGAAAATTCATATTACAGTGATGAATCGTTTACAAAACCTAATGTAGATGATCCCATGGATTCTGTTCCCATAAGGATAGAATTGTATTCGTTTGAGGATATTTATGAATTGGCTTCTTGCAGGAATAAAGTTTTCTTTAATTTGTTGAAAAATGAATTTTTAGTTACAGAAAATTCAAACACCCTTTTTTCCCGTTTGACATCGCATTTCTGAATACTCAACCACGTCAGATTAGCTCGATAAAATTCCTTAGTATTTTTTCATTTCATCTATCATGATTTTAGGAGTCATCTGAATTAAATCTTGATTTGGTTTTTCGTCAATCAGATTTATGAAATATACAATATTATCCAAACATAACGGATAGTAGAATCCTAGTCTATTCATTTCAGTTAAGATTTCGTTTCGGTTAATTCTAATATACCTTTTAGCCAAATCTATATTTCGATTAAATAGATCAATTATCTCATTAGAAAGTTCACTTTGCAAGTCCACACGTATTCTAAGCTTCAATTTTAGCATAGCAGGCCAAGATTTTGCTCTGTACAACTTATGTGCTAGAGAATCAAAAATTTGAATCATAGCCCAGTCATTTGTCTCCAAAGAGGCCAGTATTCCGTTCAACTGTCTCCATTCAACATCATACGACTTCCAATCATCCTGATTTTTATAACGCAAATCATGTTCGACTTCATACCAACCTTCCGATAAAGTAGTTCTAATCTGGACTTCAAAGGTAGAATCAATACAATTATTCCATTCCCTATATTGGAATATTGTATTTACGGTAAAGTTGTATCTTGAGGGTATTGAATAAATAAGATTGTATCGAACAGGTTTGAATGTGTCCTTAAAAGCGTTTCCCTCTAAATCATGCGTTTCTGAATCTTCTTTTCTCTCCTCAAAAATTGATGATAAAATTTCATGTACAATTTTCACATCATCTGAAAAATAGAGAACGATTCTAATTCCATAAAGGTCCTGCATTTTTTTTAACTTTCCATTTTGCATTGTCCCATATGGTTTTCCTTTTTTTTGAGCATTCGAAAATTTATTTTGAATAGAGCCTTCACTTTTTGATCTACTATAAATTCTATAAAGGACGCCGATTTTGTCCAATGGAGTTTTTATTTCATCAACAATTTGTGCAAGAATATTTTTTTTCATAATTATACGCGTCCCAAAATTTGCTTAATTTCTCCATATTTCGATGTATTAATCTTCATAAAATCGTGATTATGAGCATCTTCTAAAAGCCCTTTTTTCTTCAGACATTTCAAACCATTAAAGATTTGTTTTTTAGTGAATTCTTTCACACTTAGCAACTTAGGCCAGTAGAAGTGAGCATTATTCAAAGATGACCCCAGAGGGCAAATTTCGCTTAAGATATAAAATTCAACATCTATAGTTTCTGATGTAATTTCATCTTGTCCTGAAGATTCAATATTTGATATGAATTCAGGTTCTGATGAAGCGCAGTTATAAAATTCAACTATTGGTTTTGTTTCTTTTTCAACAATAATGGATTTGCAATCCCAAAAAGTACAATTTAAAAAGGAGACTTCCTTGAAATTTTGCCAATAGAAAATACAGTTCTTAAATTTACAATTTGTAAATACCGTATTTTTAATTTCATTTGTTTCAAACAATGGAATATTTTCGAAAAAAACTTCTTTTATATCTGAATCGTTGTATGCGTCATCGTCAACCTTGTTCCGTAACAATTGTTCATATTTAATTCTATCGGATCGCTCTAAAATTCCTTTTATGGTTCCTATTTTTTTCCACATACACTCCTTTTTCTCTATCTCCCTTGCTTGAAATGATAAAACAGCAGGCTCAAGGAATCGTTCGTTATTTGGCAACCAGTCATCTGTTTGCATTAAACAATTCGACAAATAATATCCAAATACAAATTCATTAATAAATTGAATTAAATTACCATTTAAAGTTCTATCAAAAAAACAGTGGTGAGACAAAGTCGTGGCGAGTTTATCGATGGTGGGTTTTGTTCCTAACGGATATGTATTTCTTGTTTTCTCCAACAATGGACCACAAAGAGTTTTTATATTATTTACCAAATCTTCTTTCGGTATACTTGTGTAATTTTTCATACACATGTCGCTAGCGATAGTCGTTAAAAATTCATTTTGTTCCTCACTACTCATTCTAAGTTCTTGACGAGCGCGCTCTCTATCTAGCATATTTTCTATATACGCATCAATGATTTCGAAAGGTTTATTCATTAATTCGTTAAACATTTTTTCGCTCAAAAATCTTAAAAAACTGAGTAAAACAGGATTTGACAAGTTGTCTAACACGAGAGGCGTTTTCTTTATCGCTTCAATTCTTTCCTCAGGTAACCAATCTGATAATTTTGGAGGATTTATCCGATATCGGATTATATTAAATTTTTTTTCTCTATTATTCATCCATTCATAAAAAAACGCGGAATCAAATACAGCTGATCGACGTGATGTTATGATTATTTTTGCGCTATCTATTAAAAGGTCTCCGATTGTCTCTAACATCGGTTCAACATTTTCAAAGGATTGTTTTTGCGCACCATCATTCTTGTCTTTTGAATCATGAAGTAATTCATCGAAGCCATCTAAAACAACTACAATCCGTCCCTTTTGAACCTCTCTTATAACAAGATCTGATTTTACTCGAAAAGAATGATCTACCTCTTTCACAAAAATATGACTAAATGTTACTGCTTGACGATCTCGTGAAAATTCCGTAAAAAAAGGAATCGGCGTGGACACTTGATTCGAACGTGCTAAATTATTGATAACTTCGTATGATGTACAGGTTTTTCCAAAGCCAGCTGGAGCCTCCATTAAAATAAGGCTTGGGCCAGGTTCTTTTAATTGATTAATAACATCTTCAACAATTGACCCGTTTAAGGCGCAACTATCATTTTTGACATACGAAGAATTAATGTAGGAATACTGGCTCGATCCAATTGGTAGAGATTCCGATATGCTAGTGCAAAAGTTTTCATATGTTTCTATAATATTTTGTTTCCATTCTTTCGTTTCAAAAAAACCGTCAAATAATTTGTTTCGAATTTCATTTATATCACTATATTCACTAGGTTCTCCAATAGAAAAACGCAATTTTTTGTAATCGCTAATAACTCTATCAATCTCACTATTATCGGATGCATTGATGTCTTTAGAAAGTAAAACAATTTCAACATTATGGAAAAAACCTGATTTAAAAGTGAATACAAGAAATTTACTTCCAGAAATTTTTTCTTGATATTCAAAGCCATATTCAACAAAAAGTTTTACGACATCATCTTTATTTAACATTTTTCATTCCTCTCTAGTTACATTTTGAGTCACTAGTGTCCACTAAAAATTTAACATAAAAACAGGTCGTTGAAAAGGTCGAGAGTGTTTTCCTCGGCACTTTCCTGTTTTTCGAGCCCTTTTGCAGTCAGAAGTTCCTGAAGTGTGGTCTTGTCGGTCAGCGAAATTCCCAGAATTTGGAGAATTTCGTACAGGGAGCGGTTCAATTTCATGTCGTGGTGGACAATCGCGACGAGGCAATAGGTGATTATGGCGACATGGATCTGAATCTTCACGGCGTTCTCCGACGTCCCCCAGAACTTCTTGATTTTCAGGTGCTGCTTTAGCCACTTGAAGAACAGCTTCACCAGCCCGCGGTTCTTGTAGAGTTCGGCCACACGGCCTGCCGATATCCTGTTCGAGTTCGTCAAGTAAGTGAATATCCGCTTTTCTTCCGCATCGTAGTATTCCATCATGCGGAGCGGCTTACCGTAGAGTTCCTTCGTTCTGTATCCGGTCAGGGTTATCCTGCAGTCCTTCAGGATGTTGTCCGCAATTTTTTCCTTTGTCTCGATGACTTCGTACTGTATGTTCGTCTTGGCCCTGATGACAAAGAAACAGCCCAAGGAATCAATCAGCGCAAGACGCCCGAAATCATTATAGGCTCTGTCAAATACGTAGTAGGAGCGGGTTTCGTAAGGGATGGAATCCATGGCCTTCACGTCGTTCATCCTGGCTTCCGTAATCAACATGAATGAAGGGACCTGCGTCTCGACATCGAGAAGCGTATGGACTTTGACGCCGCCCTTTGTCGAGCGAAACTTCGCCCATTCGAAAAATTCCAGACAGAGATCTATCGTCGTCGAGTCGAATGCATAGACATGGCCCTTGAACCCGAAGATTTTCTTCGTCCGCTTTTTACGGGCGAGTTCGATCATGTGGTAGGCGAAATCCTCGAAAATACGGAAATCCCTGTTTTCGTTAGCCTTCGCCAGGTTGCTCCTGGTTACATGACGACCGACTCCGAGATGGTAGCATTTTGAGCGGTGCGCATCGAATGCGATTATGAGGGATCGCAGTCCATCACGGTTGGAAAGTTGCCCGAACGTCAGTGCCAGTAGCTGGTTCCAGCAGGTAAAATGCTTGACATAGCGATCACCACCGTATTTTCTGACGAGATAGTTGAAGTGGTTGCGGTCCAGAAATGATGCCAATTGGGAAAAAACGTACGGATTTTCGTGCGTACGGCTAAAAAATACGCTCTTTTGCCTGTCGCGAATTCAAATCCGTTGACTCGTCAAATCGTCTCTATCCCTTTATTTATGCGGACTCCAGACGATTAAGTTCATTTTTTAGTGGACAGCAGTGATATTAAACAATATTTTGACAAGTACTGGATTACCAACGAAAGGCTGTTCGAAAAAATGTTTAAGGACGAAAAAGAAATCTACGACGATTCCGTTGTAAAGCTAATTTCTACGCACATGAACGAGTTTGTCAAGATCGATATTGATTGAAAAAGCGTCTTTTTGACAATATAGTACCGTTTTGACAATTTATGACAACGGAAATGGGTTATATTTAGAAAGTGCATAGCGTTTTTGATGTAATACCTGCAGATTTCTTCACGATTCTTGGTCGAGGCAACCCTAATAGGGCTGCTTATTCTGAGCTTTTGCTGAAAATTTACGGATTGTATGAGAATGAAATCTCGTATAGAATCGCCCGTGATATTGTCCGCGATACAATTGCTGCATTTTTACTAGAAAATCATATTGAAATTCAGGAAGATGAATCTTCAGTTTCCACCGGAGAATCCGAGTGGAATATTAAGGCAAATTTTATTATTCGACGTTTTGTTGATTCTGGGTGGTTAGAAGAAGAAACCGATGATTCAACACTCGAAAAGAACATTGTCATGACAGATAATGGTCTTGCCTTGGCTCAGTTTATTGATAATCTAAAGAATCCTGTTCGCTCAGAATTTTCCGTATCCATCTATAATATTTATAACACCTTGGAACATTGGGTGCAAGGTGAGCAGAACCCTTACAAGTTGATTTTGACTCCTGTATACAATGAAGCTCGAAAGCTTTCTTCTGCACTAAAAAAACTTGCAACATCCATAAAAAAAATAATTGAGGGAATGCTGAAAGAAGGGTCCTTAGTAAGTTTGACCGAGAACATTATCCGATATTGCGATGGTGACTTTATTAAGGAATATTCGCGCCTTGTTCAGCAGCAAAATATCCATTTGTATCGAGAAAAGATATCTCGTCGATTAGAAGAATTTAAGGGGATTGGATATTTTGGATCTCTTACGCAAAGTGTCATGGATGAAGAAGGCTGCAAAAGAAATAATGCCGAAGAAAAGGTTCTAAGAATGTTGGATAGCACGAGGCGCTTCCTTCATGATGACTACAATAAGATTATGAAGCGCATTAAGGATCAGATTAATGCGTATATCAAAATTGCGGTTGCACGAGAGCGAATTCTTCGAAATAAAGGGAAAGACAATCGCGGAAATGTTGAAGAGACTGTTCACTATTTGGTTCAGCATTTTGACGATGATAAATTGAACCAAATTGATGAAGAAATTCAGTACCTTTTCCATATTCATGATTACGAGTTTATTGATAGAACTTCACTGCATTATCCGAATAAGAACCAGAGAATTCAATCCAATGTAGAAATTGATGTTGTTGAGATGAGTATTGAGGAACGAGAACGTCAAAAACGGCAACTGCAGCAGGAATCCTTTAATCCGTATTCAAAAGAATTGATGAAAAAATTCTTGGATAGTCAAATGATTAATGGTAAAATTGATAGCGCAAATCTTCCTTTACAAGAAAAAAAAGATGTTCTTGCGTCCATGGCGTCCGTTACATACGCTCGCGATAACGGCTACTCAATAGAGATTGATGACGATTTTATTGAATCAAGTGAATTCAAGGTTCGACACTGGAGGGCTAAAAAAGATGGCGACAATTAACGAAATGTGGGATGATCTCACATCCTCAGAACAACTGACTTTCAAAAAATGTTGTCGCCGCCTTTTGAAGGAGACCTTCATCGTTCGTGATATAGATGATGATAATCGTAAACTGTTATTTTTTATTTCTAAAAATGAAGAGCTCTTTTCTAATTATCTCAGTTTAATGGGATTTGATATTGTTGTGAAGGATACCGGGGTTGCGATGCTTCAAAATGACAGTTCCGACGTTGTCATATCCAAGCAAAAATTCAGTAAATTCCAAAGTATTATTCTTTGTTGCTTGTGGACGCTGTATATGGATAAGATTCAATCAGGATCCTTGTCCAAGCAAATAACGACGTCTTTTCCGGAGTTGAATGCAGAACTGGAAAAATTTGAATTCAAGGGTGCTTTTGATATCAAGAGTAATTTGAAAACTGCTCTGCAACTTTTTTCGCGATATAATCTGATTTATGTCAATTGGAACGCCTCCGATAATGAACGCGTGATAGTCCTTTATCCGTCCATTCAATTCGCCCTAGATGAATCTGAATTCGCCTCATTCGTGTCAGGGGTAAGAGATAGAATGCAAAAAGCCGGTCCTCAAAATGAAGACATTGTGGATGACAACTTTGAAACAGAGGATGAGGAGGAAGGGTAATGGAATTACGTAAAACTGCGAAGAAACTTCTTCTGATAAATTGGTCCTGCTTTCAGAATGTCTGTATTGAATTGGGAAGTTCCACACTGTTTACAGGAGTGAATGGAACCGGAAAAACGACAATTCTAGATGCCATGTCTTATTTGCTATTCGCCAATACGCAGTTTAACCGAGCTGCCGATGATAAGGAAAGAACGGTTAATGCCTATATTCATGGCGACCGTAAGACAAATGGTTCTGATCGCTTCCTTCGAAAAGATGCTGTTGTCAGCTACATTGCAATGGAATTTAATTCCGAGACCGATGGCGACTTTGTTATTGGTGTAAATATCGAGTCTCGTTCTGCTCAAGATTCTGCGGAATCAAAATGGTTTGTTTTCCCAAATGCAAGAATCCAGGATTTTAACTTTAGGTCTGTTGAAAACGGAAAATTAAGTATTACCAGCAGTAAGAATCTCACTTTGAAGGGCATCCCTGTAAAAGCATCGGATTTATATGGACGAGAAAAGGCAAAACCATACATTGCAAGAGCTTTGGGTCTCCGAGTTAATGACGGAGACTTGAAAAAATACGTCGAAAAAATTTTAAAGATGATGGCTTTTAAGCCTGAAAAGAATGTTGAAAAATTCGTAAAGGACTCGGTTCTTGTTCAGAATGACGTCAATTCTTTGCAATCTTTAAGAGAACAGAGGAACCATTATACCGAAGCTCTTCAAATGTTAGAGAACAACCAAAAGCGAAAGACACTTTTGGAAAATATTGAAAGAGCTACGTTTGCCTACGAAAAACAGCTTAAATATATGAAGATTCGTAGGATGATGTATAGCTTTCAGTACCTTCAGAAAGATAAGCAAGACTTAGGCCAATGCGAAACTCAGTCTAAACTGCTGAAACTTGAAAAAGAAAAACTGGACAAACAGAAGGAAAAAGTTGGTTCCGAATTGGAAGCGGCTCAGACGAACCTTGCTAGAGTTAAGGACTCAAATAGAACACCCAGCGATTCATTAGAAACAATGAATGCCGAGCTAAAAAGATGCAAAGATAACATTACGGAAAGCGAAACATCTATTGCCGACTTGAAAAATCTCCAGGTTGCAATCGCGCAATTGATTCCTCAAATAAAAGATGATATTCAGATTTCTAGAGAAAATCAAGAGGTACTTAGAAATCTTGCTGAGGAAGGAATAGCTCCTTCTGAAAAACAAGCCTGTTTCATTGAATTTGGAAATCAAATTCAAACTATTAAGAAAGAATATTCGGACGATAAAGTTCGTTTTAATGATAAAAAGGAAGAGTGCGAGAAAAAGCTTTCAAGCATTGAAGGTGACATCAAAAACTTACAGGCTCAAAAAATCATTTATCCTCGTGATGCCGTAAATGCTAAACAAATTATTCAGACGGAATTTGGGAATCGTTCCATAAATTCAGAAGTTCGTTTTTTTGCCGAACTCGTAGAAGAAATTAAGGATGAAAGTTGGCGTAAGGCTGTAGAAACCTTCCTTGGACGAAAACGTTATTTTTTGATTGTTGATGACGAGTACTGCGATGTCGCATTGAGAATCTTAAAAGAAAATAAGTTGACTAACGCTAATGTGGTTTTGTCAGATAAAATTCCTGATAGTGATATTGAAAAGAATTCCGCTGCCGAGATTCTTGAAATAAAGAATAAAGCGGCCCGAAAGTATGCCAATTACTTGTTGAATGGGATACATCTTTGTGATAGCTTAGAAGATCTTCATGAGCACCCTAGGGGAGGCTTGATGAAGGATGGCATGTTGGCAAAGAGCTATGCGGCATCTATGATGAAAATAGACGAGACCGTTCCTTGCCTAGGTAAAAAAGTTGTTGAAATACAGCTGAAAATGAAAGAGAGAGAAAAAGAAGGAACTCTCAAGGCTTTGCAAGGGATTTCCGATCAAATAAATACGATAAGAAATTTATTGCGATTACTTGAAAATATCGATTGGAAACCTGAAAACTATGATTTTGATGCGGTAGAGAGCATTAAAATACTGAAGGCGAAACATGGAGAAATTGCAGAGAAAATAAACATTCTCAAGAAAAGCCCAGATATGCTTCGTGCTATGCAAGAAATCGAAATGGCACAAAATAAAGTCACTGAGTTAACAGAAAAACGTGATAACATAAGCGAAGGTTTAGGCGGAAATAGGGGCGCTAAAATAGCAAATGAAAAAAGAATAGTGTCGTTAAATCAGAGCATTGTTTCCAGAGAGATTGATTTCCAAAATTTACGCCAGGCCAATCTTGAACTTGAACAAGAAATGTTTGAAACCTATAATAAAGCGGTTGAGCAAAAACAGGATTGCATCGTCCTTGACAAGAAAACCGTTGCCAAAGCAGAAACGGAACTGGAACGCAGCAAAGAAGGTCTTACAAAAGTCCAAATTGAATACAATAAGGTTGCTGAACGAGATTTGACTCTAATTGGCGTTGAATTTATTCCATTCTATCGCGAAGAACTTCGTGACATCGCCAATGCAAAACTTGATGAAGCCAAGAATAAGCTGGACGCGGCGTCAATAAAACTTCGAAATGCTTTCCTTCATGACTTTATTGCAGAGCTGAAAGAACATATCGATATCGCTAGGGAAGAAATTGACAACATCAATAAAGAATTAAAGAAAATTTCGTTTGGAATTGATTTCTATCAGTTTAAAATGGAGGAACGGACTGATCGAAAGATCTTCTTCGACATTTGCAACAATCTAGAAAGCTGTATCAATGATCCAGATTTTCTCAATCCGCAGAAGGTCTCTCAAGAAAAATTTAATGCGGATGTTCAAAAATTTTTGGATGATATTTTGCAACAGGGTTCCGATGAAATGGAATATTCGGACTACAGAAACTACTTCGTCTATGACATGAGCATTCGTCGCAAAAACGGCGAAGAAATGAATCTTTCTCAGAAACAAGGTTCCGCAAGTGGCGGAGAAAAGCAGACTCCTTATTTCATTATTCTTGCAGCGAGCTTAATGCAATTCTACCCCAAGGACCGCAACTGTGCTCGTGTTGCTTTCATTGACGAAGCCTTCTCAGCTTTGTCGAAGGAACGTATTGAACAAATGGTGAAATTCCTTGAAGAAAATCATTTCCAGGTATTCTACGCAGCACCTCCGGAAAAAATAGATAGTATCGGCAGTCATATTGATAACACAGTCGCTCTATATTCTGACGGAAAATACACCTATGCAGAAGAAGGTATCAGGAAGCCCGCCGTATGAATTTAAATCATCGACAAAAACTTATCCTGGAAAAGCTTTTGCATAAATACGAAAACAGCAAGAGCTATAAAGGTGAAAATTCAGTTCATCAGTCTTTTGCCCTTGATCCATCTAAAATTTTTGAAAAGTACGACGATGATTTTACCAATCTTGATGATGTTAAAAATTTTGAGCAAGAGGTCGCTTTACTTCAGCAAGCCGGTTTAGTAGAAATCAAAAGTCGTGAAAATCATATTGTTAAAATTCTGTCTATTGATGCAGAAAATGTTTGGAGTCAAATCCGTAGTATTCTTGGTGTAAAAGATAAGAAGAGCCTTCTGCAAGAATCCCTGGATTTCTATACATCGTACCTTGGGAAAAATGCTGTAATAAGTAGTTTCTGCAATTCTCAAATTGATCGCATTAATCAAGGGAAAAAAGAATCTTATTCACTTGATTCTGCTAAAATGATCCTTGCATTTCTTGATTATATTTTAAATAATCAACAGGAAATTCTAGAACGCGAATTGTCCATAGAAGTTGCTCATGATTCCAAAGCGTGGGAGAAGTCCTATAGATCGCAAGTGTGCAAAATCTTGCGAGAAAGCGGTCTCTATGACGAACTTGCTTCAGAAGAAACGGATGCAAAAGAATTTGAGAAAAAAATTCTAGAAGAATTGAATGTTTATCCGAACCCTTCCTACGTTCATTTCAAAGGCAATGCAAAAATTTTCTTTGATAATGGCGATGTGATAAACGTCTTGCGAGAAAGACCCCTTGCTTTACCGTCTACAATTTTAAATTCAATTGCAAAGATTGAAATTCAAGAAAATGTATTGATGACGGTTGAAAACCTGACGTCATTCAATCGCGTTCAACACAATGACACGTTCTTTGTTTATCTTAGCGGCTATCATAATACCGCAAAACGTAAATTTTTGCAGCTAATTAAAAATCAAAACGACTCTCTAAATTTCTATCACTTTGGAGACATCGATCCGGATGGTCTTTTGATTTTGGAAAATCTTAGACTGAAAACAGGTATAGATTTTAAACCCTATTGTATGGGCGTTGAACAGTTGCAGAAGTACGAAAAGTATTGTAAGCCTCTCGTTGAAAATGATGTGGTAAAAGCCAAAGGCTTAATCAATTCTGGTAAATATATAGAAACAGCTCAGTACATGCTTGATAACAATGTCAAACTAGAGCAGGAAATTATTAGCTGGAACGAACGAGAGTAATTTATCGCCGACGTCTGCGATAAATCGCGAGAACAAATTTCCTATTTGTCATCTTTTGACATTCGCCATTAATTATATTCTCTGGGCACAAAATTAATGCCTCGCCGTTTCTTGCTTGTCGGCGGGGAAAGAGATGAAAATGAGCAAAATGGCCCTTAAAGGCTTGATTCTTGCCATAAAAAAGACTATTTTTAACCAAAAGTCGGTAAAATTGAATATTTTACATACCTTTGGTAAAATGATACGAACTTACGAGCAGTGCATAGAACGGTTTGGTTCCAAGTACCTTGTAAAGAGGGCTGTTGCTGAGGGCGTTATCTTTCAGCTGGAGCCGGGCGTGTATTCTGACCGGAAAAACGAGTCGGATATTGCGATTGTTGCGGCCAAGTATCCCAAGGGCGTGATAACGTTAAATACGGCTTTTTATTGCCATGGACTGACAGATTCCATTCCCGATAAAATCTTCCTGAATACAACAAGCGGGGCAAAGAAAATTGCCGATTCGCGAGTTGTCCAAAAATTCGAAAAGGAAGATGTTTTACGCCTCGGCGCAACAACGATGCTTTACGCCGACGCACAGATCAATATCTACAATAAAGAACGGATGCTCCTGGAGCTGATCCGCCACAAGAACAACCTCCCTTACGACTACTACAAAGAAATCATCGGCAACTACCGAAAAATCATCGGTGATCTAGATTTGCAATCGATGCAGGAATATCTTGAAAACTTCCCCAAAGCAGGCATGATAAACAAGGCCCTACAGCTGGAGGTTTTCTGATGATGGATATTGCCAAGATGGTTCAAGCGGAGATTGCGCTGGGCTATAGTGATTTAAACGCACGCGCAAAGGTGTGTCAGGATATTGTTTTGAAGGCCATTGCCTCGGGTCCTTTGTCGAGAAATGTGACAATCAAGGGTGGCGTTGTAATGAGGAGCAAAACGAAGAATGTTCGTCGTGCAACGCAGGACCTAGACATTGATTTTTTACGTTATCCGCTCACTGATTCGGCTATTGATACTTTTATCGCAAGTATGGGGCGACTTGAGGGGATAACGATTAAGCGGTTCGATTCCATCGAGGAACTGAGGCCGCAGGAATACAAGGGGAAACGCGTTCACATTGAAATTGCAGATTCCAACGGAAATAAAATTCAAAGCAAAATTGACTTAGGCGTCCATAGCCGATTGGATATTGATCAGGAAATGTTTTGTTTCGATATCGCTCTCGATAGTGAGGGTGCCAGTCTTTTAATCAATTCTAGCGAACAGATGTTCGCAGAAAAATTGCGTTCGCTTCTGAAATTCGGGAGTTTCTCAACACGCTTTAAGGATGTGTTTGACCTTTATTATCTTTCCGGTGTTGCGAACAAGACTAACCTTCTCAAGTGTTTAGATGCGTATATTTTCAGTGACAATCAAATGCGCGAAAACAGTATTGCCGACGTCGTAAAAAGATTAGAACAGGTTTTCAGCGACAAGGCCTACTTGAAACGATTGTCAACATCCGACAAAAACTGGCTAGGGATTGATGTAGAAGAGGTGACGAAAGGAATTCTATTCTATATTGATTGTATATAAATTTAATTTTTAAACACATGAGAACGGTATGGCAAAATTTACCTGGATTCCGTTTTACAAAGAATTCGCAAAGAAATTACTTGATTATAAGGATGCTGCAACGCGACCGGAATTGGTTGAGAAGATCACATCGCTGGATGCAGAATGGATTGGCTTTCTGACAGCGAAGGTGTCTGACGAAATTCTTCGCGATATCGATCCGTTTACTGTTTTTGCAATATTTAACCGTTCCTCTGGTGTTGAGAAACGCCAGGAAATGATTAAGGCTCTTAAAGCGAAATTTGAAATTGTAGCGCCTGTCCCGGACGACTTTGAAGGGCTCCCCATCAGCAATGCACGGAAATCCTGTTTCTACTACGAAAATGAAAAGTTGGAGACAATTCCATTACTGTGGAACCTGTTTGAAGCCTTTATGCAGAACGATTCCGCCAAGATTGCCGAGCATTTTGATGAGGCTCAGAAAAAGAATGGAGTCAAGTGGAATTTGACTTATGCATTTTTCTGGATGAAGCCCAATGAATATCCGCCAATGGACAGTCTTTCTCGAATTTTTCTTAATAAGGAAAGCGGTTTAAAGTTGCGTGACAATTCTGTTTCCTACGCCGTGTATGAGAATGCTGCTAAAAAAGTTAAAGAACTCCTTAATAGTGGCGATAAGTCCTACCACAATTTCTACGAGTTCTCTGATGCGGCTTTCAGTTACGCTGCAGAAATGCAGCGAATTTGGATCGCCGGGACAAGTTTTGGTGAACCACGTCAAAACATGATCGACACCTTCGTAAAAGACGGATATTGGGAAGGTGGCGAATGCGATACCGAAAAGTATATTAAGCAGGTTAAAATCGGCGATATCATCATCGCGGCCACATGTTCTACAAAGGGATCTAAACACAACCTTCCTTTTATAAAGGTCTATGGCGTTGGTTGTGCCACATCTAATATGGAGGCGAAAGATTCAACTCGTCCACACTGGTTTAGCTGTGATGTCGATTGGGTCCGCGTTTCACCAGAAATTGATTTCGATGGAAATATGTATGGCAAGTATCGCAAGACATTGCAAGAATGCAGTGACAAGTTACATGACTTAATCAAATTCGCAAAAGATAAGCTGGAGATGGATGGCCCGCAAGACAAGGAGGATAATGCTATGGAAGTAGATTACATGAATTACGTTGATTTTCTGAAGAACAATCACAACCTCATTCTCCACGGAGCTCCAGGAACTGGGAAAACATATCTTGCTAAAAAGATTGCAGAGTCAATGGGTGCCGAATGGAAAATGGTTCAGTTCCATCAATCGTATGACTATACTGATTTTGTGGAAGGTCTACGCCCTAAGAATGATGACGGAAAAGTTGTCTTTGAACGAAGGGATGGCGTATTCAAAATTTTTTGTGAAAAGGCATTAAAAGCCAAGGCTGTAAATTCTATTGACAATTTTGAAGAGAGCTTTGATAAGCTGACGGATTACTTGGCTGAAAATGAATTTTTAAATGTTCCATTACTTAGCGGAAAGGGTGCTTTTAGAATTGCATTGAATTCTAACGAAGACGGTTTTGTTACACTGATCCCGAAAGAAGATGGAAAATACGAAAAAGACTCCACTCGTTTCTACAACAAGGCTCAGTGCTATAACGTCTATCGAGAATTACCGGGAACTCCGAAAAAAGGATTTGACAACTACAGAAAGGCTATCGTAAAGGAAATGAAAAAATCCTTTGGACTAAAGGATTATGCAGCAGGAAATACAGAAAATAACGATACTTCTACAAAGCCTTTCGTCTTCATCATCGATGAAATTAATCGCGGCGAAATGTCGAAAATCTTTGGCGAACTATTCTTTTCCATTGATCCTGGCTATCGCGGGAAAGATGGTGCTATTCTCACGCAGTATGCGAATATGCAGAGCAAGGATGATGCAAATGAATTTGACAGAGCATTAAATGCTACTGAGTATGGTCATTTCTTCGTCCCCGAAAACGTCTATATCATCGGTACCATGAACGACATCGATCGCAGCGTTGAAAGTATGGACTTCGCCATGCGTCGCAGATTTGCCTTTATGGAAATCAAGGCCGAAGATCGCGTTGAAATGTTGAAGGATGCCGAAAACGGCATTCCTGATATCGCTGACGAAGCTAAAACGAGAATGAAAAACTTGAATAAGGCTATCGAAGGCGTTGAAACGCTCTCCAGCGCATACGATATCGGTCCCGCATACTTTTTGAAGTTGAAAAACTACTACAACGGAAGCAATAACGAGGAAGCGTTCGACAAACTTTGGGAATACCACATCGAAGGTGTCGTCAAGGAATATCTGCGCGGTTTGCCTGACGCAAAGAGCAAGCTGAAGGACCTTGCTACAGCATACGGTTACACGAATCTTGCCAAGTACGATGCCTAATGCAGATTGCTTTTACAGTAGATAATTGTTCTGTAAATTTCAAGGTAGCCTGTCGCGATGGTGATTTGCCGACAGCTTTCAAGGATTTGCAGAACATCGCCAATTATAATATTAGCGATCTCGTCAAGCAGAATTCAAAGTTGCTTGTCTTTCCGCAAGCTCTCGGCGACGTTCGCGACAGGTTCGGCGATTCGCCCATTTGCAACTTGTGCGGTTCCGCCGATGCGCTAGACAAGGCGAAAATTGAAACTGGGAATGTGATGGGCTTTGTGGGTTCGAACGATACGGAACTTCGTATTCGCTCCCGTTTTGCGATGTCCGATGATGTGGATTACTTTTTGCATTATATGCTGCAGAGGGTTTTCTCCATCAACGTGGTGGATTTTAAGGTCGGCAAGGATGACGATTCCGTTTTTGATTTTTTGCTGTATCTTTTCCCGCATTTTCTAAAAAAGGCGGTGGTGCTCGGCGTATACAAGGAATACCTGACGCAAGAAAAGAACGACGATCGCGTGCACGGGCCCATCGACATCAGTCGCCACATCCATTACAATATTCCGTTCAATGGAAAGATCGCTTACAAGACTCGCGAATACAGCTACGACAATCGCATCACCCAACTGGTCCGCCACACCATCGAATACATCGCAAGCACTAAGCAGTCCGCGATTCTTTCGGTGGATAACGACGTCAAGGATTGCATCGCGAAAATCCGCGAAGCGACCCCCAACTATTCCCTGCGCGACCGTTACAGCATCGTGCAGAAAAATGGGACCCCGGTTCGAAATCCGTACTTTATGGAATACAACGCTCTCCAGCGACTGTGCGTGTTCATTCTGATGCACAAAAGGTTGAAGTTCGACCACGAAAAGAACGAAGTTTACGGCATCCTCTTTGATGGAGCCTGGCTTTGGGAAGAATACCTGTGGACCATCCTGAAGGGGCATGGATTTGAGCATCCGGAAAATAAGGAAAGAACTGGCAAATGGCAGTTGTTCAGCGACAATTCCTATTACCCGCGCTATCCCGATTTCTTTAATGATAGTCAGAAGTTCGTTTTGGATGCGAAGTATAAGAGGCTCGCTTACATAAATGATAAAGAAAAAATGAGCAAGAGCATCCCTCGCGAAGATTTGCATCAGCTGACCACCTATCTACACATCAGCCAGTTCAACAAAGGCGGATTCGCTTTCCCCGACGCCGATGGCGCCGTAAACGGTTATGCCCATGAAATCGGCACTCTGAACGGTTTCGGCGGTAAAATCGGAATCTACGGATTCCCGGTTCCCAAAGGAAGCGAATGCAGTGACTTTGCGAAATTTTGCGATGAAATGAAGACTGCCGAAGATATTTTTGTTGCGGCGGTGCAATAAATTGCTGTTTGACAATAAATGACAACGGAAATGGGTTATATTTAGGTAGAATGGAAATTTGTGGCGAAATCGGACTAATATAGGCTAAACATGGCGAAAAAAGACGAAAATAAAGGCTCTGCGGAAAAAGCTGAGCAGAGCATTATCATCTATAACACCCTTGATGGCAAGGCGAAAGTCGCTTTAATGGCTAAAGACGGCAATGTATGGATGAATCAAAATCAGATTGCAGAACTTTTTGACACCTCAAAGCAAAACGTAGGTGCACATATCGCCAATGTCTTGCAGGACAAGGAGTTAGATGAAAATTCAGTTGTAAAGTATTACTTTACAACTGCCGAAGACGGTAAGAATTATAAGGTCCTTTTTTACTCTTTGGACATGATTTTGGCCATCGGTTTTAGAGTCCGGAGCAAACGGGGCGTCCAATTCCGCATTTGGGCGAATCAACACCTTAAACAGTTCATGATTAAGGGGTTTGATATTGATGATGATCGTCTTAAGAATCCCGATGGACGTCCAGACTATTTCGATGAACTTCTTGAGCGCATTCGTGATATCAGAGCCTCTGAAAAGCGTTTCTATCAGAAGGTTCGAGATTTGCTTGCCCTAAGTAGCGATTACGATGCGTCAGACAAGGCAACCCAAATGTTCTTTGCCGAAACACAGAACAAACTGCTTTATGCCGTAGCCAACAGAACTGCTGCAGAAATTATATGCGATCGAGCAGATGCTCAAAAACCGAATATGGGATTAACGGCATGGCATGGTACGGTGGTTCGCAAGCAAGATATTTTCATTGCCAAGAATTACCTTTCGCACGACGAGATTGATTCGCTGAATCGTCTTACTGTTCTCTTTTTGGACTCTGCAGAGTTGCGAGTTAAGGAACGTAAGGACCTGACTCTGGATTTTTGGAGAAACAATGTCGATGCCCTGCTGAACTTCCAAAACAAGGGTGTCTTGCGAGATAAGGGACATATCTCCAATAAGCAGATGGAAACTCACGTGTCCGAAATTTACGACGCATTTGCCGACCGCCGCAAAACGCAGGATGCGATTGAAGCCGACGAAGCGGATATGGCCGAACTGCGAGAAATCGAAAGCGAAGCGGAACATAGAGGGAAATAATGGCGACCGAATTAGAAATTTTGGAACATGCTGAAAGCTATCTTCGTAAACTCTCTTTGGGGGTTAACCCAATAACAGATGAACCATTGAATGAGAATGATTCTTTTTCCCAGGAGCGAATTCAAAAGTGTCTACACTTTGTGGCAGATTACCTTTCAAATGATATTGCTCGCAAGAAATGTCGCCTGGCAAGGCGAGGCGAAAAACGATTGATATCTATTCCTGTAGAGTTTGCTGAAAAATACGAGTTGTTCGACGAACCTGTTTCAATTTCTAAGATTGTCGGAAGATTAAATACTCTTTTGCCTAAGGGAATGTCTCACTTTCTCTATCAAGATATTGCTGGCTTTCTAACTATGGATGGCGTTCTTTCGCCAGTCGAAACGCCTTCTAAAAGAGTAACAAGTCTGCCGACAGATTTTGGAATAAAAGTTGGTTTCATCAAATACGTAAGCTCATTCAATAATATTGAGCAGGAGAGAACTCTATGTAACCGTTTAGGGCAACAGTATATTCTTGGAAATATTCAAAAATGCATCGAAATCGCAAATGAACGAATTCAGAAAAAAAATGATGCCCTCAGAAGCGATTTATCATTTAAAAGAAAAAAAGAAAGCATTCCCCTTAAAATATCTGAAGATTTATTTAACCGATATCTGCAGGATGGACGTTCATTAACTATTTCGAATATTGCCTCTAAATTGAAAATTCTCTCCCGAGATGAAGAGAACCATTACAAGATCTCGTATAAAGAAATTAGAGATTGGTTCACGCAAGAAGGCTTTTTATCAAAAACACATTCTTTGGACGGAAAAGAATCCTATACACCTACAGAGAAAGGTTCTAATTGCGGAATTTATGTAGACGAGCGAGTCGGTTCAAACGGGAACACTTATCAGGTTTTAATGTACAGCATTGACGCACAAAAAGAATTTTTAAAGAGCAAAAAAACGGGAGGCTGACGCCGCTTATTATTTGTAATGCGAATATTCCTTTCCCTTGTAAGATTTACTGTCACGTATAAATTATCGTCAAGTAAATCCGTTCGTGGCTGAAAACAACAAAAAATCCTCGGAAAACGAATCCCGGGGGCTGTTTGTTTTCTAACCCTGCGTTTTCTCCCAAGAAAAGGACAAGCAATGCGACTCAACCGATAAAAAGGCTTGGATATTTGATCCCGCTAGAGTATATTTCTATACAAGTTAAACAAATTTACTTGGCGGCTTAAATCCGCCTTTTGAAATTGGTAAAGTAACTTACCCGCAATAAAAAACAGATCTCCATTTCCCTGCATAATTTACGCCCAAAATAATTTATTTTACCATCGTGAACATCGTTTTTTTAGATATTGAAGTCTCTACATCCAGTGGGAAAATTGCCGATCTCGGAGCCGTCGATTCTTTGGATCGGACGATTCATACGCCGAGCCAGGGGGATTTCCTGAATTTTGTGAAAGGTGCGGAATACGTCGGTGGTCACAACATTTTGAATCACGACCTTCAGTATCTAAAACTCATGGATCTGGATAAAAAGAAGGTAATCGACACCCTCTATCTTTCTCCACTGATGTTCCCCATGCGGCCTAGCCACAAGTTGCTGAAAGATGAAAAGATCCTGAGCGACGCTTTGAACAACCCCTTGCTAGATGCAGAAAAGTCCAGGGAATTGTTCCACGACGAAGTAAATGCGTTCAATGCCCTAGATGGCGAATTAAAGGACATCTATTTCAAGCTGTTGAAAGATTCAAAAGAATTTAAGGGATTCTTTGATTATGTCGGTCTGAAAGAAGAAAGCAAGGGATTTTTCAACAATCTTTTTTTGGCAAGGTCTAACACCAAGAACCTTGTAACACAGATTCAAAATCGATTTGCCGGTCTGATTTGCGAAAATGCCGCGATGGAATTGTTCGCGACAGAACGTCCGATTGAACTGGCCTATGCGTTGTCCGTAATCAACCTTCAGGATAAGCGTTCCATTGCACCGGCCTGGGTATTGCGAAGCTATCCGTTCACCGAGAATATCCTTTTCTTTTTGCGCAACAATCCGTGTCACGAGCCTACATGCGCCTATTGCAACGGCAAGCTCGATGTCCGCAAAAAACTGAAGGAAATTTTTGGTTACGACAGCTTTAGAACTTACGATGGCGAACCTCTGCAGGAGCGTGCAGCTGCGGCGGCGGTCAATAACGAATCCCTGTTGGCCATTTTCCCGACAGGTGGCGGTAAGTCCATCACCTTCCAGTTGCCCGCCCTGATGGCTGGTGAAAACTACAAAGGCCTGACGGTCGTGATTTCTCCCTTGCAGTCCTTGATGAAGGACCAGGTGGATAATCTGAGTTCCAAGGGAATTGTGGATGCGGTAACCATCAACGGTTTGCTAGATCCCATTGAACGCGCGGAGTCCATTAGGCGTGTGGCGACCGGCATGGCATCCTTGCTGTATATTTCGCCGGAATCCCTGCGTTCACGCACTATCGAAAAGCTTTTGCTCTCTAGGCAGATTGCGCGATTTGTAATCGACGAGGCCCACTGTTTTTCGAGCTGGGGGCATGATTTTCGTGTGGACTATCTCTATATCGGAGATTTCATCAAGAATATCCAGGCGCAAAAGTCTGGGACAAGAAGGATTCCCGTATCCTGCTTTACGGCAACGGCAAAGCAAAAAGTGGTGCAGGACATTTGCGATTACTTCAAGAAAAAGCTGAATCTTGATTTAAGGATTTTTGCCACCAGGGCGACCCGCGCAAATCTGACCTATCACGTAATCTATCAAGAAGACGATGACCAAAAATACAAGACCTTGCGTTCGTTGATTGAGGCGAAAAATTGCCCGACTATCGTCTATGTTTCGAGAACCAAGAAAACGCACGAGCTGGCAGAAAAACTGGGCAAAGACGGATTTGCGGCTTTGCCTTTTAACGGCAAAATGGAAGCCCGCGAAAAGGTGGAAAACCAGGAAGCGTTCATCAGCGGCAAGGTTCAGATTGTCGTTGCCACTTCTGCTTTTGGAATGGGAGTTGACAAGTCGGATGTGCAGCTTGTTGTTCATTACGAAATTTCGGATTCGCTTGAAAACTATGTTCAAGAGGCCGGCCGCGCCGGGCGAGACCAGAGCTTGCAGGCGGAGTGTTTCGTCCTTTTTAACGAAAGTGATTTGGACAAACATTTCTTGTTGCTGAACCAGACGAAGCTCAGCATGAGCGAAATTCAACAGGTCTGGAAGGCCATCAAGAACCTTACAAAGAACAGGACCGTGCTGAAGCGTTCGCCTCTTGAAATCGCAAGAGAAGCGGGTTTTGACGCCCCAAATGGCGATATCGAAACGCGTGTGAAAACAGCCATTCTCGCTTTGGAAGAAGCGGGCTACATTGAGCGCAAGCAGAACTGCCCTCGGGTTTACGCCACAGGCATTCTTGTTTCAAACATGGACGAGGCTCGTAGCAAGATTACCGCATCAAACATGTTTGACGAAAATCAGAAGGAAAACGCCATTCGAATTATTAGCCTGTTGATTTCGGAACGAATCGTTTCAAAAGGCAAGGGCGATGAAGCGGAATCCCGCATCGACTACATCGCCGATGTTCTCGGCTTGGAATGTCGTGTTGTTCAAGAAACGGTGCAGCTTTTGCGCGCCGAAAATATTCTGGACGATTCCAAGGATTTGACCGCCTACATTAAAAAAGGCGATGGCGAAAACAAGTCAAAGCTGGTTCTCAAACGTTTCGAGGCTCTTGAAAATTTCTTGATTACTAAACTGAAAGAAGGAAAAACCGTATTCAATCTCAAGGAATTGAATGAACAAGCAGAAGCTAAGGGAATAAAGAAGTCAAGCGTAAAGGACTTCAAGACCATTCTGTTCTTTTGGATGATCAATGGCCTTATCGAAAAGAACTACTGTTCGGACATCTGTACAAAAATTGAATTGAAGGTTTCTCTCCAAAACTTAGAGAGCGATTTTAAGCGCCGAGTTCAATTGGCCCATTTTGTGATTGACCAACTGTACCAGGCAAATGCCGACGCCAAGACGAATTCTCGTGAAGAAGCCCTGATTCAATTCTCCGAAAAAGAATTATTGACCGCTTACGAAAAGCAGGTTTCCTTATTTGCCAATGAACCCGTAACTTACAAGGAATTGGAAAAGTCTCTTCTGTATCTTTCCAAGATCAGTTCTTTGCAACTGGAAGATGGCTTCTTGGTCCTTTACAATGCGCTTGAAATTCATCGAATCGAAAAGAGCAACCTGATCAAGTACAAAGTCGATGACTACGAAAAGCTGAATCATTTCTACCAGATGAAAATGCAGCAAATCCACATTGTGGGTGAATATGCCAACATGATGGTGCGTGACAGCAGGCAGGCTCAGACTTTTGTAAGCGATTATTTCGCCCTGGATTACAAGATGTTCTTGAACAAGTATTTCAAGGGCAACCGCATGGACGAAATCAACCACAATATTACTCCCGAAAAGTATCACGAAATTGTGGATTCCCTTTCGGAACGTCAAAAGCAAATTATCGAAGATAAAAACAGCCAGTACATCATGGTGGCTGCAGGCCCCGGAAGTGGAAAGACCCGCGTTCTTGTCCATAAGTTAGCGTCGTTGATGCTCTTGGAAGACGTGAAGCACGAACAGTTGCTGATGCTCACGTTCTCTCGCAGTGCCGCCATTGATTTTAAGGAAAAACTTCACAAGCTGATTGGTCGCGCGGCCTCTTTTTTGACTGCCAAGACCTTCCATTCCTATGCCTTTGATTTACTAGGCACCATGGGCGATCTGGACAAGGCCAAATCCGCCGTAGAAATGGCGGTCGCAAAAATCAAGGAAGGCGAAATTGAGCATAGCAAGGTAACCAAGAAAGTCCTGGTGATTGACGAAGCCCAGGATATGGATGAACACCAGTTCGCCTTGGTTCAAGCCTTGATCGAAGAGAACGAAGACATGCGCGTCATTGCCGTGGGCGATGATGACCAGAACATTTTCGAAGGTATCCATCAAAAGGCGGGTTCAAAGTCTGTGAATTTGAATCGATTTATTGAACTTTACAAGGCCAAAAAGTATGAACTTGTCGAAAATTACCGCAGCATCAAAAAAATTGTCGACTTTACAAACTTATTCGTTCAGGATATTCCGAATCGTTTAAAGGTCAATCCGATTCAGGCTGTTTCGGATGGGGAAGGGACCGTAAGAATCCGAGAGTTCGATTCGCCGAATATGGAATACCCCGTCGTTGAACACTTGAAAAAATATCCGCCTCAAGGGACCGTGAGTGTTTTAACCCAGACGAATGACGACGCCCTGAAAATGATGGCGCTCCTGAATCACGAAAACATCAAGGCGAAGTTGATTCAGGATAGCGACGGATTTTCGCTCTACGATCTAGCAGAGTTCAGATGCTTTGTAAAATGGATCTCCAAAAACGAAGGGCCTGTCATTAGCTCGGATGAGTGGAGCGCGTCCATAAACAAGTTTAAAGACGCTTATCAAAAGAGTTCGTTGCTGCCAATCTGCTTAAAGGCGCTTAAGGTGTATCAAAAGCACAACGATCGACTTTATCGAAACGACTTGAAGCTGTTTTTGATGGAATCGAAAATTTCCGACTTTGAACGCGGAGAAAAGAACGAGGTCGTTGTCTCCACGATTCACAAGGCAAAAGGCCGTGAATTCGACCGCGTCTATATGCTGATCAAGGATCAAAGAGCAAATGCCGATCAAGGCCGCCGCGTATTGTATGTAGGCTTTACCCGCGCGAAAAAGCAACTGTATGTTTTCCATTGCTGCCCCTTCTTAGATAAGTACGCTCCCGCAATAGTCGAAAAAGCGAAGTATTCGGAACCCGCCGAAATCATTTTCCAATTCGGTCACAGGGACATGTGGCTTGATTACTCTTATGGCGAAACGATTGACGAAGGCGCAGACCTGAAAAAACGAATCTTCAAACTGCACAGCGGAGACGCATTGAAGTATTTCCGAGGAAAACTGTACGACGACAGCGGATCAAAAAATCCTGTCGCAGTACTGTCAAAAACGGCAAGAGAAAAAATTTCCCATTTGAATGATTTGGGATATTCCGTAAAACAGGTTCGAATCCGCTATGTGGTCGCCTGGCACAATAAAGAACGCGAGGACCTTTGCCCAATTATACTTCCGGAAATTGAACTTGTAAAAAAATGAATTATCGCCGATAGCGATTCCGTTTCCACTCGGCCTGCTTTACGACTCCCCTAGGCTGATCGGCGATGTCGAAATCCTCCGCTCCCGTTGAACGCTTTTGCGAAGTTGTAAGAATCGTCGGCGACAACTTTTCGTTTTTCGATGTTTTTTTTGCTTTTTGATTAAAATTGGATTTATTTGACGATGGATGCCCGCAATATTAAATTTGAATGTAATTTTGTAATAAAATGCAACAAAAAAAAGAGGTTCTATGAAAATTGACGTTTCGAAACTGTTCGGTATCGCCTTATTCCCGCTAGCGGGGTTCGTAAGCATGCGGGGACGATTCTTCGGGGTCGAGCAAACCGCCGCTTTCGGAATCCATGCCGGAATGCACTGCGGATTTAGATTCGGAAACCAGAATGGACGAGGAATCCGGAATTGAGTATGTCTGCAAGAATGGCGAATGGATTGAAAAAGACTCGACTTCCCAAGCGAATCGATCGAGCAGCTCTGCCAGGAAAGACGGAACAAGTTCTTCGGAAAATGTTGCGAGTTCGTCCTCTGTTTCTTCGTCCTCTGTTTCCAAAAGGGAGAACATTTTTGCATGCAACGACCATATAAACAAGAATGAAATCTATGCGCAAGACGGAATCCTCCATTACAAGGCCTCCTACAAAGATGGAATGTATCTTGGAGAGGGGGCCGAGGAAAAAAAACAGCAGTTCAAGAAAAGTGTCTGCGAAAGCCCGATTGCATCTCGAGAAGGGATTGCGTCGGTTTACTGCAAAGATTCGATAGCGATGTCTGATCCTGTCTGTACCCTCATGGAAGACAGCCTTGTGACACTGGATATTGAATGCGACGAGGAAAACTTTCAGATGGACTTTCATTTGCAAATGGTGGATTCCAAAGGAAATCGAGCTGTGCTCCAAATCGTCCGGGATACTCCGGGTAGGCTCCTGTCCATGACATGCGATGGCGGGATGATTTCGCAGTGCTTCAGTGAATCTTCGAAGACGGAATTGTACTACAGCTATTCAAAGGACGCTCTGCGGTTAAGCATTGATGCGGACGTAAACTCTGCGGATTCCTCTAAGTGGTTGTACTATAAGCTTGTCCAATCCGTTGGCACGCTAGCCGACGAAGATTTCGACAATCTGCCGACTCTGCTCGGGATTCATGATGCGGACAATCCTTATCTGGCGTTCTTTAAGAAAAAACCGATTATTTCCGGAAGATTTTACGAAACTGGCGGCGTCGTTTTTGACATTCGCCTCGCTGGCTATGAAAACAGGGAGCTTGCCGATGCCGTTATGAATGTGTCCTGCGGCACGCCCGGTTTCAGTCTGACGGACATTCCGTTTGAAACGGAACGGGAGCTGCAGGCCGTTTGCGTAAAAGGCAAAGAGGGGGAAATCAAGAAAAACTGGTATTGCAAGGCAAACAACTGGTGGTCGCTTTCGGCTCCTGTCGAGGGAACGCCTTGTCCGACGACGCCCGAATGGACAGACAAGGCTGTCGATCTCTTCGTATGTTCTGCCGGCAAATGGAAGGTAAACGAGAATGTGCAAGATGATTCGCCTACCGGTACGCAGTGTTCGTCCGCCAATGCCGGAGAGATTGCTTTTCTTGCGCGAACAACCGCCGGACTTGAAAAGTGTGTTGAATTAGACGAGGATCTTATGATGAAATACTTGGACGGCGAAGAAATAACGAGCGAAGAATTTCAAAAAGCATGCGGAAAGGATGTTTTCCAGCTTTTATGTTCGGGCTCTCGGTGGGAAGAATGCTCGTCTCAGTACCCGGATAGTAGTATTTCGATAGGCGGCAAGACCTATTCGTGTCAATCATCCTATGGGGCTTATTCCTGGAATTCTGCAATATAGTTTCTGTCGTTTCCTCGGAAAGCGAATGCTGTCAAATACAGTGTTCGCTTTTTATTGTACAGCCAGAGAAGTCTTCGGCGACAAGGCCCAAGATTTTTATGGTCGTTTTGCAACTTGAAAACAGCTTAAAGGAATTGCGGCCACACGAATGTGCCGTTTAAATCCTTTTCCCCGTTGTCGATCAAGATGTCTTGCCCGGTGCAGTTCTTGTTCACTGCGGTGAGGAAGTAAATCCATTCGGCGATGTCTTCGGGGCTTGCCCAACGCCTGAGCGGGGTGACGTCCATGATTTTTTGCCAAAGGGTTTTGTCGCGCATCACGGGAAGGTTCAGGTCGGTGGAAACTCCACCCGGAGAAATGCTGTTGCAGGTCGCTCCGAATTTTGCGAGCCTTGTCGCGGCATTTTTCATGTAAGCGAGCAAGCCGCCCTTTGACGCGGAATACTCGGGGAACTCCGCGCCGGAATGCGCTGAGGCCGATGCGACAAGCAGCACGGACTTGATGGACGGCTGGAATGCGTATTCTTCGACAAAGCGCATCGAGCCTTTGAGGTTCACATCGATATCGCGACCGGAATTTTGGACGCCCGCGTTGCTCACGACGATTTCCGCACCTATCGAGATTTCGGGCAAGGAATCCTTGGAAACATCGCAGACAAAATGTTCGTATCTTTCATGGCAAATGCTTGCCGGCAAGATGTCGAACCCGAAAACGCGCGCTCCGTTTTCTATAAACTTTTTTGTGACCGCCTTGCCGATGCCGCGGCTCGGTCCGCTGACAAATACGTTCACGCTTTTCCTTCCTTGTATCGGATGTATTCCTTGCCGATTCCCTGGGATTCCCACGCGTGGCAAATCCGGTAGCCTAGCGGGCTGAAGACGACTTCGCAGAGAAGCTCCATAACGGCGCCCGTGAGCGAACAGACGAGAACCTGCGCCATGGTCCAGCCGAAGAAAACATGGCTTACGATGCAGGCGAAAAGGAGGTTATCGACAAACTGGGCGAGCATCGTCGAAGTATAGGATCGGATGGCGAAATTCCGGAAATCCCTAGATGTTGTCCTCTTGGAAATCCAGTGGTTCGTTGCGGAATTGACGATTGACGACACGAACATGGCGACCGCTGAGCCGAAAACGACATACCAGGTGCCGCCAAAAGTTGCGTTCAGGGCGTTGTTCGCGACATTCGCCTTTTCAAAACTGGAATCCGCGTAGCTGTAAAATTCGCCCCACATTCCGGGCGTCATAGCGAGCAGGTGAAACAGGAAAAATACACACAGATTAACGAACAGCGCAAGCAGGGAAATTTTCATCGCTGCCTTGGCGCCGAACCGCTTGCAGATCATGTCCATGCACAGGAACGAGACCCAGCTGAGCGTGAATCCGCAATCGAGCGCGAGATACTGAAACGAAACCAGCTCCTTGTTGGCGAGCAGGTTCATGCACACCACGGAAAGGATAAATAGGCTGACGACTAGGGAGGGAATGTTCCGCAAAAGGAGAACGTAATCGGTCCATTCGCGGCGAATCCAATCGGAAAGTTTCTTTTTCATTTTGTTTTTTAAGGAAGGTTAGACAAGGACTTCCGGAAAAATTCTGCGACATCGCAAAATTCTAACGAGGTAAATATAGAAATCAAAGCTTAGTCGGGAGAACTTAGAGCTGAGGATGTCTAAGCTTTTGGAATGCGGCAAGAGGGACGTGGGACAAAAAGCAGTTCGCTCCGCCGACCACTCCCTAAAAGCTTAGACGATCGCGGTTTCAACTTCTCCTGTCTAATACACGAACTGAAAATCCTTGACGATTAATGTCGCGTTTTCCTTTCCCTTGAAATAGTCGCCTTTTCGGCTGCTTGCGAAGACGACGTTTACATGGGTTATCGGTTCGTCCGCGTCACCCTGGACAGCGCCTTCCGGCATCGGGTCGGCGTTTGCATGGGAACGCCCATAGATGAATTTTGTTTCGAGCGTGCGGAGACCGTTTTTGTCGGGCTTCGAAATGAAGACAACGCCTTCCTTGGACGTATCGTAATCGGTTGTCGAACTGTACCAGGCGACGCCGACAAAGCGCCGCTTTCCTTTTTTCCGGTTTTCAAGCGTCGCCATAACGGTGCAGGAGTCGCCGAGACCGTCGTACTTGAACTTGACGCGAAACGCCTTGGGACGCGCTTCGAACGGAACTCCCCAGCGGATCAGAGCCTTGCCGTCCTTGTCGGTGAATCCTAGGAGCTGCTTGAGGCTCATGTCGCGGACGATTCTTCCGGTAAAAAGGTTTCCGCTCGCGATGACCCCGACGACTTTTCTTGTCGTAAGCACTGCCGCGTAGCTACTGTCCGCGAGCTTCACTTTTTTCGTGGGCCATTTTTTGCTACCCGAGGCGGAAAATGCCGGGTTGCCATTGTCCCAGATATGATGGTCGGCTGTCTTCCCGACCATTTCGTCGCAGGTGACATGTCCGAACGTGATGAATCCCGGTACTTCTTCACTGTGCCAGTTCGAGAAAGAGCTGCCGGGGAGCTGGTAGCCGCCTTTGATTCTCCAGGTTTCATCCCCGATTTTAAATGATGTCCAGGCGCGCAGATCCAGCGTGTCGCGTAGAGTACTTTCCAGGGAATCCCGGAGTGAAAAATTTTCCACGACCGCTTGCGAAAGCGGATAGGTTCCGTTTTTCCCGTAATAGTTTACCATGACAAGAATTGTTTTTTGTTCCGTATCGATTTGCGCCTTTCCGACTTGCCCGCGAACGTGGATTTTTTGAATTGGATTCTCGGCGAAGCAGTACGCTGCAAACAAAAGAATTGCGCTAAGAGAGCGGATGATTACTTTGTACGATTTTTTTTTCACGATGGACGTCCTGGCTTTAAGTTCCGGTAAACCTCTTCCATCTTGCGAACGGATTCCTTGACGCGGTAACGGTTTCCCTCTTCGACATACCGCTTGCCCATCTCGGACTTTTCCTCGGGATGTTCGATCCAGTAGTCGATTTTTTTGGCAAGATCGTCGGAATCTCCCGGTTTGAAGAGGGAGCGCTCGTCGAGAGCGAAATGGACAGTCGCGCTTTTCGGCGAATCGGCGATAATCGGAACGAGCCCGCAGGCAAAGGCTTCCATGCAGGCGATGGCCTCGATTTCCGCATCGGAAGCGTGAACGTAGATGTCCGTGCTTCGGATGATTTGTAAAAGTTCCTCGGTCGAGTAGAATCCGAAAATCGGCTCGCGCGGAAGCCCCTTGGAAAGCCGCTTGTATTTTTCGAGAAGCGGTCCCTGGCCCGCAAATACGAGCTGAATCTTGTCCGCATGCCTGGATTTCTTGGCCGCTTCGATAATCAGGTCTTGGCGTTTTTCGGGCGAGAGCCTGCCAATCATCAACACGCGGATGTTTTCATGGGGAATCGGTTCACCCGGCGTAAAAGCCGCATCGACACCGTTGCTGATGACATGCAGGTTTGCCTTGTAGCCGTTCGATCGCAGTTCGCTTGCGATGAATTCCGTGGGGCAGTGAATGTCGCGAAATCGCTTGTAGAAATAATGGTAGAGAAACTTGTAGAAGAATTTTGCCGCCAGCGCGACTTTTCCGAGTCCGATGTTGTAGGTGATGTTTTCCGCCTGGACGTGGAACGCGGCGAGGCACGGGATGTCCATTTCGCGAGCCATCTTTTCGACGGCTCTTGCGAGCGGAAACGGCAAATAAAAATGTACGACATCAAGCCCGTCCAGAAATCCCCGGATGACTTTTTCATCGATTTTGGCAAACGTGATTCCCTGCGGGTCGGCAAAGCGCGAAACTATCGGAATGTTCCATTTCGGAAGGATGAATTTGTCCTTGCCGGGAAAGCCTGCGGTGAGCACCCGGACCGTGTGTCCTTCCGCCCGGAGATTTTCTACAAAGCGTCGTGCCGAAGCCGTCGTTCCGTTGTTCAGCGCATCGTAAGTATCGATAACAAGTCCAATAATCATTCAACATAATGTAGAAATCTAAAGACCGATTTTCGAGCTTAATCCGATGGGCGAGAACTTTTGACGGCTGACGCGCAGATTTCTTCGATGGTTTCGGTCTGGCCTCGGGAACGGTTCGCACTTCTCCGCTATCGGGTTCCAGTACAAACCGCATCGCCGTGGCTGGCTGGCTTGCCCAATGAACAATGAAAAAAACAGCTATCATAGTCGCAATCGACTACGGCGTCATCTTCTCCCGTGCCGATTACGCGATAGCCTTCGCTTTGTTAAGTGTAAAAAAAACGCTTCGTCAAGGCTTTTGCGAAGATTCTTCAAAAAGTCCGAATCGCTTTCCGGTCCCGGCGAAATTTTTGCCCCGAAGATTCCAATTATTGTATTTTTAATTCCAGATGGCACATTTTTTGCTAATCAATGCCAATCCATTCTTGCGGACGTTTTCTTTCGTCGGCGTTTTGGCGTTTCTCCTGCTCTCGGCCTGCGAGGAACCCGAAGAGGATTTGCCGTTTGAAAGCGAAGCGGTCGAGCGCCCGATGATGCTCTTTACGGACACGACGCTCCTTGATTTTTACGAAAAGGAAAGGCTTTCCTGGAAGGTGAAGACGGCGTATCTCGAACGCTGGGGCGGGACGGAAAAAATCTTTGCAAAGCCGATCCTCGTCGATATTTTCGATTCGCTCGGGGAACGCTCCGCCTTTTTGCGCGCGGATTCGGGGACGCTCGACAGCCGGATGAACTACGTCTATGCCTACGGACATGTCTATGCGATTACGCCCAAAGGCGCTTCGGTCCGGGCGGATTCCCTTCTGTGGCACAAGAAGGACAACCTGGTCAAGACGGAAAGCTATGTGCGTGTGGTGAGCGAGGATGGCGACGTGTTGCAGGGAAAAGGTTTCGAAAGCGATACCAAGATGGAAAACTGGCATATCCTTTCGGACGTGACGGGGATTTTCCAGGATGCTGCCAAGCGCCTCAAGGAAGAAGACGAGAAGCAGAACGCGGAGCATTTAGAAGGTCCCGTGCCGCACTTGCCGCCGACCGGAGGTTCCAGGTGAGATTTTGGGCGGCGATACTCTGGATTTTTCTGTGCGGGATTTTTTCGCAGGCCTCCGCGCAGACGTCGCCGCTCGTGATGCGGCACGCCGACAGTCTCGCTGCGATGCGCAAGGCGGGCTTTCTTCTTTTAAACGGACGGGTCCGCTTCACGCATGATTCCATCGAGTTTCGCACGGGCCGCGCGACGTGGAACAAAAATTCGGACCAGGTCGATTGCGAAGGAAACTTTCTCTTTACGCATCCCGACGGCTACATCAAGGCGAAGAGCGGCAGTTACCAGCGCAAGACGGAAATTGCGACGGCGAAAGGCTCGGTCGAGGCGAAGGATTCCGCTGGATCATACGCGTTCTTCGGGAACCATCTGGTTTACAACAAGAAGGAAAAGGTTTTGACGCTCACCCGAAAGCCTCTCCTGCACCAGTATCAAGTCCAGAAAGACGGAAAAATCGACACGACATCCGTTCGGGCGGAGTTCATCACGTTTGATCAAAACGCGGAATTCGCCAAGGCCTTCAAAAACGTCGTCATTACGCAAGGCGGAATGGTCGTAACTTGCGATTCGGGCTACCTGGACAAGAAGCACGGCTGGGTTTCGCTCAAGGGAAATCCCAAATTCACTATGGACGGCTACGAGCTTACCGGCGACTCCATCTACCTGACGATCGATGCGGACAAACGGACGCTCAGAAGCGCGCTGGTTATTCGGAACGCCCACGGAAAGCAGCACGAAAAGGGAAAGCGCGGAAAACCCGACCAATACACCGAAGCGGTCGGTGACACGCTCTTCGCGGAATTTTCGGACGACAAGATTCAAAGCCTTTATGTGAACCTCAATGCGCATGGAACCTTTTACGAAGCGGATTTCGCCGATTACAAAAACAGCATGGACGGCGGAAGGCTCGACCTTTCCTTTCGAAACGGGAAGTTGCAAGGAGCCCTGATTTCGGGAGATGCGCAAAGTACGTATTTCCATGTCGGCGAAAAGCAGCGCGTCATCGAAGGCAAGAACGAAGCCGCGGGAGACACGATTCGAATCGTATTTGACGAAGGAAAAGTGCAGCACCTCAAGCTTGCGGGAACAAGAACGCTTGCCAGCGGACGTTACATCGATCTGTCCAAGCAGAATATCCTGCCGAAACTTCCCGAAGCACTTATCGATTCGTCCAAAGCGGTTTCGTCGGAACGCCTCAAGTCCCAAAAAGGCGACGCCAAGGTTCCGGTTAAAAAGAAGGGGAAAAAATGAAGAACCTGATCCGGACAATCCGTACCGAAAAAATTTCCAAGACCTATAACGGGCGCAAGGTGGTAAACGAGGCGTCCATCTGCGTCTCGCAGGGCGAAGTCGTGGGACTTCTCGGTCCGAATGGAGCGGGAAAGACGACCACGTTTTACATGATAGTCGGCATGGTTCGCCCCGATTCCGGACACATTTTTCTCGACGATGTCGAAATGACCGAAAAGCCGATGTTTCGCAGAGCGCGCCTCGGTGTGGGATACCTGCCGCAAGAGGCTTCCATCTTTCGAAAAATGAGCGTCCAGGACAACATCATGGCGATTCTCGAAACGCAGGGACTGAAACGCGCGGAGCGCAAGGAACGTCTCGAAGAACTTCTCGAAGAGTTTAAGATTACGCACATCCGAAAGACAAAGGCGATGAGCTGTTCGGGCGGGGAACGCCGCCGACTCGAAATCGCACGTGCGCTTGCCGCAAGCCCGGACTTTCTTTTGCTCGACGAGCCGTTTGCGGGAATCGACCCGATTGCCGTTGCGGATATCCAGTCGGTCATTTCTTCCTTGCGCGACAAGGGAATGGGCGTTCTGATTACGGACCACAATGTTCGCGAAACGCTTTCGATTACAAATCGCGCCTACATCATGTATAAAAGCCAGGTTCTCACCGAAGGTTCGTCGGATTATCTGGCAAGCAACGAAGAAGCGAAGCGCATCTATCTCGGGGAATCGTTCCGGTTGGATTAAGGAGGATTTATGGATTTAGGAATACAGCTCAAGCAAGGCGTGCGGCTAGAACAAAACCTTTCGCCGCAGATGTTGCAGTCCGTCAAGATGCTCCAAATGAACTCGCTTGAACTCGAAACGGCTATTTCGGAAGAACTTGCCGAAAACCCTCTCCTCGAAGCGGACGAGACTCCCGACAGCCGCCTGGAATCCCTCGACGCTCCGGCAAAGGAAAGCTCCGGGCGCGACGGAGACGACAACAGCCACGACCTGATGGAACCCGGCGCGGAAAATTCGATCGATTGGGAAAAGTACATGGAAGACGGGTTTCGGAATACGGAAGCTCCTTACAAGGACCTTGGCGGACGCGACCCGGATGACGAACTTCGCTCCGAGCCGACGCGCGGCCTCAGTATGCAGGATATTTTGAAAAACCAGCTTCGCGACTGGAAGCGACCGCCTCGAATCGTTAAAATCGTCGAATATCTCATCGATTGCGTCGGGGACGACGGATTTCTCGCGCCTGCGGACAAAAACCTTGCCGCCCAGGAAACAAGCCTCTCGGAACAAAATCCCGACATTCTCGAGGTGGAAGACGTTCTGCAAGAAAAGAAGCCTCTCGAAGAAGCCTCGTATCCTGTCCAGGAAGCGTTTCACGTTCTCCAATCGTTTACGCCGCCGGGAATCGGAGCGCGGGACCTTCGTGAATGTCTGCTGATCCAGGCTTACCGGATTCCGGATTTTTCTCCGCTCGCCATTCAGATTCTTGAAAATCACTATGACGAACTCCGGGATTTGCGATATGCGGCGATCGCCAAGGCTCTGAACGTCTCCACGGAAGATGTCCAGAAGGCCGTACATGAACTTGCCCGTCTTTCCCCGCATCCCGGTGCGCAGATCAACAATACGCCCATCCAGTCGATTGTCCCCGACATGGAAGTTGTCGAGACGGAACCCGGCGAGTTCAAGGTCGTCATGTTCCGCGACCACATTCCGCATCTGCATATCAACGAGACTTACCGCAAGCTTTTGCAAAGTCCTACCGCGAGCAAAAAAGACAAGGAATATGTCCGTGAAAAACTCAACGCGGCCAATTCTTTCATCAAGAGCGTCGATAACCGCCACAGTACAATTGAACTGGTGATGAACGCCATTCTTCAAAAGCAGCACGACTTCTTTGCCAAAGGTCCGGAAAACCTGAAACCGATGGTTCTCCAGGACATCGCCGACGAAATCCACCGCGATCCGAGCACCGTCAACCGGGCGACGAACGGCAAATATGTCGATACGCCTTACGGCGTCTATGAACTTAAACAGTTTTTTAGTTCGGGCGTTGCCCAGGGCGACGGGACATCTATCGGATCCGCCAAGATTCTCGACGCCATCAAGGAGCTTGTTTCCGGCGAAGACCGCAAGGCCCCGCTATCCGACCAGGCGATATCCGAATCGCTTGAACGGCAGGGGATGAAGGTGGCGCGTCGAACGGTTGCCAAGTATCGCGAGGAACTCAGGATTCTCCCGGCGAGACTCCGGAAATCCGTCTCCTAGAAACGTAAAAAACGAACAGCCTTCCGCAAGGCGGCTTTGCAAAACGATATATCGGACTTGTCCGTGGATGAAAATGATAAAGGTCGCTCCAATCTTGCGTTTACCGTAAAACGGAAGGATTCGGGGGAAAATGCAGAATTGCGCATCCGGCCGAGCCTCCATTTCGGATTGTCCGGGCGATGCTTGCCGATGGAATACCTCCAGAAAAGGTCGCCAAGTATTCCGGGTTTTCGGTAAAGGAAATCCAGCAGCTGACCTAGACGATAAAATTTGGACCTATATTCCAATCGGGATGGTCGCAAGGAAAAATTTTCTTTAAAAATCGTTCTTTTTTGAAAAATAAAGATGTATATCTTTGGAGAAGGTGAAAGCCTTACTGTTGTATCACCCTTTAACTGGAAGGTTTGTTATGGAAGTTCAAATTTCTGCCCGTCATTGCACAATCTCTGACACGCTTCAGGATCATTTAAAAGAAGAAGTGGACGCGCTTGGCAAGTTTTACCCGAACATTACGGCGGCTTCCATCGTGCTGGACAGGGTCGGCGACCTGAACCGCCACTGTGAAATTTCCCTAAATGTCAAGGGCGCTGTCATCGTCGCTTCGGCCGATGAAGAAAATATGGGCAAGGCTATCGACAACGCCCTGGAACGCGCCAAGGTCCAACTCAAGAAAGCAAACGAAAAGCAGAAGGCGCACCAGGCCGAGCCAATGGCGAACGTTACGGCGCAAAATTAAAGTTGGCGTACCGCTGTTTTGACAATCTGGATATCAAGAGCCGAGCCTCGTGCCCGGTCCTTGATTTTTATAAGCATTTTCGACAAAAGCTGAAACTCTCGCTTCACACGCCGGAATCTTCGCTCGGAACGAAACTCTCCCATGTCGGCATCCATCGGCCAGGTCTTGCGATGTCCGGTTTTTTCGGCGGTTACAATCCCGACCAGATCCAGATGATCGGCTCTACGGAATGGAGCTTCTTGGAACATCTCGATGCGATGGCCCGCAAAAAAATTTTTGGATCGCTTTTGAAATACAGGTCTCCGCTGTGGGTTTTAACGCACCGGTTGCAGCCGCATCCCGAGCTTCTGGAAATGTGCACTGCGCAAAACGTCCCCTTGATAACGACGGAGCTTTCCACTTTTGACTTTGCCAAGGATGTCCAGCGTTTTCTAGAACAGTATTTCGCGAAATACACGACGGTACATGCAAGCCTTGTCGATGTCTATGGCGTGGGGATGCTCTATGTCGGAGACAGCAACGTGGGAAAATCGGAATGCGTCCTCGATCTTGTGGAGCGCGGTCATCGGCTGGTCGCAGACGATTCTGTCCGCATCACGAGACTGGGAAATACGCTGGTTGGGCGTTCCGAGGCGCTGATCAGGCATCATATGGAAATACGGGGTGTCGGCATTATCGATGTCCGGGCGATGTTCGGGATTTCTTCGGTCCGCCGCAAAAAGAAAATCGAGGTAGTCATCGAACTGGAACCGTGGGAACAGGGCGTTACGTATGAGCGCACGGGTCTTTCCCATTCCTACGAAAGAATTTTGGGCATTAAGGTCCCCAAGGTGTTGATTCCTGTTGCTCCGGGGAAAAGCCTCACCGTGATTTCCGAAGTCATTGCGATGAACTCGCTGATGAAAATGAACGGGATCGATACGGCGCAGGAATTTAACAGGTCGCTGGTGCAGGCAATTCAGGACAAGGCGAAAGGACTTTCGAAAAACGACGCCTTTGACGGGCTTCTCGATGGGGCTGACTATGAATAGCAAGCTTTCGAGATACGGCAATAAGCGGATGTTTCTCTTCTTGCTGGTCTCGGCCTTTTCCGTTTTTCTCCTGTGGTATTTTTTTCATCCGCTCAGCCCGTACAATGAGCGTGTCCGTTATGTCGCGGCTTTCGGCGAAGTAGGTCCCGTTGATAATGGAAAGAATGTCAAGGTTGGCGGGCTTCCCAAGGGAAGGATTACGCATATCGAGAAAACGGATTCCCTGCTCTATGTGGCGTTTGAAGTCGAGTCGAGCGTTCGCATTTCCAAGGATTCGAGGCTGCACTTCGCTTCGGCTGGATTCTTGGGAAATCGGGAACTGGAAATTGTCCTAGGAAGTTCACCTGAGAATTATGCGAAGGGAGATACGATTTTTTCGACTGTTTTCGATAAGGGGCTGGGAACCGCGCATGATGATCTGGATGAATCGCTTCGGCATTTGAACGCGGTGCTGGATTCGTTGCGGTCTTTTTTTGCTGCGCTGGATTCGGGGAAGGAGGGCGCGCAGATGAAGCGGCTCGCTCAAAAGGGAAAACGGATTTCGTCCGATGCTTCTGCGGATTTTGTCTGCTGGAAAGAGACGCTGGATGGACTTTTTGGCGACCTATCCGCATTGGGGAAGAAATTGGACTCTGCGCTGCAGGAGGTTTCTGCGGGTATCGATTCTTCCCGGACGGATTTTTCTGCAACCATCCAAATGTTGGAGCGCTTGCGCGGAACGGTCTATGGGTTAAACATTCAAGTCTCGGAAGTTCTCGATAATCTCGACAAGGACGACAATTCCACGGCACTCATTCTCCAAAAAGGCGGAGCCGTTTCCGCCGCCTTAAAAAATGTCCAAACGAATATCAAGAATCTGGTTCAGGATGTCAAGAAAAACGGCGTCAAGTTGAATGTGGATTTTTTCTAGGCAAAATTTTATCTGGCAAACTTCGCGGCCTTCGCCATTTATCCGGCTTTGATGAAATTTTCGCTTACGTAAAGATAACAGAAAAAAGGCACTTTCATCGCCTAAAAACGGAGAAAGCGGAAAGTTTTTTGCCTTGTGCAAAACGGTTCTTTTTTTCGTTTAAAGATTTATGTTTTAAGCATGAAGTCCTACGCCGCTGTCCTTGGAATTTGCGCTTTAGTTTTTTCATGCACCGATATGCCGAAGCCGGCAAGTGTGCCGGAACCGGATATTTCCGAAACGCCTTTTGTCCGTTCGGCCCCTGTCCTATTCACGGAAATTGTTCCGCAAAATTTGGATTATGAAGACGAGAACGGTGAACATTCCGACTGGATCGAACTTTTCAATCCGGCGGATACGGTGGTGAACCTTGCGGGATATTCGCTTTCCAAGTCCGCCAGCGAATCCAAATGGACTTTTGGAAATGTGATTGTCCCGCCGCAAAGCTTCCTCGTCGTCTTTTTTTCCAAAAAGGATAGGGCCGACTATGAAGCCGCGTCCGATTCTACCTCGATGATCGGAGGGGGCGCCTGGGGCTGGAGCGATGCGCAAAGTACGCCTGTCTCCGGAACGAGTTCGGCAAAGCCTTGGAAATTTTCCCGCTATGTCTCGACGGAAAACGGAGCGCGCGTAATTTCGGGGCAGATGCAGCTCGGAACGAACGAGGAACTCGGCTGGAGCAGCGCCTGTATCTTTGTCGGGGTCGGTACCGGTTCAAAAGATGATACGCACGATCTGGGGAGTGCGAACCAGCTTCTTCTCACGGGTTACGTGACCAAGGACGAACCCCTGGAAATCCGCCTTGCCCAGCCCGATGTCGATGACTGGAAAGGTTTTTCGATGACGCTTACGGGGACGGGAGATTCGACAACGACCTATTCGCTGAACATTCCCTCCGGGAAAACTTTTCCCGATCTGGAACATATTTACGGGATTCGATTTTCCGCGGTAAGCAATCATTATTCGCCGGTCCAGTTTACGTTCCGTTCGATTGTCGCGCGGAACCAGGGACATTTTCCGCACACAAGTTTCAAGCTGCCGAAATCCGGAGGCGAAATTTTCCTGTTCGATGCGGCGGGAACGCTCCGGGATTCGATAGCCTATCCCAAGGTTCCCACGGGGATGTCCTATGCGTTGACGTCCGGCGGTTGGGGATTTGCTAGGCCTTCCCCGCTCGGAATCGAAAATTTTGCGTATGCGGGGCAGGCTACGGATAAGTTTGAACTTCCGCCGTCTGGATTCTATTCCGAACCGTTTTCGGTTTCCCTGTCTGGCAGTTCCGAGGGGACGGCTCGCTGTGAGGTCGGCGGAAAAGCTCCGACGGAACAGAGCCCTGTGTGCCCCGAGGTCCTTGCGATTTCCTCGACGACGGTTCTCCGCGTCGCCACGTTCCGCGATGGGATGCTTCCGAGCGAGACGACGACCCGGACCTATGTTTTTGAAGAACAACCGGGCATTGCGACTGCCTTTATTACGGCGGATCCGGACCAGCTTTTCAGCCCGGATTCGGGAATTTACGAGGAAGGACCGAACGCAAACGCCGCCGAACCGCACTATGGCGCAAACTATTGGCTCGACAAGACGATTCCCGCCGAAATCGCATTCTTTGAACCGGGAAGTTCGGTGCCCGCGTTTGAAAGTCCAGCCGGCTACGAAATCTTCGGAAATTACAGCCGGTCGAATGACAAGAAATCCTTTGCCCTCAAGTTCCGGAAGAAGTATGGAAATTCCAAACTAGACTATCGGATTTTCCCGGACTATCCGAACCTTGAATCTTTCAAGGACATCGTCTTCCGAAACAACGGGGGAAATTTCTACCAGGACTATATCCGCGATCGTCTGGGTTCGAGCATCACGAAAGGTCTCGGTGTCGATTACCAGAAAGGTCGCTTCGCAATCGTATTCTATAACGGCGAATATTTCGGCATTCACAGCATCCGGGAACGCTCCAACGAGAACTACTTTGAAACGAATTACGGATTCGATGCAAATTCCATCGATCTTCTCAAAAGCGACAATTCAGCATCCGCTGGTTCCTCGGCGGACTTTGATGCTTTGGAAAGCTACGTACAAGGCAACGATCTGGCGGTTTCCGATAACTATAAATATGTCGCAAGCCAGATGGATATCGACAATTTCATCAGCTATATGCAGACGGAAATGTTCGTGGCGAACCAGGACTGGCCGGGAAACAACCTGAAAAAATGGCGTTCGACGTCTCCGCTAACCAAATGGAAATGGTTCCTCTATGATCTGGACTGGGGGTTTGCCAACGGGCATACCCAATACTCTGACATCGATATGTTCCATTTTGTGACGGATTCCTTGGCGTCTGGCTATCCGAACGGTGCGGAATATACGGTTCTCTTTCGCAACCTCCTGAAAAATCCGGGCTTTAAAAATCGCTTCATCAATCGCTTTGCGGCTCTTGTCAAAACAAAATTCAGTGCGGATTCGGTTCTAGAAAAAATCGATGCGATGATGCGGGAAATCGACGCGGAGATTCCCCGCGATCAGGACCGCTGGAATCACAATGCTGGCTATATGGAAAATTCGCTTTCGACGATTCGGGAATTTGCGATGAAACGCCCGGCAAAGGTTATTTCCGAAATGAAGGAATTTTTCGGGCTGGGTGAAATTCAGGAAGTCTCTGTCGCGGCAAGCGGTTGCGGGACTATCTCGGTGGATGGCATTCGCGTGCGGAGTGCGACGGTTCCCCTCTTTGCCGAAATTCCCGTAACGATTCGGGCTGAAAATGGCGCTGGCTGTACCTTTTCTTCCTGGAGTGATGGGAATGTTTCTGCCGAACGCGTCATCATTCCGCAACAAGGAAATTCCTACATCGCCGTTTTCAGGTAGGGATTTTTTGATCGGTAACTTTTCTAACATTGCGGTCAAATGAATAAAGCGACCCTCATCATTGCGGCGAGTATGCTCGCGAGCCGCGTTCTCGGAATTTTTCGGGAAATGCTGCTTGCCCGATCAGCGGGCGTTACCGCCGAAAAAAATGCCCTGGACTTGGCATTTCTCATCCCGGATATTTTAAATCATGTGGTGAGTACGGGCTTTCTGTCCATCGTGTTCATCCCGATTTTCTTCGGATACCGGGCGAAAAATGACGATGCCGGTGCCTGGAAATTTTTCAGCAACATCTTGAACACGCTGGGACTTGTCTTTTTGGCTCTCGTTGTCCCGTCGTTTGTCTGGATGCGGGAACTGATCGTTCTGTTTACATCGGCTGCGGATCTGTCTCCTGCGATTCTCGATCGCGCCACGTATTTTGGACGGATTATCTTGCCGGGGCAGCTTTTCATTTTTGCGGGAAGCTTTCTCGTCGCCGTTCAGCATACCCGAAAGCAGTTCGCCATCCCTTCGCTTACCGGCGTCATCTACAACTTGGCGATAATCGTCGGAGGAATTCTCGGGCGACATCATGGCCTGGAAGGCTTTGCGTGGGGCGTTCCTGTCGGCGCGTTTGTCGGATTTTTCGCCTTGCAGATTTTTGGCGCAAGACGCGGCGGGCTGCGCTATGTTCCCTATCTGAATCCTGGGCATCCCGATGTCGTCCGGTATTTGAAGATGATGTTGCCGATGTCCTTTGGGGTCGGTAGCATGTTCGCCTTTGAATTCGTCATCCGCAGTTTCGGGGGAATTTTCGGTGCCAGCGGAATTTCGAGCCTGAACTACGCCTACCGCGTAATGTACACGCTTGTCGCGGTCTTCGGGTTTTCTGTCGGAGTGTCGAATTATCCCGATATGGCGAGACTTGTCAAGGAAAACCGTCTTGGTGAACTGAACTGTAAAATCTGGTCGAGCCTTTCGCGGATGTTTGCCATCTTGGTGCCTGCAGTAATTACCGTTTGGGCGCTTTCGTTTCCGGCGGTGAGGCTTCTCTTTGAACGCGGAGCCTTTATGCGCGAGACGACAGAATATGTCGCGAAACTTTTGCACTGGTATCTGCCGGCGAGTCTTGGACTTTGCCTGCAGGCGGTCCTCGTACGTTCTTTCTACGCGAAGGAGAAAATGTGGACGCCGACGCTTATCAATACGGGAGTTTTCTTGCTGACGATTCCCGCATATCTTTTTTTCGCCGAGGATCTTGGAATCCATGTTGTTCCGATTGTCGGTGCGACCGGGGCTGTCTTGCAAGTTGCCTGCATGGTGTTTCTCTGGGCGCGACAGAACGGGACCGAAGGTATGGAACATGCGCTCGAAAATATGGGACGCGCCTTGGCGAGTTTTGCCGCAATGGTCGTTATCGCGATAGCGATTGAAAACATCTCTTACGATTTTGTCCGAAAGGCGTCCCTGGTACCCCTTGTCGCCTATTCCGCTTTTATTGCGATCGTTCTTTTCCCGTCGAGCCTTCTTTTGCAGAAAGCGATAGGGTCCGACGATGCGGGAAATATTCTGCGGGAACTTTTGAAAAAAATCTTTCGGAGATTACATATAAAGTAACTAAAACGTTGAAACGAAAAAACGCCCCGGCTAGCCGGGGCGTTGAACTTTTCCGGCGAATTATTTTCCGGGTTTCACGACAAAGTTTACGAGCTTTCCGGGAACGGCAATCGTCTTGACGATCGTCATGCCTTGAAGATAAGCCTGGACGCGTTCATTGTTCTTTGCCATTTCAACCAGGGCTTCCTTGTCCGTGTCCTTTGAAACGGATTCCTTGGCGCGAAGCTTCCCGTTCACCTGGAAGACGACTTCCACATGGGATTCTTCGGCCTTGGAGGCGTCCGCGGAGGGCCAGGCGACATAAGCGATGGATTCGTTGTGCCCGAGCTTTTGCCACATTTCCTCGGCGAGGTGCGGGGAGAAAGGTTGCAGAAGCTGCGCAAAGACTTCCGACGCCTCGCGGTAACGCACGTCGCTCTTCGTCAGCTCGTTGTTGAAAATCATGAGTTGGCTAATCGCCGTGTTGAAACTCAGCTTTTCAATCGCGTCGGTCACCTTGATGATGCTTTGGTGCATGATCTTGGCGAGACTTTCGGGAAGAGGCCCGTCCTTGTATGAAACGCTTTCGCCTTCACCGATAACGGCTCGGTAGGCGCGGGCGAGGAAACGATACATGCCTTCGAGACCTTGCGTATTCCAGGGCTTTACCGCATCGAGAGGTCCCATGAACATTTCGTAGAGGCGCAGGGCATCCGCTCCATATTTTTGGACGACATCGTCCGGATTCACCACGTTCTTGAGCGATTTGCTCATTTTCGCGACGATCTGCCGCAGCTCCTTGCCCGAACCTTTTTCAAAGAACTTTCCGTTTCTTTCCTCGACCTGATCGACAGGAACCTTGGAACCTGCCGCATCTTCGTAGGCGTAAGCGAGAATCATTCCCTGGTTGAAGAGCTTGTGGAAAGGTTCATCGGTAGAAACCAGTCCGAGATCGAACAGGACCTTGTGCCAGAATCGGCTGTAAAGCAGATGCAACACGGCGTGTTCTGCGCCGCCGATGTAGAGATCCACCGGCATCCAGTATTTTTCGAGTTCCTTGCCGACAAAGGCGTTTTCGTTGTGTGCGTCGATGTAGCGCAGATAATACCAGCAGGAACCTGCCCATTGCGGCATCGTGTTTGTTTCGCGGCGTCCCTTGCGACCGTTCCTGTCAACGACGTTGAGCCACTTGTCTGCACCTGCGAGAGGGGATTCTCCGCCATCGCCCGGTTTAAAGTTTTCGACATCCGGCAGGAGAACCGGAAGGTCCTTGTCGTCGAGCGCTGTAATTTCGCCGTCTTCCCAGTGGATGATCGGGAATGGTTCGCCCCAATAACGTTGGCGGCTGAAAAGCCAGTCGCGAAGCTTGTAATTGACCGTCGCCTTGCCGATGCCGTTCGCTTCGAGCCAGGAGACCATCTTTTCCATGCCGTCTTTTTTCGAAAGACCGTTCAGGGAAAGCGTTTCGTTTGCGCTGTTGATGTATTTGCCGTCTGCGGGCCAGCACGCTTCGCCGGCGAGGACTTTCGGACGGATGTCTTCGGGACAGCTCGCGTCGGGTTCCATGATGCAGAGAATTGGAAGCCCGAACTTCTTGGCAAATTCGAAATCGCGGGTGTCGTGGGCGGGAACCGCCATGATGGCGCCTGTTCCGTAGCCCGTGAGGACGTAATCGGCAACCCAGATAGGAATCTTTGTCCCGGTGAGCGGATTTACCGCATAGGATCCTGTGAATACGCCTGTCTTTTCCTTGGCGAGTTCGGTACGGTCCATGTCGCTTTTGAGTGCTGCGGCGTGGACATAGTCGGCAACGGTTTTTCGGTTCTCTTCGGTGGTGAGTTCCGAAACCATTCGGTGTTCCGGAGCGATGACCATGTAGGAGGCGCCGAAGAGCGTGTCGCAGCGGGTCGTATAGACGCGGAGCTTTTTTTCGGTTGGTTTGCCGTTGGCGTCTGCGATGGCGAAATCGACTTCCGCGCCACGGCTCTTGCCTATCCAGTTTCGCTGCATATCCTTGACGCCCTGAGGCCAGTCAAGTTCGTCAAGCCCTTTGAGCAGGCGTTCCCCGTAAAGCGGAATGCGCATCAGCCACTGTTTCAGGTTTCTGCGTTCGACTTCCTTTGTCCCGCATTTTTCATGGGATCCGTCGGCGAGAACCTCTTCGTTTGCGCAGACGATCTTGCAATGCTTGCACCACCAGACCTGGGCATCGGCGTAGTAGGCGAGACGTTTGGAATCGCGATACTTGCGAACCGCTTCCTTGCCCTGGGATTCGATTGCCGCGGGAATCGGAAGCTCTGAAATGGGGCGTCCTTTTTGGATGGATTCGTCAAACCAGGTGTTGTACAGCCGGATGAAGATCCACTGGGTCCACTTGTAGTACTTGGGATCTGTCGTGTTGATTTCCTTGTCCCAGTCGTAGGACAGTCCAAGCCTTTTGATCTGGCGACGGAAATTGTCGCAGTTCTTTTGTGTCGTGATGCTTGGATGGGTTCCTGTTTGAATGGCGTATTGTTCTGCCGGAAGCCCGAATGCGTCCCAGCCCATCGGATGCAAAACATTAAATCCTTTGGCGCGCTTGTAGCGGCAGACGATGTCTGTCGCCGTGTAGCCTTCCGGGTGGCCCACGTGAAGTCCGGCGCCCGAAGGGTAGGGGAACATGTCCAGGCAATAGTACTTGGGCTTAGTCTTGTCGGTCCCGGTTTTGAATGTCTTTTGAGAATCCCAATAGGCTTGCCATTTGGTTTCGATTTGTTGCGGATCGTATTTCGCCATTTTAGACTCCGAATTGAATCTTTTTTTTCAGAGTCCAATTTAAAAAAATCGGATTTGGGCAAATTTCAGCCGTGCCTGTTTTTTCTGGTTTCCATAATTTTTCGAAGCCGCATCCGGGCGGTCGGATGGCTTCGATAGACAAGGGCGAACAGAGCCGTTCTCGGGTATTCGCTTGTCGCAAGGGATTCGAGGGCGCGCTTGGCTACGCCATGCTGAACATGCTTCGTCGCGATGGCGTCCGCTTCGTATTCTTCGGCAAAGCATAGTGCATGAAAAAAAATCCGGGAAACGGCAAACAGCAGATGAAAGAGGAAAAGTAGTTCGAACAGCCCGAAATCCAGCTGGATCCCTGCGGTTCCGAGCGAAAGTGCGCAGAACATGGCAAAGCCTATTTGGAATGCGAATCTTACGAATGCGTGGTGTTCCTTTCGGTGCGCCTTCTCGTGTGCGGATTCAAACGCTCCGCCCTTACGTTTTTTTTCAAAGTTCGCTTCGGCGGGGAAGATATCGTTTACTATCGGGACGATTCGTAAAAAGGCGAAACGGTCCATCTTTCCGTTTGCCGCGCGGGCTTCCCGAATTTCCAGTAGAATCCGCAGCGCGACTTCTACGACAACCGCAGCGAAGAGAATCCATTTCGCGACGGACATTATCCTTCGACCTTAAGTTCCCGGAGGAGTACTGCGGAGCGACGGAGAACGTCTTCGAAACGAGCCTTTTCGTAGGCGAGAAACGCCGAATCCGCCGGATGCGCCTCGTCGTAATCGTCGAAGATTTGCCGACCGCGGACAAAGTCCTTGTCCGTTCCGTGGAGAACTGCGTCGGACCACTGCTTTTCGATCGTTCGGTAACGCTTGATCAGGTCGCCGAATGTTTCCGGGAGCGGGATTTCCCTCGCGATTCCCTTGAAAAGATCGCCCGGGAAAAGCTTTTTCGCTTCGAACGGGCTTTGCCCTAGAATCGATCTGTCCGTTTCCGCAAAAGCGATAATTCTTGTCGCCAGATAACGTTCGAGGAAGCTCCTGTAGATAATTGTTGCCGAATGTCTCGCGGATTCTTTCAGATAGTTGCTTCCTAGGCCCGGAATGTCCGCCTCGGTATAGACTTCCTTAATTTGTGCGCATTCCAGTCTGCGGATAGCGTTGAGTACAAGGTAGGCGTTCCTGTCGCTCAGGACTTGGGAATCTTCGAGGGCGACGAAGCCTTTGCCGCGAAGCCTGTACTTGTAGGCGTTTCGGGATATGGCATAGGCGTTTTTCCCGTAGCACCAGCCGGGGCGAAGCTCGTTCAAGCGGGAACTTACGTTGTGCATATGGGTGTCGCCGGGGAGAATCAGGCTGAATGGAAAGCGCAAGCGTTGCGGGGAGGTGGTCACTCCGGTGGCGATTGCCGAATACGGGGCTTCCGAAAAGTTCGCCGGAAACTTGATGTTTACGCCAAGTCCAAAAAACATTCCGAGGCCGGGCATGATTTCCTGGTCGGGCATCCGGCTCGTGTGATTGGACCCGACGTTTGCTCCGTAGCCCAGGTTGCCGTGTCCCGCGGGCCAGAGCGCGGCGATCAGGAGCGAATGATGGTGCATCTGGGTGAGCGGGCCTACGAAGCTGTGGGTGACTTCCGCTTCGTCGATATGGGCGCAAGGGCTGATAATCGAAGCGTTGATAATCGCCTTGTTTCCCGCTTTGGTGCGTTTCATCAGGACGGAATCCTTGACTAGGGCTGCCGAGTGAATCTTAGCCCCTTCCTGCACGAAACTATTTTCGAGGATTACGCCATCGTAAACGTATGTAGGTTCTTCAAGGCTTCCCAGGATTACCGAGTTGCGGATCTTTGCCGCTCCGTCGATTCGGACGTGGTCGCCTATCCAGGAATTCCTGACGATGTTCGTGTTGGCGACGATTGCGTTTTTTCCGATGATTCCGTAAGGCAAAATGACTTCGTTTCGCCAGGAATCGAGCTGTGAAGTGAATGCCGTATCGGTTTCGGCGTCGGCTTTTGAAAATAGCTGGGATTTTACAATGTCCGGTGTGATGTCCGGGAAAACGCGGACAGGGCGTCCGCCCATTTCGTTACCGACGGAAATTTCGGAGACGATCTGGTAGTGGGCTTTTCCGTTTGCGACAAGCGAACCGACGTTCTGGATGACCGCGCCTTGCGAAACCCAGGTGTTCGACATCAGGTTCACATGGTGGAGAAGCGAATTTTCGATGATCGAATCGCGGATTGTGCACGAATAGATTCCCGTCGGCGAGGAAACATCTCCCGGCATCAGGAGTGTCCCGTAAAAGGCGGGGAGGAAAACCTTTCCCGAAAATGTCGAATCGAAGATGCGTGCCGGCGTAAAGAGCGTATCGACCGAGACGAGCGTCCAGTCTTCCGCGCGGTTTCCGTTCCCTTTGAGAATTTCGATTTCTTGCTGCGTCAAGGATCTGCCTCTGTTGGCGGTGCGTCCCGATCGGAAAAATTCCGCATAGGGATTCATCGAACTGGCCTTGAGCGCCTTTTTCAATTTAAATAAGCGTTGCATAGTCTGATTTCCAAATTTAAAATACTATTTTCGACGATATCACAAATTATTCATCCTAAATTTTCAATATGATTCCGAATTTTTTTCAAGACTGCATTAAGAAGCAAAAATACGGGATAGTTGTCTATCCGAACGATCTGTTCGAATTGCGTGTCCAGGAAGAGATGATCCGCGCCGATGAATACAAGAGTTACTTTGTCTATGCCGAGATGGATTTTCGGGCAATTCGCGATTCGCTGCCGAAAGACGAGGAGGAAAAATTCTGGGAGGCTGTTCTCCGGAGTTTTGCCTCCAAGGGGCGCGCTTCCGATGTCATCGGACTTTTAGAAAACGAAAATGGCATCGGGCTGATTATGCTGGCTTCCAAGATGGACGGTTGGCATCGTCTGGTCGGGAGATTCAAGGAGTTTGCCAAGAATTCCGTTTCGGATATCCAGCGTCCGATCGATACGATCAAGGCGTTTGTCTATCCCGCATACATTGAAGCTTCGTCTTCGGAAAACCCGGAAGCCTTGCCATGAAGGTGCTTGTCATCGGTTCCGTCTATCCGCGGTTTGAATCGGACAATGAAGTCCCGTGGCTTCGGAAATCCGTGGAAACGCTTCGTGCGGAAGGTGTCGATGTCGAGGTGATGGCTCCGGCGTATAAGGGGCTTCGCTCGCATGCGATTGACGGTGTCGTGGTTCACCGGTTTCGCTATGCACCGGAAAGTCTTGAAATCCTGACCCATGACGAAGGCGCTCCGACAAAGATGGCGAAGCATCCTTCGATGCAGCTACTCGCAATTCCCTACTGCATCAGCGGCTTCTTTCTGTGCCTTTGGCTCGCCTTTCGAAAAAGATACGATGTCATCCATGCGCACTGGCCTTTTCCCCATGCGTTGATAGCTCTTGGCGCGTGCAGGCTTTTTCGCATCCCCCTGGTCCTGAACTTTCACGGAGCCGAACTTCTTCTCATCCGAAAGAAAAGGTGGATTCGTCCGGTAATGAAATTCATCGTCGGTCGCGCCCAGGCGATTTTTGCAAATAGCCATTTTACCGCTTCGAAAATTTCCGAGCTTCGCCCGGTGAAAATCGAATGGAGTCCTTACGGTTCTCCGCTTGCTACGGGCGATGTTCCGAACGTCCATGCGAGAAACGGGCGCTACAGGATTCTCTTTGTCGGCAGGCATATCGAACGCAAGGGAATCGAATACCTGATTCGTTCTGCGGCTCGACTCGATCCCGAAAAGTTTGAAGTCCGCATCGTAGGAAAGGGAAGCCTGACCGATTCGCTGCGGGAACTTGCCGCAGAAGTCGCTCCGCGGAATGTCACGTTTACAGGGCCGCTTTCGCCGGAGATGCTTCGCCGGGAATATCTACAGGGCAACTGTTTTGTACTGCCTGCGATCGTCGATTCTAACGGCGACACCGAAGGATTAGGCGTTGTCCTGATCGAGGCGATGCAGAGCGGACTTCCGGTTGTCGCGTCCGATGTCGGCGGAATCCCGGATGTGGTCGTCGATGGCGAAACGGGAATCCTCGTTCCCGAAAAAGACCCGGATGCCTTGGCGAATGCGTTTACGAGGCTTGAAGGTGACCGTTCCCTTGAAAGTCGTCTTGTCGAAGGCGCTTCCCGGCGGATCGGCGAATATTTCAATTGGAAAAAAATCGCCACGCGGCAAATTGCGGTGTACAGGAATTTGACGGGAGAATCCTCGTGAACGAATTTCTCGACTGTTGGTCGCAAAGACCTATATTTTGGATATATTTAAGAACATCTTTACGGAGTCTTTATGGAATTAAAATGGTGTAATCCCGATGCTGAATTCGAACGTCTGGTTTTGGCGATCGATGTCGGCGGAACCAACACGAATATCGGTCTTGTCGCCTACAAGGAAGGAAAGTTCACCTTGGTGATGAAGGCGGATTACGCTTCCGGAAAAATTTCCGGGCTGGAATCCCCGATTGCGGAAACGCTCCGCATCGCGGCGGAAAAACGCCCGGACCTGAAGCCGAGCCATTGCTGCATCAGCGCCGCGGGACCCGTTGCGGAAAACCGTTGCGTGATGACGAATCTCTCGTGGAAAGTCGACGGGGACGATCTCACGGCGAAGCTCGGATTTCCCGTCATGGTCGTAAACGATTTCGTCGCGATAAGCTACGGCATTCCAACACTCAACGTAAACGATGCCTCCCAGATTTACAAAATGCCGCACCTAGACGGTTCCGCTCCCGACTCTAGGCCTTCTACAAAAGTTGTCATCGGACCGGGCACCGGGATGGGCGTATCCTTCCTGGTCTATGACGGGAAAAAGTATATCCCGGCGAGTTCCGAAGGTGGCCACATCACCTTTGCGCCGTTTGACGCGGATTCGCAAGATTTCCGCGACTATATGCAGAAACGGATCGGGCAGATTCCCGGCGTGGAACCGCTTTGTGCAGGACAGGGACTGGCGCATCTCTATGAATGGTGGCGTGACACGCGCGGCGTTCCTGACAACGAAGCGTTCAGAAAAATCGAAGCGACCGTGTGGAGCGACCGCCCGAAGTATATCAGCCGGGCGAGCGATACGGATCCCGTCGCCGCCGAGATGATGCGCTTGTGGGTAAAAATGCTTGCCCGCTACGCAAGCGATGTCTGTGCGATGTTCCTTCCTTTTGGCGGTTTCTATCTCGCCGGCGGAGCGATGCAGAAGGACTTGCGCTGGCTTTTAAACGATAACCTGTTCATGAAATTCTTTGAACAGAACTACAACCCGAACATCTTGCCGCTTTTGAAAAAAATGCCGGTCTATGTCATCAAGGATTACAGCATCAGCCTGTATGGCGCGGCAAACGCGAGCGTGAACTTGCAGGAATGAACGCTTGAAAAATGGAAGCCCGTTGCGAAGCGGGCTTTTTTGTCGCCAGGCGATATTGGAGAGAAAAACGATGAAACAAAACAACGCCACGATAGGCTTTGAAAAACAAATTTGGGACGTGAAATTCCTGCAGAAGTCCCACGAATTGGAGGATGAAATCCGCAAGAAACTGGGGGCGATTGGGTATGAAGAGTGAAAGGATTAAAAGGATGCTCTTCGATATTGCGGATTTCAATTCGAGAGAAACAATAAAAAAGGTCAATAGCCAAGAAAATTTCTATGGATGCATTTGGTGCTTTTTGTAGAGATGTTCTGGGGCTACATTCGCGGATTGCTTTTTGCATTGTAAAATACGATTCTTGTTCTGTTTGGATTTTGTAGATGTTGAATCCATTTTTTTTGTAAACTAATTTTTAAACGATTCTTTTGAATTTTATACACATTCGTAACTATGTTTATGTAGTTCTTTTGGGAAAATGGAGGACGAATGAAAAAGAACGCCCCGATGGCGATAGCCTTTTTCGCAATTTCATTGTTTGCCGACGAATCCTTCGGCGGAATAGGGCTTGTCGTTCAAGAAAAACGTGCGGGATTGAGCATCGAATCGATCATCCCCAATACGCCAGCTGCGGAATCCGAATTGAAAGCCGACGATTTGATCGTCTCCGTAGACGGTCGGGACGTTGAAAATCTGCCGTTTGAACAATCCGTTTCGCTGTTCCGCGGTGTTGAAAACAAACCGATAGACATTGCATACATAAGCGGAGGCGATACGCTTCGAACGACTCTTCGACGCGTGGCGATAACAACGAAGCGGGTTTCATCCATAAATTCCCCTGTCGACGAAATCAAAGGAAAGAAGTTCGTCTCGATTTTTGAATTCGGTGCGGAAGATTGTGTGGCGATTTTTCTTGAAAGTTCGTTGCCTTTTTTCAGAAAAAACGATTCCGACGACAAAGGCGAACGTGGCGGTCTTCGCCTGCTGCAAATCCGGGGCGGCATCATCAGTTATGAAAAAGGGATTGACGGAAAAACTTTTTCCACCGATTTAAATGGCAAGCTCCACAACAAATGACTGGAGGTTTTTCAATGAAAAGGATTTGCATTCTCGCTTTGGGGGCTTTGCTTTCCGTTTCTCATGCGCAGCTGGTGGTAAGCGAAAAATTTATCGACAGATGGAAGCTCGGGAAAATTCCAGAACGCTTATGAAAACCCAAAAAGCGATTGTCGATCAGGACGCATATATTTACACCATTGCGGGGACAAGGAATTTTAAGTCCGGAAAAAATTTTCAAGTGAAAAAAATTGACGGCTTCCATCGTTTTACGCTAAACAAGAAAAACAAACGGAGGCGTCCGCTCGCGTCCGAAGCGGAAATGCGCCTTCGCGCCATGGAAGATATCAAGTCGATTCTTCCCGAGGAAGTGGCCGATTCTTGCGCCATAACGTCTGTGGGCTACGAATACGAGCAACGAGATTTTGGTGAACCGAGAATTGTTGGAAGCATGGTCGCTGCGCATCGGAAACTCGACGGAATTCCGGTGAGGGGAAGTTCCTATGTCCTTATGAGTTATGATTCCTCGGGAAGTTTGTCTTATATGGATGTCCAATGGGACAAATACGACAAGGTCCCCGCGAAAAGCACCGTTGAACAAGCCAAGCGGAACAAAATTCACCGAGAAGAATTTGACGAACTCGTTGAATCCGTCTCTCGGGATTTTAAAGAAAACGAACTTCGGGGGAGCTTGGACAATTCCGTACAAACTTTAACGGCTCTTGAAAATGAAAACGGGGAGATTGTGGTGGTGCCGAGTGTCACCTTTATCGGTCAATATTCCGCAATGGATGCCGACGAAAGCATTCCGATGACATTCGACGTGCCGACGGACGCTTCATTGGTGCCGTCAAACAAGGCCATTGTGGGCAGATAGGGGAACTTATGAAAAAAGTTGTATTCTTGCTGATTCTTTTTGTTTTTTGTGAAGCGAATGCGGTCGACGCGAACGTCCCATCCCAATTTTCCATTGTAACATTCGCCATTGGCAAATATGAAGACGATTGGCAAAAAGAAATGCCTGTGGCCAAAGAAACGGCGAAAGCTTTGGTCAATTCGTTCAAAAGCAATATCAATAAAAAATATCCCAATGTGGCATTTTTGTCCAAACAATACGAAAATGAAAATGTTACAAGAACTCGATTCAAAGGAGGCGAAACGGATAATTACAACTTTGTTTTTTACAATGGGCACGGAAGCATCGACAAAATAACAATGTGGCCAAAAAACGAGCGTATTCGAAATACGGACAAGTCGTTCAAGGGAAAAACCTTTTGGGTTTTATTCAATTCTTGCCTTGTATTTAAAAACGGCGAAGCGAATCAGGATGCATGGTTTAATGGAGTTCATTCAATACTAGGTTATAGTTCTTTCTCGTGGGGATATAAAAAATACAAACATTACTATCGCTGCGGTTTTCTAAATATTGGTCAATGCTCGTATTCGAGGGCATCTTATTATGTTGAACGTGATTTTGCCACCAATTGGATAAAGGAAAAACGAGGGATTTGGGACTCCTACAAAAATGCGGTATATAAATGGATTTATAAAGAAGGGGGAATCGGCGTGGAACCAAAAATCGTTTATCGTTATGGATACGTTGATGGAAAGTTCTTTGACCCATGGGAAGAGACTTTTGAAAATTCCATTCAGAAACCCGTTTTTAGAAAAAAAGGGGAATACACGGGCGTTGGATCTAGGTGGAGTACTATGGGAACGCCTTGCTATAGCACCCCTTGTAAATAAGGACTTCCATTATGAAAATAAAATATTTTCTCTTTTTGGCGACGTTTTCCCTTTCGTTTATATGTTGTGGCAACAATTCGCGTGAATCGTCTATGGAATATTTCTACCATTACGACACATCGTTGAATTATAATGAAGAACTCTTTATATTGGATTCCATATCCAAATGTATTTTTGATTTTGGCGAACTTGATTTGTTTGAAAAAAAAGATTCGTTGTTTGTTGAAGATTGCAATTCGAAAAAAATAATTGTTTTCCCTTCACAAATGTATAGTTTTGCGGAAAACATTAAATCGATTGGGGTTTACTCGATGGGCGACACCTTAAAAATAGAACTCATTGAAAAAGAAAAGACGCCCAACTATTCTTTGGATTGTCCCGTTTGGGTTTACGGCACCTTGAATGGAAACGTAGCCGCAAAGTATATAAAAACCCGTTCCGGTATTTATCCTTTAAAAAAGAAATAAGCGATTCCAAAATTTCAAGGTCTTGCGCGATTTGATAAATCCGCAAGACGTTTCTGTTCCGTGGGGTCACGTCAACTTTCGAATTTGGCTAATGTGTCATTTGGATACCCAAAATAGGCTGTAACCCTTGCAAATGCTGGGCTGCAGCAATATTTTTTAGAAATGGGTAAAATTTGCTTTTTTTTTGTGGTTCAAGCCATGTTACAAAGAAAGGCTTTTCACATGGCCGCCAGAGGTGGCTCTGCAAAGCCTGTGGACGACATTTTTCGCATTCAAGGGTTGATTTCGGCAACGAAATTCTCCGCTTAAGATCCACCGGAAAACTAAGTTCTCAAGACATTGCAAGCCAGCCCGGCATATCCAGAAGTACCGTATGCAGAAAAATAAAATCTGCACCCGCTCCTGAAATAAATATTCTTCCTGGTAAAATCGTCGCCTTGACAGACACGACTTATTGGGGATGGAATTTTGGAGTCGTGGCAATAAAGGAAGCCGTTAAGGGACGTGTCGTCTGGTCGAAATTTATCAACCGAAAAGAGCGGACAGAAGATTACGTTGAAGGCATCGAGTGGCTAGAAAGTCACAACCTTGAAATAACGTGTATCGTCAGCGATGGCTTGCGGGGAAACGGTTATCTAGGTATACGTTTCAGTACTGCCAATTTCATCAGGTGAAGACTGTCAGACATTGGCTGACCAGCAGACCAAAACTGGATGCGTCAAGGGAGCTTCTAGACTTGACATACTTCACGGTACATACGGACAGGGCGTCGTTTGAAGGGCTGTTCAGTGAATGGGAATGCAAGTGGAAGGAGTTCCTTAAAGAACGAACTTTGCATGCCGACGGGAAGATGCACTACACGCATAAGAACCTCCGAAGCGCCTATCACAGCATAAAAAGAAATATGCGTTTTTTGTGGACCTTCGAAGAATTGTACGGGCTCGGGATTCCAAATACGAACAACGGCATCGAGTCCGTGTTTACCGATTTGAAATCAATTTTGCGTCTTCACAAGGGAATTTCGACGAACGCTCGCAAAAGCATGATTTTAGAATATTTTTCTCGCCTGAAGACAGATGGATAAAGGGATTGCGACAAATTCAGGTATCCAAATGACACTTAATGCAAAGGATACCCATTTTTAGGTATCCTTTTGACACTTAAGCCGAAATCCAACGTCCGACGATTTACCTTTTGCTTCTTTTGCTGCTCGCGCTGGCATTCCGAAAAAGGATACGGCAACTCTGGAGACGGAACCAAACCGACAGGCCGCAAAGCGCAAGAATCATCCATCTCCAAAAATTGCTGTCCAAAACAGAAAAGAAGCTACGGCATCTCGGCTACCGGAGAAAAGACGGCGAAACGGTTTGCGCCTTTTACCGCCGGATTTCAAAAGTGCCGCCACCAAAATCAAACCCGAATTGGAATGCCTTGCTGGAAAATCTGCAAAAATACGACGCAGAACGCTGGGTGGAATAGAAAGTCGGTGGATTTTGTGGATACCAAAAAATTGGGGCTTATATGCGAAACGCCCGCCGGATTTGCTTGATTAGTGGTTAGTTGAAAGTTGGGAAAAACGGACGCAGAAACAGAACAGGGCCGCCCTTCACGGGAGCGACCCTTTCAAGATTACAACGCCTTGATTTCCTCGGGGGTGAGGCCAGTACGCTTGGCGATGATTTCAATGGAAACACCATCATCGCGGAAGCCCTTGGCAAGCTCCCTGTTCCTGGAGTCGGCACCTTCCGCTCGCCCTTCAGTTCGGCCTTTCTTGTAACGGATGTTGAATTCCTGTTCCAGAGTCATGTAAGCCTTCCTCGCTGCGGGATCCTGACGGTATTTTTCGACAAGCCTGCGGATGCGGTCCATCTTTTCGGAGCCGCTCTGCTTGGTGGCGAAATACTGCATATACTCGCGGGTCGCCGCATCCTTGATTTCGGAGTACTTCTTAAATATATAGAAATTTTTGTAGCAGAGGTCCCCGAGCGAAATTTCCGGGCTGCCCCACTCGAGGTTCTGGAACCTGTAAACGGGCTTCCCCTTATGGAAAATATCGTCCGGGCAGATGAACAGGATGTACTGCTCCTGGAGCTCCTCGTAGTCGACGCCCTTGGCCAGGGCGTCCAGATCGCACATCCCCTGGTAATAGCGGGCGCGCTTGGGGAGTTCGCCCGTATTCGCCATCTGCAGCTCGATGTCAAAATAGCGGCCGGCGCGGCGTTCGTCCTCGTTGCTGAAGACCTTGCAGAACATGAAGTTGTCGGTGATGTCCAGCTCTTCGTACGGTTTGATTTTATATTCGGGCATTCTTCCTCGTTTTTTTGGTTTTTAAAAGGCCGCCTTTTCCTTTAAAACGCTTGAAGCGGGCCGATTGCCCCCTCTTTTCCCGAAAAACTTTGTTTACAAAATGCCGAACGCCCCCACGGGAAGCAAAGGGTCCGAGTAGAGTCCTGTGAGTTCTTTTAGCCCACAGTCCTTATCCCGAACATTCCTAACGATTATCGCGGCAACAAAATCTTTTTAGCCGATGCCGATAAAACTCTAAAAATTGCTTTGATGAATGCTTCGACAAGCTCAGCAACCGGCGGTCCCTGAGTTTATCGAAGGGCGGCAACCGTGCTTCGACAGGCTCAGCAACCGTGCTTCGACAGGCTCAGCAACCGTGCTTCGACTGGCTCAGCAACCGTGCTTCGACAGGCTCAGCAACCGTGCTTCGACTGGCTCAGCAACCGTGCTTCGACTGGCTCACTAACAACTGAAAACTGACCACTACTGCCCTTATTTCACGTCGAACAGCGATTCCGGGAAATCCGAACGACCCTTGGCCTTCAGAATTTCCACGACGACCGTAGAGGAATCCCCCGAAGCAAGCCTCGTTACGATGGTCGCCCTGTTCAAAGTCCCCGGCAACGGGCAGGAATTGTCGCAGTATTCCAAAGCAGTGCGAGCTTCTGCGCCGTTTACCGGCAACGACATCCGGACGATGCGTTTTGACTTGGCCGAATAATAAAGAGTCGGTTTGGAATCCTCTTTCGGGACGATTTTCCAAAGGGAGCCCTCCTTGACCGGCGAGCGATAATCTCCAGGATTCCCCAACTGCACCGAAATGTCCGCCGGGTTTTGTGGTGGCATATTCTGCGCCGGAAGGACTTTCCCGCTTTTCAAATCGGTGATTCTTGTACGGTTCCCGTTCTGCACGATTTTCATCTGGATGGCGGAAGATTTGACAATGGTGACAGACTTGTTCTTTCCCTTATTCAGGACGGAGGTTTCCACCGTCTGCGCCCCTTGCCCCGGAAGGGAAACCGTCGTCCGCATCAGCAGTTCGCAGGTGTCCGGAAAGGCGGATTTTTTCTGGTTGTCAAAGACCGCCTGCACGTCCAGCGCAAAAACCGGGAGGGCAAGGGCGAGTATCGAAAGTATCTTTTTCATTTTTTCTCCTACAGAAGGGAAAGCAAACTGGCGGATTTCAACGACCCGTTGATTTTTAAAGCCAGGTAAGTTGTTTTCATGTCCACGCCGCTCCAATCCACGGAAATGAGGTGTTCGCCGGAAGAAAGTTTCCCATTGAAGAGCGACTGGACGGGAGTTCCCAGAATATTGACCAAGTCCAAGGATACGTCCGCCGAAATTCCAAGTTCCAGAAGGAGCCCATCTTCCGTCCGGGAAATGCGAGCAAGAGTGTCCGCTTCCCCATTGTCCGAAGCTTTCGTCGTATCGGCTGTCGGAAACGTTTCTGCGACAACCGAGAGAGGCGAAGGCCATTCCGGTTCGTTTCCGTAGATGCGGTTCCCGAGGGAATCGAATACGGCGACATTCGACGTTTCCAGCAGCTGAGCGGTCAGGCCGGCATGACTCGGATCGTCCGAGGCATCCCATGCGCTTTGCCAGCCGGGAAGGTGCAGGGCGGACTTGGCCACATCGCTCCAGAAGGTTCCCGGGCCTACCGAAGCCTCCCCATGGAGAGTCACCTGATAGCGTCCCGCACCCAGAGAGTCCATCCGGGCGGAAATTCCCGGCGGTAGGTAATACACGTCAAAAATGGGAGCGATTCCCTCCGAATAAAAGGAATAGCGGACATCGTAATTCTTGAGCGCGATGCTTCCCACATTTTCCAGCTTCAGATGGATTTCGCTGGCCTGGGCGTCGTTTCGGGCATCTGCGGCGAGAATACGCACCTTGGTCTCGACCGAAGCCGAATCTTCCATTTCGACGCAGGAACCGCCGACAAGATTCTTTTCCGCATCCAGCACGACAATTCCCCAATCCTTTACAAAAGACGTCGCGGCATTTTCCACGAAGGACGGGTCATCCGAAGGGACCCAGGCAGAATAGTCCCCATTGTGGATGCCGAAGTGCGGCCCCTCGCCGTAGAAGGGGGAAGCTCCCGGAAGGATTTCCGTATCTCCAAAGTTCCATTCGACAAAGCCGGTCTGCGCACTTTCCCCGTGGACGGAAGGAGGAATTACGGACTGCGGATAATAGGCGTCGGCGACGACCTGCGCCGGGTCTTCCCCGCGGAAATAATAGCGGATAGCAAAACCGCGGACCGTTTCGTCTGAAGTATTGACGAGCTTTAGGCGAGGGCGAATGACCGAAGCGTCCGGGTAACCATCAAAGCGAACGTACGATTCGATTTTCCGTTCCGGTTCCCCGAGGCCCGCACCCCATGCGATGTTCGAAGGAGGAAGCATTTCCCCATCCGTCAAGGCGATTCCCGCGATTTCGAGCCCTGCCGGGAGGGAAAGGAAGAGCCGGTGTTGCCCTGCGGAAAGTGCAAGCCGGAGGTTGCCAACGGCGGAAGCCTCCCAGACGGGAGCCAATTGCAGAGTTCCAGAACGGAGTGCGGATTGAGAAAGTCCGACTTTTACCGTTGCTGAGTTTGCCGTCACGGAACGTGCATACAGGATTATCCCGTAACTCCCGGCGGCGGGAATGGAAACCGGCACAGAGACGAAAGCATTTTCCTCTGCGGAATAGTAGCGGTTCCCCGCCACAGCACAGGAAAATTGCGGTGACAAGCTTTCGGACACTTCCATGTCGCGAGCGGAAAGAACGACAGTGTGAATTTCCTTGCCGTCTTTATCGACGGGTGTCGCAAGTTTCTCGATCTCTTCTGCGGAGAGTGCTTCGGCATACATCCGGATGTCGGCGATGTTCCCGACGAAGGTTTCTTTTTCCCGCTTTCCTATGGAGAATGTTCCGTAAAGTTCGCGTTCCAGCGGTTTTGCTGCCAGTGCCTTTTTCAACTCCCCATCTACATAAACACGGACCTGCGCCGAATCGACAGTCACGACGATATGCGACCAGGATTTCGGCAAGGGCTGCGCACCGGAAACGGAATAGGTTACGCCATTTTCCACAAGGCGCAAATCGCCGCCCCGCATTTCAAGGGAAATGTTCAGGCCAGAAGTTCCGACAAAACCCAGAACCCGGCGCCACGAGGAATCCTGCGCATAGCCACCCTTGATTCTCGCTTCAAAGGAATAGGCATCCAAAGTCCCCAAATCCACTTTTCCGATTCCTGCGGCATTGTCGCCCGGATGGTAAAAATACAGACCGAAATCGGCAAGCCAGGATTTGAAAAGATTCAGCTGAAGGTCGTGCCCCGTCCCCAGCATTTCGCCGGAAATTTTCCCCGAACCTTCACCCGCCGGATACCAGAGCGCAAGGCTTGCCGGGTAGGGATAGAGCTTTTCGGAGCGGAAAGTGCGCACCGAGTAATTGTGCCCGAAGTCTTCGGCGCGGAGCGAAAGGGAAAGCCTGCAACCGACGCAGGAGGCAAGCATTTCCCTTGTCAGGTGGACTTCCGCTTCGAGAGCCCCCGACGAATCCGTTTCCAGTTCCCGATGAGAAAGCGTGTCGCCTCCGAAGACCGCCGTCAAAAGAACTTTCGCAATTCCCGATTCGGTATCGGAAAGGCGCGTCTTTAGATGAAAATTGCGGTCGAGGCGTTGGGAGGATTCCTCCACCGCCATGCTGTCGATTTCAGGGCGCAGGGAATCCGTGCGGATTTTCGGGCCGGCAATCTGGAGTTCGCTCCCGAGCAGGGAAAAACCCAGGAAACGGGAGTCATAGATGCCCGGCGGGATTTTCCGGGCAGAAACTTTCCCGTCGTAGATCAACGTGTCCGGGATTTCGCTGTGGATTTCGGCGACGGGCAAACCGCCCCCATAGAGCGAAAGGATTCCTCGACCGGGTTGGTTGCAGTTTGTTTCAAAAGCGAGATAGCCGTTGTCCAGTCCGAGCCAGAGCGAATCAGCGGGAACGGTGCAGGAAAATTCCGCAGGAACGGTTAGCGCCAAGGCCTTTGCCGAAGCGGTGGAGCGTTCCGCACCGGATGCGTCCAGGGCGACAGCGAAGAGGTAATTTGTGTCGCGTTCGGGAAGCGTTACACGCCAAAGTCCCGAAGAATCCGCCTTGTAAAAAAGCGAGGTAGCCGGGGTCCCATCATTCGATTCGTCCAGCAGGGAATCGTCGTCGGCATAAAGGTGGAAAGCCGTTGTGCCGGATACCCGGACAAGCCTATCCCTCGCCGTCGCCACCGCAGGGAGAATTTCCAAGCCGACTTCGGGAATGTTCGCCACGGAAGAATCCATGGCCGCAAAGACGGAAAAAGTTCGGGTCTCCGCCGAAATCAGGATGTAGCTGTAATCGTTCCCATAACACTGCGGATCGTCCCAAACAGCGCAGGAGGCCGTGGTGTCTGCACCAGAAGCAGCCGGGGATCCGTCCGCCTTGAGGTAGCCGTACAAGGCGTTCTCCAATGGAACAAATTGCTTATTATCGAAGTCAATCTTGTACAAACGAAGCGTCTGCGGCGTTACGCGGTTCCTCTCCATTTCCTCCCGAGAGATTTTCATCTGGACCCGGGGATAATCCGGTCCCGCAAATGTCATGGTCGGCAGCACTTCCATCACGGGACCTGTCAGGGGAACGTTTCGGAACACGTCGAACGGATAATCGCTTGCATCAGCGGTTCGCACGGTGACGCTGGAATCCCCCCGCAACGAGCCCTTCGGGAAGGTGACGCTCAAATCCCCGAAGAGCGATGATACTGTCGTTTGCGACTCGGGTCCGACCGGCGTTCCCACATACAAATCGTAACGGGAATAGTAAAAGGAGCCGCCGTCGCCGCCCCAAGTGAGCATAAACGTCGTATTTCCCTGCAAGCGGTTGGCATTGAACCACTTCAAACGGTAAAATCCGCTCTTTTCCACCGCTGTGTCCAAAATGGAATGGAAAACGCCCTCCTTCAAGTAAAAGAGATGGTAAGTCTTCCCGCCCGACAGATAGGAGGAAAGCTCGATAAATTCCGCAGGCCGGGCGATGGAATCGTTCGAGTGGTAAAAGATCGTCCTGTCCAGGGAATCGCGATTGCCTGCAATCGCAAAATGGGAATGGACCGAAGAATCGAGGTGCTGCAGCTCCGAGGATTCAACTCGAACATCTTTAATCCAGGGATTCCTTGTCCACGCCTTGTTCGCCGGGCCGTAATAAAGATTCTTGTCGGCGACGTCCCGTTGGCGAATGCCGCTCTGGTAGCGATACAGGCTGTAAAGGGAAAGCCGAGTGGAATCCGTCAGTGTCGGGAGTTTTGAAAGAGAGTCCAGCGTTTTGCGGTAAAGTGCCGTATCTTTCCAGTCGAAAGCCTTGACGCGGAGGGTATCCCCGAAGCGTTCCACGCTCCCCTTGGCCGCGTTCACGGCGACGGAAAAGGAGTCCGTCCGGATTCCCTCCGCATTCAGCAGGGACTTCAACGTTCCCAGCGTATCCAGAGGAATGTAAAAGCTGCCGTTTCGGTAATTTTCCGGCGAGAGGATGTTCGACAGGGAGAGGTTCGCGATGGCCAGATTTCCACCGATTTTTCCCGGAATTAGGCCCAAGGCATCCAGGTTTCCCGGGTCCGAATAACCCGCAGGCGAATTGATCGCATTTCGGATGACGCCCGTCGTATCCGTAAAGGCCCGGAGCCAAGTCGAGTCGCCGTAATCGCCATAATAGTAGTGAACCTTGGAACCCGCGGCGTAGAACTTGAGGGAATCCCCTGTAGAAGCCGCAAAGGAAATCGGAGCCGGGTAGGGAACGTTTACTTTGTCGGGGACGCCGCTCCAGACCGTATTCCGCGCGATATAGAAATCCACGTAGCCGCCGGCGAAAAGAGGCGTTCGGATCTGCTCCGGTGCATCCGTCTTGCTTGTGTGCGAGACCTGGCAGCGTGGCTGCGGATTGCCATAGGCTGCGTCAAAATTTGTCTCCGGGGAATAATCGCAACCGTCGATGCCCGCGACCGGCGTTCCCAACGCCAGGACCTGGAAGTAGTCCGTTTCGGAAGGCGCACTGTAGAACTTCATGTCGAAATAGGATGGCTGTATGTAGGAGGAATCCTCGTCGGCAAAGAGGAACGTGTTCCCGCCGCCCGAAAGGACGTTGGCCGGGTAAAAGCGGAGACGCTGCATTTCGAACGGGGTCAGTTTTCCGTAGGAATGGTCCTTTTGCCAGCGAGTCCCGTCGAAATAGTTGGAATCCCCGGGCAAGTTCCTTTCGGCCAAAATTTTCAGGTAGCCGCTGGTTTCCCCGTAGAGCGTCTCGTTCGATTCGTCGAAACGGATAGTGCGGTTCACCAAATTGTCGTAGCCAAAATCGGCATCCCAATAGGAGTCGGGGATGGTGAACTTCATCCGGAATTTCATCATCCGAAATCGTTCGTTGCCGCAACGCGTACCGGGTTTCATTTTTCCCTTATCCGTATAAAAATTGGATTCGGAATTTCCAATCAATTCTACCTGGAAGAGATTCAAATTGGGATTGTAATTTTCGGAATGAACGACTTTCCCGGAATCGTCCTGGCCGTATTCGCATTGGGTCGAAGATTCCCCACCCAAATCTTCCACGCTGCAACCACCGGGAGATTTTTCTTGGAAAAGGACATTGCCGCCTGCTTTAGGCTTGGGGATGAAATTCACGGAAGAATCGGAAATATCAGACAACTTCCAGATAGCATAATCATCACATAAAGTCTTGAAGGCTTTCTCGTTCCATTCATGATCCTTTCTATAATCCATCCAGTCCCTGATCATCACGGCGCACATTTTCACGGAGGCATTTTCGTGATCGGAATAGCCGTAGTTTTCGCCTGCGGACATTTCAAAATCGATAAAGCCACTCCTTGAATTGGAAGTGAAGGTCAATAGTTCAGCACTTCGATGCGGCTGATTTTTTTCATCATCTATTTCACAAACTGTATTCGTTACCGATTCTATATGCCTGTCGATTTGATAGAGAATCACCAAGTCCAGCCGTTCCCGATGCCGCTTGAGCGCAAGGCTGAAACGCTCCGGTTTGTAACCGATGGCTTTTTGCGAACCGAAAACCGTCGCCGAAAAGGAAAGACTGTCGCGAATGTATTTGGGCAGGTATTTTCCGCCCAGTTCGGCGCGCACCAGATAGTCCGCCACCGGAATGTAGCGATTCTTGCCGTCATCGTCCCGGAAGGCCTCGGCGATGTAAAGCTGCGGAGCGGAGGAATCGCCCGGGCGGGTTTCCATGTTCACAAGCGAACTCGCATATCTCACGTTGAAATGGCTCGTCGCCAATTTCACGACGGATGTCCCCACTTCATTCGCCTCGATGATAACCTTGTATGTTCCCGAAACGGGCGCGACTCCGTTGATAGTCCCGTCCCATGTCGCGGAATAGGCCGTCGCCGAGGAATTTGCCTTGCATAACACGCTGTCCTGAAGAAGTTTCTTCGTGCCGTCGGGGGCTTCCACGTAGATTTTCACGAACGCATCCCGGTAAAGGACGCCATACTCGATGTTCATTTTCCCGAGTGCAGCAGTCGAAGTATCGATTCCGTCCTGCAAAGTGACAAAGTCGCCCAACGAATCGGCGAGCGCAATTTCAAGCGGCGGGAGTTTCAAATTCACGAAAGCCGTATCCAGAATGACAAAGGCATCCTCGGAGCCTGTTTGCACTGCCTCGGCGTAAAGCGTGATTTTTCCCGGTGCCGGATAGGCTCCCGAGCTCATCTTTCCGTCCCATACATAATGCAGACTCTCATTTTCCGGGTTCACCGTCCAGCCCAAAAACAGCGGGTTCAAATATTCAGCCCCGCTTCCGAATTTTTGGGAAAATCCCGGTGCAGTCGCGGATCCGAAAAAAACGGGAATGCGGTTGGCGAAAGAGGAATCCTGCGATCCCTCGATGCGGAACATCCCCGAGGATTTGAACACGACGTGCCCGGAATTTCCCGAAAGGGACATCGCACTATCAGCCTTATCCATGGGTCGGAAATACGGATTACCGGAGAGAGTCTCCGAAAGGATGGCAGACGCCCCTAGATCCATCGAGGAAAATTCTACTGAGCAGCCTCGTTCCAAAGTGGTGCCGCCCGGCCCCTCGCAGGTCGTGCCGAAAGATTCCGAATCAAACCGGATACGGATTTCGTCCGTCCCCGCAAAACCCTTCCAGCGCAAGTGCCAGAGCGAATCCTGCCAGTAGAACCAGACGCCCTGTTGCAGGGTCGTATCCGACGGTGTTCCCGTAAAGGGGCTCGCGTAAATATTTTCGCTGGAAATATCGAAAATGCCCACGCCCCGGGAATCTTCCGCATAGAGGCGCACAAGGCTTTTTCCCTTGATATTTCCGTCCAGGCGCACATTTACAGACAAGGAATCCGATCCGACGGTCATCGAATTCCGTAAAGCGTTCAAAACGATATTTCCCGATGCAGTCGAGTCGCCGAGCAAGAAATACACTTCGGCGGAATCCGTCCGCCATGGGCAAGAATCGCAAGCGCGAACGCCCAATTCAATAACATAGGCACCTTCCAGGCAGGTTTCCGCCAAGGCACAGCGGTCCAGGTAGCCCAGCACTCCGGACGAGCTTTGCGAAAGTCTGGAAATGTGAGAGGAATCCGCAGAACGGTTCCCCGCGACAACGGACATCCCGGCGGAGCGCCATTCCCCAGCATCCGCAGCGCGGTAACGCAAGCGATAGACCACCGATTCCTCGTTTTTCGACCCGTCCGGAGGAGCGATTCCCGAAATGGCGAGCATCTCCCCCGAGACCATACTCCCCTTCGGGAAAGTGATTTCGGGATAGCGGGAACCGACGTAGAAAAGGTCCGTCCGCACGCCAGCATTCCCAGCGGCATCCAGACAGACGGTCTCCAAGTAACGCTTGCCGTTTGCCCGCCCCACTGCCCCCGAATCGATGGGGAATGTGATTTTTCCCGAATGCAGCAAGCTGTCCGCGATGGGCATCCAGCCGCTGGCGGTCTTCCCCATAACGCGATAATGGCAGCGCATCCCCGTCCGGTTGGAATCGACATCCCCGCTTTCCGAGACGGCGATTTCCGCCGAGAATTCCCGGACGGAATCCGGATAGACGAGACGGCGGCTCACAAGGCTTTCAATTCGCGGGGCCGTCCGGTCAATCCGCAGCTTTTTCGGTGCCGCAAAGGTCGCCCGGTTCGAAGCTTCGTCCCGGGCAGTCGCACGAACTAGGTAGTCGCCGTCGGAGAGCCTCAAGCCGGACATTTCCGTCCAGCGGAAATGCGCCGAATCCCCCGAGAGCCACAGGGAATCTCCCACGCGGTCCACGGCGGCGGTGTCGGGGATATGCAAAAATGCGAAGTTCACCCGGACAGAGGCGCTGTCCCGACCGGCGAGCGCTTCGCTGACGGTGTAGGCGACGGAAAGCAGGCTGTCGTCCGAAACGTAGGCGAACCCTTTCCGGCGATGGGGACGCTCCAGCGACGCGTATTCCCCGACGGCGGAGGCACCTTCGGGAACGACGGCACCCACCGTGTCGAACTTCAGTACGGGAGGGGTCCTGTCCACCCGGAACTCCGCGGATGCCGACCCGGCGTTCAGCCCCAGACCCTGCACCCTTTCCCAGTCTTCCGCCGAAACCGTGCCGTCCGCGATTTTAGACACCAACGCGTTCACGGCATCGTAGGCAGACGCATTGGGGGCGGCATTGTCCACGGCGTACGCGCTCACGCGGTAAAGGCCGTCCTCCGCCAAAAATTTCCGGCTTGCAGAATCGAAGGGAACGGCGAAGTCCTGCGAAGCCACGTCGTAGAGGGAGGAAAGCTCCAGGGAATCCGCCAAGCCGCCGTCCACCCTCGACAATTGCCAGCGCATCGCCCGGATGTCGGGATTTTCGCCCCCCGCGCCGTCCCACGCGAAGCGCGCGAGGAAGGAGACGCTGTCCGGATTGAGGGCGAAAGCCTCCGCGGAAAGGCGGAACGACGGCGGCACCGTATCGACCGTGAAGGGCACGTTGTAGAAGTCGGAGCTGTCCAGGGTCCCGCCCACGGAATCCATCGTGACCGTGCGGAATTGCCAGACGTAGCCCCCGGAAAGGCCGGACATCTCCCTTTCGGAATTGAAAATGGCGTCCCGGTTCCCGGAGGGGACGCGCGTCATCGGCAAAAACGAGGAGGGGGAAGGCGAAGATGTGTCCTGGAAAATGGCGTCCCTCGCCGACACCACGGAGAATCCCTGGTAGCCCAGCACCGAGGCGTGCGCCCTGAAACCCGACACGCGGTTCACCGCCACGCCCGGCAGCGGCCACAGCGGCTCCAGCAGGTTGTCCGTCGCCTTGAACAGGTAGTAGAAACGCTGCGTATTGGAAAGCCCGATCTTGTTCACCGTCGAGACCGTGACCGTGTTCTGGTTGTCCTTCTGCAAGAGGAGCAGGTTGCTGTAGCCGTATTTGCGCGGCTCAAAATCGAAAATCCCGTTCTTTTGAACGGGATGCCTGACGCGACCGCTGTCACCGACGCTGGAATCGACTGCCCACTCCCCGCCGCCGGAGCGCTTGTACACGACGCACGCGTCGCTCGCTTGCGCATCCTTAGATATATCGCACTCCCAAGCGATTTCTTCCTGATAGTTGAAGTTCATGCGAATTTGCCGTAGGCGGTGGGGCATCAGGTCGTCCACCACGAAGGAATACTTTTCAATCCAGTCGTCCACGGCGATGGACGGCACCGCGTAGCGCTCCACGTGGCGAATGGGCACGGATTTCGGGGCAAGATTCCCTTCCGGTGAAAGGCCGTCCACGCGCTCCCAGCGGTCCACCTTCACGCCCATCCTTGACCAGTCGGAGGAAGAACGGAAGCGGAGGGGAGCATTTCGAATTGCTTCCATTGGTTTTACAGCCAAACTGCCATTCTTTCCATACAATCCTAACGAGTCCATTTTTGTTGAATCGATAGATTCCGTCCAATCATTCGCATTATGCACGGCCAAATTGACAAAGGGTTTTTCGTACAGGAAATCTTCTAGCAAATAGGATTCTACATCAACCCTAGCTCCTCCCATTTTTAAATATGAGTTCTTCTTGAACTTCTGTTTTTCGTGCCAGTAATCTTGCGAAGGATTTTTATGATTTTCCATCATGTCTTCTATTGCCGCAATCGTAGATGGGGCTGCATATACGGCCAATGAATACGCGGCGGTTAGCGCAATAGCTGTTCGCACAGGATAGGAAGCCCCCGGCGAAAACAAATCCAGAGCATTCGCCAAAGCCAATGCAGTAAACGCTGCTAATGAAATTGACAGTGCTTGAGTTCCTCCTTGACTGGTATGTTCATTTGCATCAAACAAGGTTTTTACGACATTTGCATCGGGCGTATCAAATACTTTCACGTTTTCCCCAGCACCAGACCAATGCGGAATCAAAATAGTTCCCTGGTCTGTTAAAGGCAAACCGCCAAGCATGCCCAAAGCTGCGGAAGCTACGATATTGTTATAATATGCCGGATTGTCAATTTCCGTGTGAGACGTTTGCGCTATAATATTCTTTATCGGGGCGATAATTGCATCCGGAACGGCAAAAGAAATATAATATTGGCCGTATTCATAAGGGGATCCAAAAGTAAGCCCGCCCTCTCCATACAAAACACGATACATCGGAGAATTTTCGTTCCATGCCCTGTCGTTAAGTTCTGTTAATGCTTCAGAACCGGGACGAATATATCTTACGAGAGGATCCTCTTTCTTAAAACCGTAGCCCAATGCCAGGTCAACAACCATATCGACAAAAGCATTTCCAAAATTCGTATAGACGGCTGCGGCAGTCAAAGCAGGCAAAGCTGTCGCATCGAAAAGCTTGAACTGAAGAGACGCAAGGCCCCAGATGAGCATTTCCGATGTCGTTTTTACCACTGGATTTATGGCCCAGTGCTTTAGTTCCAGAAGTCCATCTAGCGAATACGTTCCCTTATGCGGGCTATCCAACATAATTACCTTGTCAACATCACCATTATAATCATCTCCCTGAACATACTCGCGAGAGGCAAGGCCTCCCATACTATGGGCAATAAGGATATTGCGGTGAGTGTGGTAGCCAACGGAATCATCATATCCCCTATAAATAGAAGCTCCCTTTCTTAATAGAAGTAAAGAATCACGCCCATGACTTCTCATTTCTTCAGCTTCTTCTAGCAACGAACGTCTAACTTTACAATTGTCACGTCCCTTCCATTTTCGATTGCCTATTTCGCCACCATTCACTATAGGTGTATTTGCTGGATTCAGAAAGGGACGATTTAGGTATATTCCAAAACGATCATTGACGTCTCCGTCCAAAATTTTTTCATTTATCCAGTCCGGCAACGTTTTCATCATCCCCGTAGCAGTTGATCGGCTTTCATCTTTCCACCACAGTGCGCCAGATTCTTGAACATAACCTTTTATGCGACCAAACACTTCATCTTTATCAGGGTTGTAATACGAGTACGCCTCATATAAATCATTCGCCTTGCAGTCCATTCCAGACAAACTATCGGCAGCACCATGTACAAGAATAATATTATAACGTTCTATGCTCTCCATCGGTTTGCCAAAACAAATGGAAAAAGTAATCAATGCGATGTAACAAACTATTCTTTTCATTTGGTCCCTCAATCAATGATCAAACACCATTTTTACTTTATTGTAATCGATTTTATAGTAATTATTCAAATAGCAGACAAACGAATTTTTAAATATGACTGCGTGATAAGAATTCAAAGCAGCCCCTTCAATTTGATCGTTCCATAAAGTATCACTTATCCCTCCACTATTTTTTATCATGGCACCCGCTAAAAAACGTTCATAATAAGACATTACTGTATCCTTCTTCACTGCGCCTACGCAATACTTAACCCCCTCATGATCCCACAAATCAGAACATCCTTTTGCAAAATTCTCAAGATTTTCATAGCCTGTTATTTTCTTTTTTTCCACATCCACGATTGCATAACCGCAACTTTCAGAACTTCCTATCAAGCGCCAATAACCATCTCCCCAAGGACGAATAGAACCGATTTTTTCAAGAAGTTTACAGCCAGACCATTCAAAATAACCCAAATCTTCTGAACCCTTCCCCAAAGTCCATTTGTGAAAGCGCCCTTCTTTCTTGTCAAGCTCTATTACAGTCGTGTCATCTATCAAATCATAAACATTTGTAACATATTTATCTTTGATTTTGCTACTTTTCCAAACATTTTCTTCCGTATAAAAATTATTCACTACAATTCGAGTTCCCAGTTCCCTTGTAGAACAATCATCGCCCAATGGTTTCGCCAGGCAAGTTTCTTCCGTTTTCTCCTCTATAAACACAACTAAAGAATCTCCGGAATAACCAATCAATTTAGAGCTGGAAACATCTTCCACCGATTCATGCCAACACCCCCAGAGGCCTACACATACAAAAGTCCACCGGAAAAACAAATAAATGTTTAATTGTTTTTTCATGCTTTCTCCATAGTAGGCAAAAGGTAGAAAATAATAAACGCTAAACAAAGAATAAATTAAAATAAGACTCAAGGAGCAGGTTGCTGTAGCCATATTTGCGCGGCTCAAAATCGAAAATCCCGTTCTTTTGAACGGGATGCCTGACGCGACCGCTGTCACCGACGCTGGAATCGACTGCCCACTCCCCGCCGCCGGAGCGCTTGTACACGACGCACGCGTCGCTCGCTTGCGCATCCTTAGATATATCGCACTCCCAAGCGATTTCTTCCTGATAGTTGAAGTTCATGCGAATTTGCCGTAGGCGGTGGGGCATCAGGTCGTCCACCACGAAGGAATACTTTTCAATCCAGTCGTCCACGGCGATGGACGGCACCGCGTAGCGCTCCACGTGGCGAATGGGCACGGATTTCGGGGCAAGATTCCCTTCCGGTGAAAGGCCGTCCACGCGCTCCCAGCGGTCCACCTTCACGCCCATCCTTGACCAGTCCGTGGCGGATTTGAATTTCAGTTCACCTTTCCTAAATTCAGAATAATTCCTTTTCCCTGTCGATGCGACAACTTTTCCATCCGCGTCATACAAGCCCACTTCGCAAAGTTGCCGTTCGTCAGCGTCTTCCGCTTCATAGTAGCATCCGGGTTCCACCGCCCGCAAAGCCGAATCCGACACGAAAAGCCCCAGGTTCACGAACGGGCGTTCGTAAAGGAAGTCCTCCATGAGACGAATCTTGCCAGATTCGTCGCCTCCATCGATTTTTGGATAAGAGAACCCCGCAGAATACAGCGTGTCGAGCATGCGACGCGTCTTGGCGTTCTCGTGGGATTCCATAATGTCGGCGATGCCCGTCTCGTACATATCGAGACCGAGGACGGCGGCCCCGGACAACGCGATTGCCACCTTGGCGGCCACCTGGATGACGGGGAAAGCGGAAAGGCCGATGTCGGCGGCGATGACCCCGCTGACGATTCCCGCCATCTCCGCGACATTCCTCGCCGCCTGCCGCGCCACACCGGCGGAATTGGCGTGCGCCGCCGCGTCGAACGCGAACCGCCTGACGTCGGCAAGGGACCCGTTGAACGCCTCCGTGGAAGTCGCCAGACCCGAACCCTCCGGAATCAATGTCGTGCCGACGTCCCGCACGGAAATTCCGCCCAGCAGGCCGAGGACGAGACCCGTCTCGACGTTCGCGTAAACGGCCGACGCCGACCCGTCCCCGCCCAGTTGCGCCACAGCGTTCTTCACCGCCGTGCTTATCCCCTCCGGGATCAAAAAGTTCAGTACCTCGCCGCTTCCCTCATTTGGGTCGGAAAAGGTCATGCCGCCCTTGCCGGCGAGGAGACGCACCATGGGCATGTTTTCGTGGGCCGGTCGCGTCATCAAAGCGGTCACCCCGTCTGCGCCCGGGAAAATGTATCGCGTCAGGGAATCCCCGCGTTTGAAGGCGTAATCCTCTCCGAGCGCAAATTCGTCAACCAGCGCGGTCACGCCCCTTTCCGCCGCGCTCAGGCCAAACGTCGGCACCAACAGCCACAGGGCGAGGCCGACAGAATAGGGGTCCTTCGCCACCGCGCAAATGGACGTTCCAAGGGTGGTCAGCAAAAGATACTGCACGGCGGCCTCCGCGGCCTGCCTTCCGTAATCCCGCATGTCGATGAGCAGGTTCAGTGCCCCCGTCCCCTCGTGCGGACTGTCGAGCGTTACCAGCTTGTCCACGTCGCCGTTGTAGACGTTCAAATCTGTCACGTATTCATGCGACGCCACCCCGCCCATGCTGTGCGCGATGAGGATGTTGCGGGAAGGGACGGAGCGGAAACTTTTCAAGCCGTCTCTTCGCAAAGAATCCAATTTCCCGGCACCACTCGCTCTCACCTCCTGCGCCTCCTCGAAAAGCGAGCGGCGGACGGAACAATTGTCGGTTCCCTTCCATGTCCTGTCGCCGATTTCATGGGCGTTGTGCGACGGCGAGGCCGCCGGATTCGCGAAAGATCGTTGAATGTAGATGTATTCGGACCCGTATCGCACCGTGTCCTCAAACACGGCCGAATCCAGCCAGTAGGTGAGTTTCTTTTCTCCGTCATCTTCATACTTTCCTAGCATCCCCACCGCATCACCAAGGTTCCAGCTGGAATCCTTTGGATGTAAGGAATTGTCATTTAGCGTATTCCACGCATCCTTAACATCATTGCCACAGTTTTTCTCAAACCCCTGATTTTCCGGCGCAGCCCCATGAACCAAAACCACATTGTAGTGGCCAAGCACCTCCATCGGCTTCGCCGCAGACAATATTCCACAAAAGCAGACAATAATGAGCGATGCGACAATATTCCGCATAAAAGTTCCCTTTGGTTAATTTGTTACTATCAAATCCTCGGAAGAATAGCTTATCGAATATCCTGTAGAATCAACAAACGAATATGACTTTAACCAAGTTTCAGGATAATCTTCAAAAATGAAACCATTTTTCCCGATCAAGGCAATCCTATCGCCAAAATCATAGGCATGGTCACTTTTATCAAATGAACTCGCCTTCATTTTCACCGCATTCCCAAAAAAAATCAGGCGGCTCAAAAAGCATCCATTCTCTTTTTATTAGGGAATCTATCACAACGCCGTTACTTTCAAAATCTATTTCACACAACCTATCACCGCGTTGCCTCAAGCACACCACATCCCCATCAATGTATGCGATGTCGTCGCACCCTTCCAGCCATGCATATTCACCGGTAAAATTCAGTTTACTCACGGTGCCCGTAGCAGTATCCAAAATTGCATAGGGACAATTTTGGGCTCCTTCTAATAAAATAAGACCATTTTTCCATGGTCGGACATTTTGAATATTCTTATTTCCATGACATTCTTCGGACCATTTCAATTTTCCCCGAACATCTATCGGTTCACGAATTTTCCAAAATCCAAATTTATTCGCATCAGTATAAAAGAAAACCGTTGAGTCATAAGCAAGACCGTTCATTATGTGATAAACGCCCTTTGCCGTATCTCCCCAATACGGCATCTGTTTACTTCTATAATTCACAAGAAAAATGCCATGATTCATTGTCCCCTCGTTACAATTAGAATAATAATCACAACTTTCAGCATGTTCTTCCCATCCTCTAGAATTTTTTAAAATGGCCAGAGAATCATCAAGAATTGCGACCAACGAACCATTAGTTCTCACATCATCAATAATTGTACTCACTTCCTCGTCAAACAGCCCGCACCCCCACATGCTTACGCACGCAAGGACAACATTTGCAAAGACAAATAACCTTGCACAAGTTGCACGCAACTTCTCTGCCATGCGCAACGTGACAAATTCCGTTCCAAACAACTTCTTCATTCTCTTCATAATTCCCATTTCTTTACGCATTTTCTTTGAAATCTAGAAATTTTGCACAAAGTATTATAAATATGCTCTTTCAAAAGAGCAATTTTATCAATGGCGAATCTGCTCAAAAAAAATTTATCTTTTGGGGCATTTTAAACAACACGTCCGCTGTTGCCGACAGAGGAATCGACCGCCCACTCCCCGCCGCCGGAGCGCTTGTACACGACGCACGCGTCGCTCGCTTGCGCATCCTTAGATATATCGCACTCCCAAGCGATTTCTTCCTGATAGTTGAAGTTCATGCGAATTTGCCGTAGGCGGTGGGGCATCAGGTCGTCCACCACGAAGGAATACTTTTCAATCCAGTCGTCCACGGCGATGGACGGCACCGCGTAGCGCTCCACGTGGCGAATGGGCACGGATTTCGGGGCAAGATTCCCTTCCGGTGAAAGGCCGTCCACGCGCTCCCAGCGGTCCACCTTCACGCCCATCCTTGACCAGTCGGAGGAAGAACGGAAGCGGAGGGGAGCATTTCGAATTGCTTCCATTGGTTTTACAGCCAAACTGCCATTCTTTCCATACAATCCTAACGAGTCCATTTTTGTTGAATCGATAGATTCCGTCCAATCATTCGCATTATGCACGGCCAAATTGACAAAGGGTTTTTCGTACAGGAAATCTTCTAGCAAATAGGATTCTACATCAACCCTAGCTCCTCCCATTTTTAAATATGAGTTCTTCTTGAACTTCTGTTTTTCGTGCCAATAATCTTGTGAAGGATTCTTATGATTTTCCATCATATCCTCGACAGCTTCAATCGTTGACGAAAGAATAAAAGACGCTATAGCAACTCCTGAAGCAATACCTACCGTCGTCTTTGCCACTTGTACTGCAGCAGGAGAAAAAACATTCAGAGCTTCACAGGCATATATTGCAGCCGCTGCCGTCGCAACAATTCCCATCACGTTCATCCCGGCATTACTTTGCATCGTATTCTCGTTTGACGCAAAAGGAATCTTGACAACATCTGTTCTGGCATCATCAAACACATCTACATTTTCCCCAGCACCTGACCAATGCGGAATTAGAATACTCCCCTGGTCTGTCAGGGTCAATCCACCCAATAACCCCAGAGAAGCACTTGCGACAATATTATTCCAATAAGCAGGATTATCAATTTCAGTATGTGAAATTTGTGCAATACTGTTTTCAAACATCGCAAACAAACCGCTTGGAACAAATACGGAAAAATGCTTTTGAAGATACTCCTCACTCGACCCAAAAGTCAGGCCACCGATGCTATACAGCAAGCGGAACATGGGCAAATTTTCTTTCCATTCTTTACCATTCAGCTGCTTAAGGCCATCAGAACCAGGAAAGATGTAGTCAGCAAGGGGATCGTCCTCGGTAAAACCATAACCAAGAGCCAAATCAACAATAGCATCAACAAGGCCATTGACAACATCCGAAGAAACCAATCCCAAAGCAATCGACATCAACGCAGTCTGATTCATTACAATATCATTTTTCCCCAGAATCCAAACAAGACCACTCAATAACGCCATGTGTGAATATGTTTTAGCCGCCGTAAGTGAAACATAATTCTTCATATATAGAAGTCCATCCAAGGAATACGTACCCTCATGCGGACTATCTAACGTAATTACCTTGTCCACGTCACCATTGTAGCCATCACCTTGTACATATTCGCGGGCGGCCAGACCGCCCATGCTGTGAGCAATCAGGATGTTGCGGTGAGTATAATAGCCAATATCGCTTCCATATTTACGATAAGTTAAAGAATCATCGTTTCTTCTCTCTAGTAAAAAATTACGACCTTTATTTCTCATCTCCTCCGCTTCTTCAGTCAACGATCTGCGAACTCTACATTTATCTCGACCGTTCCACGTCCTATTTCCTATTTCACCTCCATTCACAACAGGAGTATTTGCAGGATTTAAAAAGGGACGATTCAAGTATATTCCAAAACGGTCAAGTAAATCGCCGTCAAAAATTTTGTTATTTATCCAGTCAGGAAGCGTCTTTACCATTCCCGTAGCCGTGGAACGACTGTCATCCTGCCACCAAAAAGTTCCTTTTTGAACATAGCCCTTTATGCGACCGAATACTTCTTCTTCATCAGGTTTATAATACAAGTATGCATCGTATAAATCTTTTGCCGTACAGTCCATTCCAGACAAGCTGTCAGCCGCACCATGAACAAGTATGACGTTATAACGCTCGATACTCTCCATCGGTTTGCCAATAATAAAACCATATAAAAAGAAAACGACAACAATCATCTTTTTCATAAATACTTCCTTATATAAACCAATTTGCCATTTTTGTAGTCTATACGAATTAAATGGCGGCCTATGAGGCCGGTTTCTAGCCAAAGAAAAGAATTCATATATCGCACAATATCGGGCGAATAAATTATATTTTCTGCAAGTTGATCCCCCAAAGGGAATCTTTTATATTTTGTTCTTCCTTAAAAAAAACTCCCTTTATACCGCATTCATAATAAGATAGAATCGTATCCTTGCTAATAAGTCCAACGCAATACTTTTTCCCATCGAACATCCAGATATCCGAACAGCCTTGCGCAAATTCATTTAAATTTTCGGCTAATGTGTCATTTGGATACCCAAAATAGGCTGTAACCCTTGCAAATGCTGGGCTGCAGCAATATTTTTTAGAAATGGGTAAAATTTGCTTTTTTTTTGTGGTTCAAGCCATGTTACAAAGAAAGGCTTTTCACATGGCCGCCAGAGGTGGCTCTGCAAAGCCTGTGGACGACATTTTTCGCATTCAAGGGTTGATTTCGGCAACGAAATTCTCCGCTTAAGATCCACCGGAAAACTAAGTTCTCAAGACATTGCAAGCCAGCCCGGCATATCCAGAAGTACCGTATGCAGAAAAATAAAATCTGCACCCGCTCCTGAAATAAATATTCTTCCTGGTAAAATCGTCGCCTTGACAGACACGACTTATTGGGGATGGAATTTTGGAGTCGTGGCAATAAAGGAAGCCGTTAAGGGACGTGTCGTCTGGTCGAAATTTATCAACCGAAAAGAGCGGACAGAAGATTACGTTGAAGGCATCGAGTGGCTAGAAAGTCACAACCTTGAAATAACGTGTATCGTCAGCGATGGCTTGCGGGGAAACGGTTATCTAGGTATACGTTTCAGTACTGCCAATTTCATCAGGTGAAGACTGTCAGACATTGGCTGACCAGCAGACCAAAACTGGATGCGTCAAGGGAGCTTCTAGACTTGACATACTTCACGGTACATACGGACAGGGCGTCGTTTGAAGGGCTGTTCAGTGAATGGGAATGCAAGTGGAAGGAGTTCCTTAAAGAACGAACTTTGCATGCCGACGGGAAGATGCACTACACGCATAAGAACCTCCGAAGCGCCTATCACAGCATAAAAAGAAATATGCGTTTTTTGTGGACCTTCGAAGAATTGTACGGGCTCGGGATTCCAAATACGAACAACGGCATCGAGTCCGTGTTTACCGATTTGAAATCAATTTTGCGTCTTCACAAGGGAATTTCGACGGACGCTCGCAAAAGCATGATTTTGGAATATTTTTCTCGCCTGAACACAGATGGATAAAGGGATTGCGACAAATTCAGGTATCCAAATGACACTTAGAGCTTATCCCTAAATAGCATTGACTTTCCTAAGGGCGATGATTCCTGCGGCAAGGTGCAGGAGTGCCATGTAGGACAGGGTGCTCTTCTCGAACCT